>DAOULG010000223.1:0-15233 GCA_034420495.1 Dehalococcoidia bacterium
GCCGCCCGCGCGATCACCTCTCGCGGGCGGTCATCGACTCGGCGAGGGTCCGGCAGAGCGTCAGCGCCTCGGCGGCCGCGGCGGCGGGATCGTCGGGGGGCGGCGCGGCGTAGGCGGCGGCGAGCTCCCGCGCCGCCTCCGGATCCCGATCCATGCCCGCCTCCAGCGCCCAGACGACCGGGTAGCTCTTCTTGCGTGTGCGCAGATCGTCGCCGGCCGGCTTCCCCGTCACCGCGGGATCGCCCCAGGCGCCGAGCACGTCGTCGACCGCCTGAAACGCGATGCCGAGCCGCGCCCCGAACTCCCGGAACGCGTCGACGACTCGCCCCTCCGCGCCGCCGAGCAGCGCTCCGATCGCAAAGGGGGAGGCGAACATCGCCGCCGTCTTCCCGGCCGCCATCTCGAGGTAGTCGCGCGTCCCGACGTCGGCGCGCTGCTCGAACGAGATGTCGAGGTACTGCCCCTCCACCAGGCGCACGGTGGCCACGGTGAGCTCGCGCATCGCCTCCAGGACGGGCCGCTCCGCGTAGCCGCGCGCCGGGAGGCGATGCATCGCGGCGTGGGCGAGGGTGAAGAGGCCGTCGCCGGTGTTGATGGCCTGGCTCGCCCCCGAGAGCGTCCAGAGCGCCGGGCGCTCCCGGCGCAGCAGGCTGCCGTCCATCACGTCGTCGTGCACGAGCGAGAAGGCGTGGATGAGCTCGACCGCGGCCGCCGCCGGCGCCGCCGGCGCGGCCTCGCCCCCGACCAGCTCCGCCGCGAGCAGGAGCGCGACGGGGCGCAGCCGCTTGCCCCCGGAGCCGGGCTCGGGGCGCCCCTCGGCATCCTCCCACCCGAGGTGATAGCGCATCCAGCCGAAGAGCTCGGCCGGCCCCGTCCCGACGATCTCGCGCATCTCCGCCTCGACGAGCGCGCGGTAGCGAGCGGCGCGCTCCCCGAACGCGGCCGCGGTGTCGGGCGTCGTGCTCATTCCAGCTCCTCCGCCGCCCGGCGCCTCCCCGCCGCGCCGGACGGGTCGGGGACCGGAACGAGCTCCAGCCGCGACTCCAGCGCCGCCTCGACGGCCGGGCGCGAGAAGAGCAGCGGCCGGTAGCGGCCCGCGAGCATCTCCTCGATGCAGTCATCGTAGCGCGGGTGCCCGGGAATGCCAGAGATGCCGGCGGGGATGAGGGCCAGCGAGCGATCGGCGTCCGCGAGATCGATGACCTGCCGATAGACGGGAACGTTCGCCGTGGCGGCGGGTCCGTCGACGAGGCTGTAGGCGGCCTGGCTCACGGTGTTGACGTCGCCGCCGGTCGGGTACGGGCCCCGGGACCAGAGCCGGCCGAGCGCGGGGACGGCGGCCAGCGGGTGATCCAGCCTCCGGCCGTGGAGCGAGCCCCAGCTCCACGCGTCGGGATCGCCGCCGAGCTGCGCCTCGAGCGCGGCGAAGGCGCGCCCGGTCGCCGAGCGGAGCAGCCGGTCGCGGTCGGCCGCGTCGCGGAAGAGCGGCGGCCGGGGGGACTCGAGCAGCCCGAGGATCCAGCCCTGGATCCGGTAGTGGAAGCTCGAGTGCGCGTGCCCCCCGTCGAGGCCCCGCCCCAGGATGACGGGGGCCGCGGGGCCGGCGAGGCGCGAGGCGACCGAACGGGCGATCTCGATGAAGGCGCTCTCGACGATCGCGGCGGCGGCGCTCGAGGCGAGCAGGCGCCCGTCCCACCCCTCGACCCGCTCCCGCGCGGCGGCGCCGGGGGGCAGGGCATCCGCGGCGAGCAGCAGGTCGCGCAGCCGCGCCATCGGCTCCGAGTGCAGGTCGAGCTGGATCGCGGCGAGCGAGGCCGCGTCGTGGCGCTCGCGCGCGGCGAGCAGCTCCGCGATGCGCTCGGCGCGCCAGGACTCGCACCACTCCTCGCCGAGCTCGAGCGGCCCTCCGGGCGGCTCGTTGGCGGAGATCACGACGCCCGAGACGGGGTCCCGCAGCCGGGGCAGCTCCGATGGATCGCGCGGCGGGGGCGGGCCCGGCGAGGAGGCGCCCGCGTGCGGGAGCAGCCCCTGGCCGGCGCCGCGCCGCGGCACGCGGCCGACGAGCCGGTAGCCGATGGATCCCTCCCGGTGCGCGTAGACGACGTTGAAGGTCGAGCCGGGCCAGCGGTCGAGGGCCCGCTCGAAGTCCTCGACGCTCCGCGCCCGTCCGAGCGCGAGCAGCGGACCCGCGACGTCGCCGGGTGCGAGCGGCGTGGCGTGAAGCGCGATCGCCCGCGCCTCGCCGGGAAGCGCCGGTCCGATGATCGGTCCGTGCCGGGTCTCGAGCACCCGCTCCACCGCGGGCGCACCGCCCCGCACGCCGATCGTCTCCACCCGCCAGCGCCCGTGCGACCAGCCGTCCGGAGTGAGGTAGCGCCCCTCGCCGTCGGGATGCAGGTGCTCGACGTAGCAGTCGGCGACGTCGGCGAGGCCCGCGGTGAGGCCCCACGCGAGCGCACCGTTGTGCCCGATCGCGACCCCGGGAAGCCCCGGGATATCGGCTCCGGCGGCGCTCAGCGCGCCGCCCTGGACGTTCACGAGATGGAAGAAGCCGGGGAGCCGGGGCGCGAGGTGCGGATCGGCGGCGAGCAGCGGTCCCCCGGTTCCGCTGCGGGCGGGCGCGACGGCGATGGCGTTGGAGGCGCCGCCGGCCGCCGGGAGACCCGCCTCGACCCCGGCCGCGCGCGCGGCGGCGTGCGCGGCGAGCAGCCTCTCGAGGGCGCCGGGGGCCTCCGCGCCGGTCGCCGTGCGGCGCCAGCCTCCCGGGCCGCGGCCGCCCGGCGGGGAGAGCGGCCCGGGCTCCGCGCGGGCGGCGCCTGCGGGCCCGAGCCGGCGCAGCAGCTCCGCCCGCAGCAGCTCGGTCTCCCAGTTCGTCGCGAAGGTGAAGAAGAGGAGGCGGACGACGAGCGTCGAGTGCCACGCGCGCCAGGGCTCCGGCGAGATGCCGAGCAGGCCGAACTCGGGCGGGAGCCCGCGCAGCGTCGAGACCCCGGCGTTCACCCCCTCCGCGTAGGCCTCCAGCGAGGCGTGATCGAGCACGGAGGCGGCGTCGACATCGCGCTGCGCGAGCCCGGCGAGGCCGAGGCGGCGCTGGAAGCGATCCGCCTGGAGCGCCCGGGGCCCGAAGACCTCGGAGAGCCGCCCGGAGCCGAGGCGGCGCACGAGCTCCATCTGGAAGAGCCTGTCCTGCGCGTGCACGAAGCCCTGGCCGAAGAGGGCATCGCGCTCCGAGTGGGCGAAGAGATGCGGGACGCCGTGCCGGTCCCGGATGAGCTCGAGCGGGGCGTCGGGACCGCGAACGGCCAGGCGCCCCGAGGCGACCGGCCACGCCCGCCGGCTCCCGTGGCGGACCAGGGCGGCGCCGAGGCGGCTCACCGCCCCGACGCCGGAGAGCGCCGCGCGCAGCCGCCGCGCGCCGACCGCGCCCGGGCCTCCCCCCGGCCCGCTCCCCCGCTCCGGCATCAGCGTCCCCCCGGCCGCCCGGCCCGGCGGCGGCCGCGGCGCGCGCTCCTCACCGCGCACCGCGGCCGAGGAAGGAGGCGAGCTCCGCGAGCACGCGGTGCACGTGGCGGCGGGAGCCGGCGGCGCGACCCGAGGTGGAGGGCATGACCCAGAGCGAGGCGCCCTCCAGGGTCGAGGGCTGCCGTCCCCAGCTCCCGGCGGGACGGAGACGGGGGAAGAGCACGTCGAACGCCCGGCCGCTCGTCAGGCAGACCGCCCGGGGCGCGGCGGCGGCGACCCGGGCGCGGAAGGCGGGCTCGGCCGAACGCAGCTCCTCGTCGGTGACCCGCGTGCTGTCGGTGACGACCCGCTTGACGACGTCGGTGAAGCCGATCCCCTCCGTCGCCGGCAGCGAGCGATCGTCCTCGGGGCCGAGGGTGCGCGCGACCAGCGGGGAGGCCGAGAGTGCGGCCCAGAAGCCGTTGCCCCGGTGCGCGTAGTAGTGGCCGCGCTCGGCCGAGCGCTCGCCCGGGTTGATCCCCGCGAAGACGAGCTCGAGACCGGGCGCGAGCAGGTCGGGCAGCGTCGCCGGTGCCGCCATCCGCATCCTCCAGGGCCCGCCGTCCGCCCGCCGTCAGCCGGGAGGGGGAGGGGCCGGCTCGTCGATCCCGAGCTCGCCGGCGGTGATCGGTCCCTCGCGCAGCAGCACGGGCGGGTGGCGCGTGAGATCGACGACCGTCGAGGGGGCGAGCCCGCCGCGCTCCCCGCCGTCGAGGACCAGCAGGGCGCGCCCGAAGCGCCGGAGGACGTCGGGCGCGCTCGTCGCCGGCGCCTCGCCGCTGAGGTTCGCGGAGGTCGCGGCGATGACGCCGCCCGCGCGGGCGATGACGGCGCGCGCGAGCGCGTCGTCCGGCTGCCTCACGCCCACCGTCCCCTCCCCGGTGACCACGGCGATCCCCGAGCCGGGACGCGCGCGGAGCACCGCCGTCAGGGGGCCGGGCCACACCGCGCGCACCCTCTCCACCGCGCCCGGCTCGGCGAGCAGGGGGAGCACCGCCTCCACCGGCTCGACGAGCAGCTGGAACGGCTGGTCGGAGGGGCGCCCCTTGAGCGCCCCCATCCGCGCGACGGCCTCCGCATCGTCGGCGCGCGCGGCGAGCCCGTACACGGTCTCGGTCGGGATCGCGACGACCTCGCCCGAGGCGAGCGCCGCGGCCACCTCCCCGAGGCGATCCGGGCCGACTATCGGCATCCGCGGACTCCCTGCTCCCCGCCGCCCCGTCGACGGCGCGGCGACCGGGGCCATGCTACGATGCGGGCGTCGACGATTCTCCCCCGAGCCACCGGAGCCCGATGGTCGATCAGACCGAGGTATCCGCCGCCGCGGATCGGATCCGCATCTCCGGCGACAACGAGGTCTCGACCTACCTGGAGATCGCCGAGGCGCGCGAACCGGGGCTGCTCCTCACGCCGGCACCCACCGCCCCCGAGGCCGTGGTGGTGATCGACTACGGCTCGCAGTACTCGATGCTCATCGCCCGGCGCATCCGCGAGGCCAGCGTCTACTCCGAGCTCGTGCCGTGGGACGCGGGACCCGAGGCGCTGGCGCACCTGCGGGTGAAGGGCTTCGTGCTCTCCGGCGGCCCCGCATCCGTCTACGCGCAGAACGCCCCGACCCTTCCCCCCTACGTGCTCGCCTCGGGCCTGCCCGTGCTCGGCATCTGCTACGGGATGCAGCTCCTGACCCACGCGCTCGGCGGCCGCGTCGCCCCCTCCGAGTCCCGGGAGTACGGCCACGCCGTGATCACGCTCTCCGACCCGGCGAGCCCGCTCCTCGACGGGCTCCCGGCCACGCTCCCGGTCTGGATGTCCCACGGCGACCGCATCGTCGAGCTCCCGCCCGGATTCCGCTCCATCGCGCACTCCGAGAACAGCCCCGTCGCCGCGATGGCGAACGAGAGCGGCTGCCTCGGCCTCCAGTTCCACCCCGAGGTCGTGCATACGCCCGAGGGCGACCAGCTGCTGCGCAACTTCCTGACCAACGTCGCGGGCTGCGCGGGCGACTGGACGCCCGCCTCCTTCGTGGAGGAGTCGATCGCGACGATCTCCGACCAGGTGGGGACGGGGAGGGTGATCTGCGCGCTCTCCGGCGGGGTCGATTCGGCCGTCGCGGCGACGCTCGTGCATCGCGCCGTCGGCGACCAGCTCACCTGCATCTTCGTGGACAACGGCCTGCTGCGCGCCGAGGAGGCGGAGCGGGTCATCTCGACCTTCCGGGAGCACATGGAGATCAACCTGATCCACCTCGAGGCCCGGGAGCGCTTCATCAGCGAGCTCGGCGGCATCACCGACCCGGAGCGCAAGCGCCGCACCATCGGGGCGACCTTCATCCACCTCTTCGAGGAGGAGGCGGCCCGCCTCGGGGAGGTCGACTTCATCGTGCAGGGGACGACCTACCCCGACGTGATCGAGTCGGCCTCCACCGGCTCCGCCGCCGCGAAGATCAAGACGCACCACAACGTCGGCGGGCTCCCTCCCGACATGCGCCTCTCGCTCGTCGAGCCGCTGCGCAACCTCTTCAAGGACGAGGTGCGGCGCGCCGGCAAGGAGCTCGGCCTCGCCGACGAGATCGTCTACCGCCAGCCCTTCCCCGGCCCCGGCCTCGCGATCCGCGTGATCGGCGAGGTGACGGCGGCGCGGCTCAACGTCCTGCGCCGCTGCGACTGGATCGTGATGGACGAGGTGAAGCGCGCCGCCGTCTACTACGACCTGTGGCAGGCGTTCGCCGTCCTCACCGACACGCGCACCGTCGGCGTGCAGGGCGATTTCCGCACCTACGGGCACTGCGTCGCCCTGCGCTGCGTGACGGCGGAGGATGCGATGACGGCCGACTGGGCGCGCCTCCCCTACGACCTGCTCGCCCGCATCTCCTCGCGCATCGTCAACGAGGTGCCCGAGGTGAACCGCGTCGTCTACGACATCACCTCGAAGCCGCCGGGCACCATCGAGTGGGAGTAGCGGCGTGAGGGTGCTGCTGCTCGGCTCCGGAGGCCGGGAGCACGCGATCGCCTGGGCGCTGGCGCGCTCGCGACGGCTCGCGAAGCTGTGGACGGCGCCCGGCAACGCCGGCACGGCCGACTTCGGCGAGAACGTCGCGGGGATCCCCGTCTCCGACCCCGACGCCGTGGCGGAGCTCGCGCGCAGGCTGAGGCCCGACCTGGTGGTCGTCGGCCCCGAGGATCCGCTCGGCGCGGGCGTCGTCGACCGCCTCGTGGTGGAGGGGGTGCCCGTCTTCGGCCCGACCGCGGCCGCCGCCGCGATCGAGTCCTCCAAGACCTTCGCCAAGGGGCTGATGGCCCGCGCCGGCATCGCCACCGCCCGCGCCCGCCCCTTCGACGACGCCGCCTCCGCGCTCTCCTACCTGCGCGGCCTCGCACCCGCCGGGGATGGAGGCCCGGGCGTCGTCGTCAAGGCGGACGGCCTCGCCGCCGGCAAGGGCGTCACCATCTGCGAGACGCCGGCGGAGGCGGAGGCCGCCGTCGAGTCGGCGTTCTCCGGCGCCTTCGGCCCGGCGGGCGAGCGCATCCTCATCGAGGAGCGCCTGAGCGGCCGCGAGACCTCGGCGCACGCCTTCACCGACGGCGTGAGCGTCGCCCACATGCCCTTCTCGTGCGACTACAAGCCCGTCGGCGACGGCGACCGGGGGCCGAACACGGGGGGCATGGGCTGCTACTCGCCCCCGGGGTGGCTCGCGCCCGGCGAGGTGGAGCGCATCCAGCGCGAGGTGACGGAGCGCGCCGTCGCCCGGCTCGCCGAGGAGGGACGTCCCTTCCGGGGCGTGCTCTACCCGGGGATGATGATGACGGAGGACGGCCCGCGCGTCGTCGAGTTCAACAGCCGCTTCGGCGACCCGGAGGCCGAGGTGCTGCTCCCCCGGCTGCGGACCGATCTCCTCGCCGTCCTGGAGGCCGTCACGGCGAACCGGCTCCAGGAGCTCACGCCGGAGTGGGACGAGCGGGCCACCGTCGGCGTGATGATGGCCTCGCCCGGCTACCCGGGCGACTATCCGCGCGGCGCCGAGATCACCGGCACCCGCGCGGTCGACCCCGGGGTCCAGGTCTTCTACGCCGGCGCGCGGCGCGTCGAGGGCGGCCGCGTGGTGACGGCGGGAGGTCGCGTGCTGTGCGTCGTCGCCTCCGGCGAGACGCTCGGGGAGGCGCGGGCCCTCGCCTACGACAACGTCCGGCGCATCTCCTTCGACGGAGCCCACTACCGGCGCGACGTCGCGCTCGACGCCGAACCCGTCGCGGCGGGCCCGGGCACCGCGACGTGAGCGATGCCGGGAGCCCTCCGCCCGCGGTGCGCTGCCCGATGCGGGAGTGCCGGCGCACCGTCGACATCGGCGCGCTGCCGCCCTTCCCCGGGGCGGCTGCGCGGGCGCCCTGCCTGCACTTCATCGCGGCCTGGGGGCCTCCGCCCGGCCGGGCGCCGCTCGCGGAGGAGGCGCTCCGCGCGCTCGCGGGGAACCGCGAGTTCGTGATCCGCAGCCTCCGGACCGACGACGTCTCCCCGGGCGCGCTCGACGCGCGCCGCGACGAGATCGAGACGGCATGCCGCCGCTTCGCCCGCGCCGTCGACGCCGGGGCATGCCCCCGGCCATCCGGTGACGTACCATCGAGGGGCCCCGCGGGCTGGGGTGCGCTCTTCGGGGATCCTCACGAGCGCGACGCGGTCGCCCGGGAGTTCGCGCGGCTGCTGTTGGGCGCTCCCCCCGGCGGCAGGGAGAGCAGGCCATGATCCCCCGCTACTCCGTGCCCGAGATGACGGCGGTCTGGAGCGACGAGCAGAAGTTCCAGCGCTGGCTCGAGGTCGAGATCGCGGTCGTCGAGGCGTGGGCCGAGGCCGGCGTCGTCCCGCCCGAGGATGCGCGCACGATCGCGCGCGACGCCCGCGTCCACGTCCCGGACGTGCTGCGCTACATCGACGAGACGCACCACGACGTGACGGCCTTCCTGCGCTCGGTCGCCGACTCGCTGGGACCCGAGTCCCGCTGGGTGCACTACGGTCTCACCTCGCAGGACGTCTGGGACACGGCCACCAGCCTGCAGCTCGGGGCGGCGCTCGATCTCCTTGAGGCCGATCTCGCCCGGCTCTGCGACGTCGTGGCGCGCCGGGCGATCGAGCACCGCGGCACCCTCTGCGTCGGCCGCACGCACGGCGTGCACGCGGAGCCCACGACCTTCGGCCTCAAGCTCGCGGTCTGGTTCGATGAGATCCGCCGGCAGCAGGGGCGCCTCGAGGGCGCGCGGGAGACGGTCGCCGTCGGCCAGATGTCCGGCCCCGTCGGGACGCACGCCACCGTCCCGCCGGCCGTCGAGGAGGCGGCCTGCCGGCGCCTCGGGCTCGCCGTGGCGCCCGTCACGACGCAGGTGCTGCAGCGCGACCGGCACGCCCACCTCACCTCCGTGCTCGCGGGGATCGGCTCCTCCCTGGAGCGCTTCGCGACCGAGATACGCGGGCTCCAGCGCACCGAGCTGCGCGAGGCGGAGGAGCCGTTCGATGAGGGGCAGACGGGCTCCTCCTCGATGCCCCACAAGCGGAACCCGGAGCTCTGCGAGCGCGTCTGCGGACTCGCGCGCCTGCTGCGCGGCTACGCCCAGGTCGGCCTGGAGAACGTGGCGCTCTGGCACGAGCGCGACATCTCGCACTCGAGCGCCGAGCGCATCGTCCTGCCCGACGCGACGGGGCTGCTCTGCTACGCGCTCCGGCTCTTCACCGGCGTCATGGAGGGGCTGCGCGTCTACCCCGAGCGGATGCGCGCCAACCTTGAGTCGACGCGCGGCCTCGTCTACTCGCAGCGGGTGCTGCTCGCCCTGATCGAGAGCGGGCTCTCGCGCGAGCAGGCCTACGCGATCGTGCAGCGTCACTCGATGGCCGTCTGGGATGCGCCCGCGTCGGGCGGGGGGCCGACGCTGCGGGATCTGCTCGCGGCCGACCCCGAGGTCAGCGGCCGGCTCGACCGGGAGCGGCTCGACGACCTCTTCGACCCCGGCGCCTACCTCGTGCACGAGGGGGAGTCGTTCCGTCGCCTCGGCCTGCTCCCGGCTCAGGCGGGCCCCGGGAGCGGGGACCCGGGCGGGGGGCGCGGGGAGCCGTGACGCTCCAGGGCAGCCCGCGAGCCGGTGAGCCGCCGATGCGGGAGGTCCCCCGGGAGAGCGTGCGCGCGCCCCGGGTGGCGAGCGGCAAGGTGCGCGAGATCTACGAGATCCCCGGCGACCGGCTGCTGCTGGTCGCCACCGATCGCATCTCGGCCTTCGACGTCGTGCTGCCGCAGGGGATCCCGGGCAAGGGGGAGGTGCTGACCCGCCTCTCGGCGCACTGGTTCGAGCGGACCCGCTCCGTCGTGCCGAACGCCTTCGTCGCCGTGCTCGACGAGTCGAACGCGCGCGAGCTCGGCGTCGACGCCGACCGGGCGCTCTTCGGGCGGTCGATGGTGATGCGGCGGGCCGAGCCGCTGCCCGTGGAGTGCGTCGTGCGCGGCTACCTCGCGGGCTCGGGCTGGAGCGACTACGAGCGATCGGGCGCCGTCTCCGGGATCGCGCTCCCGCCCGGGCTCCGCCACGCCGACCGCCTCCTCGAGCCGGTCTTCACGCCGTCGACGAAGGCCCGGAGCGGGCACGACGAGGCGATCACGCTGGAGCAGGTGAAGCGAGCGGTGGGGGCGCAGCGCGCCGAGGTGCTGCGGCTGCGCTCGCTGGCGCTCTACCGCTACGGAGCGGAGCGCGCGGCGGAGCGCGGTATCCTCCTCGCCGACACCAAGTTCGAGTTCGGCCTCATCGACGGGGAACCGGTAGTGATCGACGAGCTGCTGACGCCCGACTCCTCGCGGTTCTGGCCCGCCGACCGCTACCGGTCCGGGGCCGAGCAGGAGTCGTTCGACAAGCAGCCGGTGCGCGACTGGCTGCTCCACAGCGGCTGGGACCGCTCGCCGCCCCCTCCCGATCTCCCGCCCGACGTGATCCGCGCGACGGCCGATCGCTACCGGCGCGCCCACGAGCTCCTCACCGGTCCGCCCCCGGGTCGGCCCGAGGCGGCGCTCGCATGAGCCGCTACCTCGCGCACGTCACGGTGATGCTCAAGCCGCTCGTCAACGACCCGGCCGGCCTCGCGGTGCGGGACGGCCTGGGCGCCCTGGGATTCGAGAGCGTCGAGGCCGTCCGCGTGGGGAAGCGCCTGGCGGTGACGCTCAGCGCCCCGAGCGCCGAGGAGGCGTCCCGCCTCGTGCGCGCGATGTGCGATCAGCTGCTCGCCAATCCCGTGATCGAGGACTTCGTGGTCGAGGTCGCCGACGGAGGCGCCGATGCGGGCGCG
Organism: Dehalococcoidia bacterium; assembly: GCA_034420495.1. Lineage (GTDB taxonomy): Bacteria > Chloroflexota > Dehalococcoidia > UBA2979 > UBA2979 > VYDC01. The sequence goes on from DAOULG010000223.1 coordinate 10,813, forward strand.
GCGCCCTCCTGAGGCCGGCGGAACGAGCCCGCGCGGGGCGACGGCCGTGTTGAACCGCGCAGTGGCGCCGCGTATGGTCGCCTGACCATGCTCGCGGGCACGTCCTCCCCCGTCTCGGTCGAGGAGAGCTACCGGCGCTGCCAGGCGCTCGCCCGATCGCACTACGAGAACTTCACGGTCGCCTCGCGGTTCCTCCCCGCGGAGCTCCGCAGGCACTTCTCCGCCATCTACGCCTACTGCCGAACCGTGGACGACCTCGGCGACGAGCACCCCGGGGACCGGCTGCACGCCCTCGATCTCTGGGAGCAGGACCTGCGCCGCTGCTACGAGGGAACGCCGCAGCATCCCTACCTGACGGCCCTCCGGGAGACGATCGCACGCTTCGAGATCCCGGAGGAGCCCTTCCTGCGGCTGATCGAGGCGAACCGCATGGATCAGCGCACGACGAGGTACCGCAGCTACGAGGATCTCGTGCGCTATTGCGAGCACTCGGCCAATCCGGTCGGCCGGCTCGTGCTCTACGTCTGCGGCTACCGCGACGAGCGCCGGCAGCTCCTCGCCGACGCCACGTGCACGGCGCTTCAGCTCGCCAACTTCTGGCAGGATGTCGCGCGCGACCACGTCGCGGGGCGCATCTACCTCCCGCTGGAGGAGATGGAGCGCTTCGGCTACAGCGAGGACGATCTCGGCCGGCGCGTCGTGAACGACGCCTTCCGCGAGCTGATGGCCTTCCAGGTGGAGCGGACGAGGGCGCTCTTCCGCCGCGGCGAGGAGCTGCTCGGGACGCTCCAGGGGCGGACCCGGCTGGCGGTGGCGCTCTTCTCCGCGGGAGGCCTCCGGGTGCTCGACCTGATCGAGCACCGAGGCTACGACGTCCTCAGCGAGCGTCCCGTCCTCACGCGGAGGGCGAAGTTCCTGCTGGCGGCCAGGACGCTCGCCCGGTTCGGCCTCCCGGGCCGAGCGTGACGGGGCGGCGCGGGGCTCCCGCCGGGCGACGCGATCTCGAGGAGGCCTACGAGCACTGCCGGCTCATCACGCGGAGCAGCGCCCGCAACTTCTACTACGCCTTCCTGACGCTGCCACGCGCCAAGCGGCGCGCCATCTACGCGACCTACGCGTTCTGCAGGCTCTGCGACGACATCGCCGACGACGACATGCCCGAGGAGCGACGACGCGAGCTCCTGGCCGAGACGAAGGGGCGGCTCGGACGGATGCTCGACGGGGAGGAGCCGTCTCCGGACCCGGTCTTCGACGCGCTCGCCGACACGGCCCGGACCTACGGGATCCCGATCGGCTACTTCGAGGAGATCGTCGAGGGCATCGAGATGGACATGATCCGGAGCAGGTTCGGATCCTTCGACGAGCTCAGGGCCTACTGCTACAAGGTCGCCTCCGTCGTCGGGCTCGTCTGCATCGAGATCTTCGAGTACGACGACGAGAGGGCGCGCGACTACGCCGTCGCGCTCGGGATCGGCATGCAGCTGACCAACATCATCCGGGACGTGCGCGAGGACGCCGGGATGGGCCGGATCTACCTGCCCGCCGACGAGATCGCCTCGCACGGCTACTCGGAGGCGGAGCTCCTCCGGGGCGAGGTCACCGAACCGTTCCTGCGGCTCATGCAGTTCCAGGCGGACCGCGCCCGCGAATACCTGCGCGAGGGCCGCCGCCTGCTCCCCCTGCTCTCGGGGCGCTCCCGGGCCTGTCCGGCGGTGCTGCACGACATCTACGCCGCCGTGCTCGACCGGATCGAGGCGGGCGGCTTCCGGGTCTTCGACGGGCGGATCGGGCTCAGCACGCGCGAGAAGCTCCTTATCATGGGGAGGACATGGATGAGGAGCATGCTGTCCCTCCCGGCCCGCGCACCGTAGCCGTCCTCGGCGGCGGGCTCGCCGGCCTCTCGGCCTCCCGCTCGCTCGCACGCCGCGGCCACCACGTCACGCTCGTCGAGAAGCGGCGCTTCCTCGGCGGGCGGGCCTTCTCGTTCTACGACGAGCGGGCGGGCTGGGACGTCGACAACGGGCAGCACCTCTTCATGGGCTGCTGCACCGCCTACCTCGACCTGCTGCGCTGGACGGGGACGCTCGATCAGGCGTACCTGCAGCCCCGCCTGAAGGTCGAGGTCGTGCGCGACGGCAGGAGCGGCACGATCGCGAGCACCCCCGCGCTCGGGCCGCTGCACATCCTCCCCTCCTTCCTGCGCTACCCCCACCTGAGCGCCCGGGAGAAGCTGCTCGCGGCGTACGCGCTGCTGCGCATGCGGCGCACCGATCGCACCCGGGACCGCGAGCGGCTGGACGCGGAGAGCGCGTACGACTGGCTCAGGCGGCACCACCAGAGCGAGCGCGCCATCGACAACCTCTGGAACCTGATCATCGTGCCGACCCTGAATGACGACGCTCGCGATGTGAGCGCGGAGATGGCCCTGATGGTCTTCCAGGAGGGGCTGCTCCGGTCGCCGGCGGAGGCCGCGCTCGGCTGGTCGCGCGTCGGGCTCACCTCGCTGGCCGGGGCGCCGGCCCACGAGAGGCTCGCATCCTCCGGGCACGACGTCCTCCTGGGCGGGACCGTGCGCTCCCTGCGCATCGTCGGGGGCCGCGTCGTCGGCGCCGAGCTGGGAGGCGGGCGCGTCGTCGAGGCCGAGTCCTACGTGAGCGCCCTCCCCTTCGATGTCCTGCTCGGCGTCCTCCCGCCGGCGGTTGCCTCGGATCCCTTCTTCGCGCGCGCGCGCGGGTTGAGCTTCGCGCCGATCGTCGGCGTCCACCTCTGGTACGACAGGGAGGTGATGGAGGGCGACTTCGTCGCCTTCCTGGACAGCCCCGTGCAGTTCGTCTTCAACAAGAGCGCGATGCAGCGCGGCCCGGCCGGGGAGGGGCAGTACCTCTGCATCTCGCTGAGCGCCGCGTGGGACTACGCGGGGCAGAGCGCCGAGCGGCTGAGGGAGACCTTCTCCCGCGAGGTGGAGCGGCTCTTCCCGCGGGCGCGCGGGGCGCGGATCCGGCGCTGCCGCGTCGTGAAGCAGCACCAGGCGACCTTCCGGCCCCGCCCGGGCTCCGCGCGGTGCCGGCTCCCGCAGGAGACGCCGATCCCCAACCTCTTCCTCGCCGGCGAATGGACCGACACCGGCTGGCCGTCGACGATGGAGGGAGCGGTGCGGAGCGGCGTGCTCGCCGCCGATCTCGTCCCGGGCGGGCAAGGGGCGCCCTGAGGGTCGGGAGCGGGGCGCCGCGCGGACCCGGCCGGGAGCGCGACGCTGGACTCGCGTTTCCGGGCCGTGCGACACTCACCCACGGGTCATCGGGACGCCGAGGGGGTCATGAAGGTCTATCTCGCCGCACCTCGGGGGTTCTGCGCGGGCGTCGACAGGGCGATCGAGATCGTCGAGATCGCGCTCCGGCGCTTCGGCGCCCCCGTCTACGTCAAGCACCAGATCGTCCACAACGCGCACGTGGTCCGCACCCTGGAGGCGAAGGGTGCGGTCACCGTCGAGGACGTGCGGGACATCCCGGAGGGGTCGAACGTCGTCTTCTCGGCGCACGGCTCCCCGCCGGAGGACTTCGCCGCCGCCCACGAGAGAGGCCTGAACGTCATCGATGCGACCTGCCCGCTCGTGGTCAAGGTGCACAACGAGGCGAAGAAGTACCGGCGCGAGGGCCGGGACGTCATCCTCGTCGGGCACCGCGGCCACCAGGAGGTGAAGGGGACGATGGGCCAGGCCCCGATGTTCTTCGTGGACGACCGGGAGGACGGCGACCTGCCCTCGTGGGGCTCCGATGCGCCGGTCGCGGTGATCACGCAGACGACGCTCTCGGTCGACGACACGCGCCGCGCGGTCGATGGGATCCGCCAGCGCTTCGAGGACGCGATCGTCCGCGACGACATCTGCTACGCCACGACGAACCGCCAGGACGCCGTGAAGGCGCTCTGCGAGCGGGTGGAGCTCGTCATCGTCGTCGGCTCGCAGAGCAGCTCGAACTGCAACAGGCTTCGCGAGGTCGCCGAGGCCCGCGGCGCGACGGCCTACCTGATCGGCGGCCCCGAGGAGCTCGACCCCGCGTGGCTGCGGGGCGTCGAGTCCGTCGGCGTCACCTCGGGGGCCTCCACGCCCGACCTCCTCGTCCACCAGATCCTCGACGCGCTCGCGCCCGTCGAGATCGAGATCGTGCAGACCGCCGAGGAGAACGTGACCTTCACCCTGCCGCGCGGGCTCTCCGATGCGTGAGCGGAGCGCTGAGCCGACCACCCCCCGCTGAGGCCGGGAGCCGCTGAGGCCGGGAGCGCCCGGAGCGGGGCCCGGGCGGGCGACGCCGGCTAGCTGTAACTCCCACGTAGGTTGTTTACAGCAACTCACCCCCGGCGGCCGGGCGGTGCAGCAAGCTACTAACAAGGATGAGCGAGCGGCGGCGTATGGTCGCGGCGAG
>DAOULG010000224.1:0-26796 GCA_034420495.1 Dehalococcoidia bacterium
GCCTCCCTCATGACCTACAAGTGCGCCCTCGTCGAGGCGCCCTTCGGCGGGGCGAAGGGGGGCGTCCGGGTCGACGCCCGCACCGAGAGCGCGGGCTTCCTTGAGCGCGTCACCCGCCGCTACGTCGCCGAGCTCAACCGCAAGAACATGATCGGCCCGGCCGTCGACGTGCCCGCCCCCGACTACGGCACCGGGGAGCGCGAGATGGCCTGGATCGTCGACACCTACAGCGCGCTCAACCCCGACCAGCTCAACCCCTCCGCCTGCGTCACGGGGAAGCCCGTCTCCCTCCACGGCATCGCCGGCCGCACCGAGGCCACCGGCCGGGGCGTCGCCATCGGCATCGCGGAGGCGACCGATTCGGCCGAGGAGATGAAGGCCGTCGGGCTCACGCGCGGCATCGAGGGGAAGCGGGTCATCGTCCAGGGGCTGGGGAAGGTGGGGTACCACGCCGCGCGGCTGCTGGAGGAGGCGGGGGCCCGCATCGTCGCCATCGCCGAGTTCGACGGCGGCGTCGCCTCCCCGGACGGCCTCGACGTCGACGCCGTCCAGCGCCACCGCGCCGAGACCGGCTCCGTTCGCGGGGCCCCCGGCGCGCGCACCGTCGAGGTCTCCTCGCAGGTGCTCGAGCTCGACTGCGACATCCTCGTCCCCGCGGCCCTCGAGAACCAGGTCACGGAGGAGAACGCTCCGCGGATCCGGGCCCGCATCGTCGCCGAGGCCGCGAACGGTCCCGTCGACGGCCGGGGCGACGCCATCCTCCGCGAGCGCGGCATCCTTGTCATCCCCGACGTCTTCCTCAACGCCGGCGGTGTCACCGTCTCCTACTTCGAGTGGCTCAAGAACATCCAGCACGTCTCCCCCGAGCGGCTCACGAGCCGCTACCAGGAGGTCGCCGCCACCCGCCTCGTGGAGGCGCTGCAGGGTGCGACGGGCGCGCGGCTGAGCGACGCCGACTTCGCGCGCACCGTCAGGGGCCCCGCCGAGATCGATCTCGTCGAGGCGGCGCTCGCCGACACCATCACCCACGCCTACCGTTCGGTGTACGAGAGGTGGAGGTCCCGCGGCATGCCCGACCTGCGAGTCGCCGCCTACAGCCTCGCCATCGACCGCGTCGCCGAGGCCTACGCCGTCCAGGGGATCTTCCCGTGAGGGCACGCAGCGACCGCTGCCGGCCGAGGGGTGATCGATGATCTGGGTGCGACGGACGGCGGCGGTCGCGCTCGGCGTCCTACTGCTCGGCGTGCTGCTCGCCGCGCTCCTCCTGCAGGGCGTGCGGGCGACGTTCCTGAACGCCGACTTCTACACGGACCAGCTCGAGGAGGCCGACGCCTACCGGGTCGCCCTGGACGACGTCCTCCCGTCGGCCATCGACGAGGCGCGCGAGGAGGAGCCGGACGCAATCGGCGTCGACCTCCGCGAGAACCCGGTCGCGGCGTCCGGGCTGGAGACGCCCCGGATCGTCGGGGCGGTTCAGGGTGCGCTCTCGCCCGAGGAACTCGAGGCGCTGGTCGCGCCCGCCGTGCGCGAGACCGTCCGCTACGCCGCGGGCGAGAGCGACGAGCTGACCATCGACCCGCCGCTCGCGGAGGTCGTGCGCGACGTCGTCGACGCGTTGCTGGCGCTGATGCGGGAGGCCGACGTCTACGGGCGGCTGCTCGAGGAGGAGCTGGAGCCGCGGATCCGCGAGACGGCCGGCGAGGCGCTCGCCCCGGACGCCGCCACCCCCGGCTGGATGGAGCGGCTCTTCGGGGGCGGCGCGGAGGACGGCGGACGGCTCTCGCGGGTCGTCCTCGGCGTCGTGACCCCCGAGTGGTTCGGCGATCAGGTGGAGCAGATCGTCGACGCGCTGACCTCCTACGTCGTCGGCGACACCGACGGCTTCGAGATCCGCGTCCACTTCGGCGACGAGCGGGCGGACGCCGCCGCCGGGGAGCTCCGGGCGGTCCTGCGCGAGACGGACGCCGCCGATCTGCTCTACGCCGAGATCCTCGACCCCCGGGTCGACGAGGAGCTGGACGAGACCGTCCAGCTGCCCTACGGGGTCGAGGTCAGCCGCGAGGAGGTCAAGGCGGTGCTGCGGGAGGTCGCGCCGCCCCCCTGGGTCCAGGAGCAGGCCGATCTCGTCGCCGCCGACGTGAGCAGCTACGTGGCGGGGCGCTCGGACGCCTTCTCGACGACGATCGCGCTGGCGCCACGGAAGCAGGACGCCGCGGAACTCCTCACCACCCTCGCGGTCGCACGGGTCGCCGAGGCGCTCGACGGTCTCGAGGCCTGCGACGGCGAGGAGGCGCGGCGGGCCGCCGCCGCCGCGGCGAGCGACACGCTCCCCGAGTGCCTTCCGCCCGGAGTCGCCGCCGACGACCTGCTGGCGGCTGCCCAGGCGGCCATCGCCGCGGCTGTACCGCCGCTCGCGCTCGAGCCCGTCCCGGACATCGTCACGTACACCGACGAGGATCTGCGCCGCGAGCTGCGCGCGGACGGCGGCCCCTCGGCCCTCGAGGCGCTCGACGACACGCGCGAGCTCTTCCTCGAGGGCTGGCGCTACAGCGATGCGGACCTGCGCGCCGATCTCGCCTCGGATCCGGAGCTGCTGGACGGCCTGGATCGGCTCCGCGAGTTCCTCGCCGACGGCTACGTCCACAGGCCCGGAGACGCCCCGGAGGGCGGGCTGGCCGGGGCCCTGGAGACGATGCGCACCGGCTCGGAGTCGCTGCGTCGCGCCGGCGTGGCCGCGTGGCTGGCCGTGGCGGTCCTGGTCGTGGGGATCGGGGCGCTGGGCGGGACGAGCTGGGCGGGCCGGGGCGTCTGGGCGGCGGCGTCCCTGCTCTGCTGCGCCTCGCTGCTGCTCCTTCTCTCCTGGCCCGTCTACGAGGCGGTCTCGGACGCGGCATCCTCGGAGATCCGCACGCAGATCGCGGAGCAGCCGGACGACGAGCTGGGCCCGACCGCGCGCCGGGTGGCGACGACGCTCGTCGACGTCGGGGAGTCCGTCTCCGACGACTTCGCGGAGAGCGTCAGGTGGCCGGTTCTCGTCGTCGCCTGCGCCGCGCTGGTCGCGCTCCTCGGGGCGGCGTACGGAGAGCGGATCGCCGCCGCGGCGAGGGCGCGGAGGGCGCCGGGCTGAGGCGGCGAGACGCCGCCTCGTGCGCGAGGGCGGCGACGTCGCGGAGGACGAGGATCGGGCGGCGGCCGGCGCCGCCCGGCCTGCGCCGCTCGCTCGTGGCCGCGCGAGACCTGTTCCGGGCCGGCGAGGGCGCATGTGCATCGATAACGACGACGGGTACACCGAGGATGGTAGAGTTCTATATGCGGCATCTACCTTTCTAGGAGGCCGGTGTGAGCATCAACATCAAGAACGAGGAGACGTGCCAGCTCGCGCGTGAGCTGGCTCGACTGACCGGTGAGACGATGACCGGAGCGATCGCGGTCGCCCTCCAGCAGCGCCTGGAGCGCGAGAGGAGCGAGCGCACCGCCGATATCCGGGCTCGGCGCCTCCTCGCGATCGGCAGACGTTGTGCCGGCATGTTGGGCGACGGTCCATCCGCCGCCGAGCACGGTGATCTCCTGTATGACGAGCGAGGGTTGCCGACGTGATCGTCGACACGTCGGCGCTCCTGGCGATCCTGTTCCACGAGCCGGAGGCGGAGCGCTGCGCAGTGGCCATCGCGGCGGCTCCGTCCCGCCGCATGTCGGCCGCCACGCTGGTGGAAGCGGCCATCGTCCTGGAGAGTCGCGGTGGCGCCGCGGCAGGGTACGAGCTGGATGCCTTCCTGAAGGAGGCGGAGATTGACCTGGAGCCCGTGACCGCCGATCAGGCGCAGGCGGCTCGCAGGGCCTGGCGACGGTTCGGGAAGGGCAACCACCCGGCCGGGCTGAACTTCGGTGACTGCTTCGCCTATGCGCTTGCCGAGGCGACCGGGGAGCCACTCCTGTCTCTGGGCCGTGATGTCGGACTCACCGACGTCGAGGTCGCCTGACCCCGGGCACGGCCGTCCGGGGTTCGCGACCCGAGCAGGTCTCCTGATGCGACCCCCGTGCCGATCGTGCCGAGCACCACATCGAGCCACTTCCGCATTCCCCCATGCGGCGAACGGCATCGGGTCGCCTGTCAGCCCGGGTGCCACCGCATCATGCGACGCTACTCGGCGGTGCCGGGCTCGAAAGCCGCGGCCGGAGTCGCAGCGCCGCATGCGCCGTCCGTGCAGCGCCGCGTGTCACCACCCGTCGTCGCGGGGCCCCGCCTGCACCGGGCGCAGCGCGGCGCTCTGAGGCGCCGGGGAGCCACTTCCGGGTTGACGATCTCCACATGCTGATCGTTTAGCCACTATCCCGCCCAGTTCAAGCGCAGAACGCGATAGGTCGTGCCGACGGCGACACGGTCCGATGCTGCCTCGGACCCGCCATCGAGTGCAGCCGCCTCCAGGTCAGCAGCGTGTACCGCGGCCTTCGCCCGCTCGATCTCGGCGGATGACCTGACGAAGGTGCCTATCCCCCCAGGCGGGACGCCTTCCCCTGTCCGCCCGCGCAGCCACGCGGCGATCGCCCTGCCGCTTCCCCTGCCGCCTCGACCTGCCTGGGGCCGCGCGGTTCAGGTGGCATCGGCGCCTTCCCCTCCTTCCGCTTCCTCCAGTAGTGCGCGCAGGAGAGGCATCAGGTCGGGGACGTCACGGCTGATGATGTCCCACGCGACATCCTCATCAATGTCCCCGTAGCCGTGGATGATCCGGTTCCTGGCATCGATGATGTTGCGCCAGAGGATCTCGGGGTGGGCTTCCCGCACCGTGTCGGGGACGTTGTTCGCCGCCTCGCCGAGAATGCCGATGTTCCACAGCGTCGCCTCGCGGACAACCCTGGTGCCGAAGACGTGTTCGCGGTCGAGTCCGGCCGTGTGCATCAGGACGCCATCGCAGCAGTCGATCATGTCGCGCACGTACATCGCCCAACGGTGCTCAGACATGCACCGCCTCGGCTTCGACCTGGGGCCGCAACTCCGCGCGCAGCTCCCTGTCGGTTACGAAGTCGACCGGGCGGCCGAGCAGGTCCTCGAGGTAGTGCCACGTGCCGAAGTACCGTTTCGAGCCGAGCGGCCGCCTGAAGGTGACGAGGATGTCGACATCGCTGTCGGGCCCCGCCTCGTCGCGCACGGTGGAGCCGAAGAGCGCCAGTTCTAGGACGCCGAAGCGCTCGGTGAGCACGGGCTTGTGCTCGCGGAGGAGGCTGAGTATCTCGTCTTTGCCGATCGCCTGCTGAGTCATCCCGCACCTCCCGGTGCGCGTCCCCGCGCCCTTCCTATCCTGCCACGACCGCGTTCCCCGCAGTGCGTTCGACCACGTTCACGTCGGCGGAGAAGGGACCGGTAGACGCGCGAGTCCCGGGCTACGCCAAGGTCGCTCCCGATCGGGCCGTCGACGTGGCCTCCCCAGACGACAGCGGCCGCGAGGTGCACGACAAGGCCCGCATGTGGCTGAGCCACGGCGTGCGCCCGTCTGGGTCGTGCATATCGAGACCAGCACGGTGGACGTGGATCGGGAAGATCGCGACGCCACGGCGCTCGGGCGATCCGGACGCCCTCGACGGGCTGGACGTGCTGCCGGGCTCAGCGTGCGAGGTGAGAGTCGTCTGCGGCCCGCGCGCTTCGGGAAGAGCCCCGGGCGGTGGCCTCGGCCGGGCGCCTCGCGTGGCGGGCGGCGTCGCCGCCGACCCCGCCTACGTCCTCACCGGGTCCCGCGTCGGCTACCGCATGCCGCAGGGGGAGGCGGAGGAGCGGGAAGAATGGGCCTCGCTCGGGGGCGGCGCGCGGGCTCGCGCTCGAACCGCGCTCCGACCGGGTGCGCATGGTTTCGGGGGGCCGGAGGGGGATCGCGACCAGCGGCAGGCGGCGCGCGGCCCGGGCCAGGTTCTCGATCGGGATCTGTGCGCGCGCGGGGTACCTGCGCTGGTACTCCGACGGCGTGCGGCTGGAATAGACGCCGGGGCCGCTTGTCGGCCCGGGGGTGCCGCCACGCCCTGCGGCGCTTCTCGCCGGCGGCGAGCTCGGGGAACGCGCCCGGAGGCGACGCGTCGCCCGCGCATCCGTGCAGCGAGAGGTGTCACCGCCCATCGTCGTGATGCCGCGCTCGCAATGGGCACAGCGCCGCGCTCTCAGGCGCCGGGGAGCCACCTATACTCGCTACGCGGTCCGGCCATCGGAAGGGGTGCGGCCTGTCGAACGCCCGTCCGCTGCGGAGTGTGGTCGCGCTGGTGGCGGTGGCGATCCTCTCCCTCGCCCTCTTCGGCGCGGCGCAGGCCCAGCAAGGAGAGGGCGAGGCCTTCTCCGGCACGCTGCGCTTCGACGGAGAGCCGGTCGAGGGCGTGCGCATCTCCGTCGTCGACGGCACCGGCGCACCGGCGGGCGAGGCGGTGAGCGGGGCGGACGGGCGCTGGCGGGTCGACCTGCCGGGGCCGGGAACGTACCGCGCGACCATCGACACCCAGACGCTCCCCGGGGGCGTGACGCTGCGCGACCCCGATCGCCGGACGCTGGAGGTCGCCGTGGACGCCGGGCGCTCGCGGCCGCTGATCTTCGCGCTCGGCGAGCCGGCCGTGGGCGGGCCCACGGTGTGGGAGAGGCTCGCGCAGGCCGTGCTCAACGGCGTCAAGTTCGGGCTGATCATCGCGATGTGCTCGATCGGACTGTCGCTCATCTTCGGGCTGACGGGGCTCATCAACTTCGCGCACGGGGAGATGGTGACGCTCGGCGCGATCCTCGCCTGGTACTTCAACGCGGAGACGATCGGCGCGCCCCTGATCCTCGCGGGGGTGCTGGCTGTCGTGGTGGCGGGAGCAGCGGGGGGCGGCGTCGAGTTCACGCTGCTGCGCCCCCTGCGGGCGCGGCGGCTCGGCAGCTTCCAGTTCTTCGTGGTGACGATCGGGCTGTCGCTGCTGGCGCGGCACGTGATGCTGCTCTTCTTCGGGCCGGATCGCGAGCGCTACGCCGACTACGCCCTGCAGGCGGAGTGGACGCTCGGGCCGCTCGCGGCGACGCCGCGCGACCTCACGATCATGGCGCTCTCGGCGGTCATCCTGCTGGGGGTGGCGCTCTTCCTGCAGCGCGCGCGCACGGGCAAGGCGATCCGGGCGGTCGCCGACAACCCGGAGCTGGCGGAGTCCTCGGGGATCGACGTCGACCGGGTCGTGCTCTTCGTGTGGGTCGCGGGGGCGGCGCTGGCGGCGGTGGGAGGCGTCTTCTTCGGGTCGGTGGAGGCGGTGGACTGGCTGATGGGGTTCCGGCTGCTGTTGCTCATGTTCGCGGCGGTGGTGCTGGGCGGACTGGGGACGGCCTACGGCGCGATGGTGGGCGGCCTCCTGATCGGGCTGGTGACGGAGGTGAGCACGGTGTGGGCGAGCCCGGAGATCAAGGCGGTGTTCGCCCTGGTCGTGCTGGTGCTCGCGCTGCTGCTGAGGCCGCAGGGCCTGCTGGGCCAGCGGGAGCGGGTCGGCTAGGTGGAGTTCGACGTCATCCTCGGGAACGCCGCGCGGGCGGGGCTGGGTCCGCAGGCCGCGATCTTCGCGCTGGCGGCCATCGGGCTGAACCTGCACTTCGGCTACGCCGGCCTGCTCAACTTCGGGCAGGTCGGCTTCATGATGCTGGGCGCCTACGGCACGGCGATCACGGTGGCGACGTGGGGCGGGTCGCTCTGGCTCGGGATCCCGTTCGGGCTGGGGCTCTGCGTCGCCTTCGCGCTGGCGCTCGGCATCCCGACGCTCCGGCTGCGCAGCGACTACTTCGCCATCACGACGATCGCGGCGGCCGAGATCCTGCGGCTGCTGATCCGCTCGTCGCCCGCCACCGACCTGACGGGCGGGCCCTTCGGGCTGCAGGCGATCGCGAACAGCTTCTACGCCCTCAACGTCCTGCCCGACGGCCGGTTCGGCTGGGGCACGTTCACCTACTCCTCGAACCAGCTCTGGGTGATGCTCGTGGCCTGGGTGCTGGTGGCGCTCTGCTCGGCGCTCGTGCTGGGGCTCATCCGCAGCCCCTGGGGACGCGTCGTGCGGGCGATCCGTGAGGACGAGGACGCCGTGCTCAGCCTCGGCAAGAACACGGTCGCCTACAAGCTGCAGGCGCTGGCGCTGGGGGGCGTGATCGGGGGGCTGGCGGGGGTCATCGACGCGCTCCAGCAGTCGGGGGTGGGGTCGGAGAACTTCGAGCCGCAGGTGACGTTCTTCGCGTGGGCGGCGCTAATCCTGGGCGGCCTCGCGACGACGGTGGGGCCGGTGGTGGGTGCGATGCTCTTCTGGTTCCTCAGGGAGGGGGTCGAATCGTTCATCCGGGAGCTCTCGGGGGAGGGGTGGCTCCCCGGGGCCCTCGCCGGCTTCCTCGACGGGGCGGAGGGCGCCATCAGCATCGCCGTGATGGGCATCGGGCTGGTGGGGCTGATGGCGCTGAGGCCGCAGGGGATCTTCGGCAGGCGCCGCGACCTGCACCTGGGGACGTGAGCGACGTGGCGGCGACCCGGCCGGAGCTGACGCAGGCGGCGCTCGACGCGGCCCCGCCGGGGCGGCTCAAGGACGACCCGATCCTGATCACCTTCGGGATGCTGAAGACCTTCGGGGGCATCCGCGCGGTGGACCTCGACCACCTGGAGATCGAGCGCGGCAGCATCACGGCGATCATCGGGCCGAACGGGGCGGGGAAGACGACGCTCTTCAACCTGCTGACGGGGTTCGACCGGCCGGACCGGGGCGCGTGGCTCCTGGACGGCAGGCTGCTGGGGGGCCTGCCACCCCACCGCATCGCGCGGCTGGGGATGGTGCGCACCTTCCAGCTGACGAGGTCGCTCTCGCGGCTGACGGTGCTCGAGAACATGGCGGTCGCGGCGCAGACGCAGCGCGGCGAACGGCTCGAGCGGGCGCTCCTGCGCCGGCTCTGGAAGCCGGAGGAGGCGCGGATCGCGGAGCGGGCGCGGCTGCTGCTGGAGCGCTTCGGGCTCGGGCACATGGCGGGCGAGCAGGCGGGGACGCTCTCGGGAGGGCAGCGCAAGCTGCTGGAGATGGCGCGGGCCCTGATGACCGATCCCGCGATCGTCATGCTCGATGAGCCGACGGCGGGGGTGAACCCGGCGCTGACGGAGTCGCTCCTGGATCACATCCGGGAGCTGAACGCGGAGGGCCTCACGATCGTCTTCGTCGAGCACAACATGGACGTGGTGATGGACATCAGCGACTGGATGGTGGTGATGGCGCAGGGCCGGATCCTGGCGGAGGGTAGGCCTCAGGCGGTGGTCGCGGACGAGGCGGTCATCGACGCCTACCTGGGACGGGCGCGCGCGGTGGGCGACGCGGCGGAGGCGGGGGATGCCTGAGGCGGGGCCGCTGCTGGAGGCGCGCTCGCTGGTGACCGGCTACCTGCCGGGCGTGCCGATCCTGAACGACTGCAGCCTGAGCCTCTTCGAGGGCGAGATCGCCGGCATCGTGGGCCCGAACGGCGCGGGGAAGTCGACGCTGCTGAAGGCGGCCTTCGGGCTGGTGCAGGTGTGGGAGGGGGACGTGCTCCTCAGGGGCCGCTCGGTGCGGGGGATGAAGCCGCACGCGCTCGTCACGCAGGGCATCGGCTACGTCCCGCAGTCGAACAACGTCTTCCCGCGCCTGAGCGTGCGCGACAACCTCGAGATGGGCCTCTTCCTCGAGCCGCGGGCCTGGGAGGAGCGGTTCGAGGCGGTGGCGGCGCTCTTCCCGCTGCTGGGGGAGCGGGCGGGGCAGCGGGCGGGGGCGCTCTCGGGGGGCGAGCGGCAGATGCTGGCGATGGGCCGCGCCCTGATGATGAACCCGTCGGTGCTCCTGCTGGACGAGCCCTCGGCGGGGCTCTCGCCGCGGTACCAGGAGCAGGTCTTCGAGCAGGTGCTCCGGGTGAACCGCGCGGGGGTGTCGGTGCTGATTGTGGAGCAGAACGCGCGGCGCTGCCTGCAGCTCTCGCACCGCGCCTACGTCCTCGACCAGGGTCGCAACGCCTACACGGGCCCGGGCGCGGATCTGCTGAGGGACGAGCGCGTGGTGGAGCTCTACCTGGGGAGGCTCGGCGCGCGCGGGGGCGACTGAGAGGCGGGGCGGCCCCCGCCCCGCAGCGCGGGCAGGGGCCGCGCGGGGCGATCCCCGCCCCCGTGCGGAGTGCTCCCGCTAGCGGCCGAGATCGATCACCTGGGTGGATTGATCCACCAGCTCGCCTCCCTCGAAGCGGCTCACGGTGTAGGTGGCGATGGTGGGATCGCCGCCGGCGTCGAGCGCCAGCGGGCCGACCTTGCCGACGTAGGCGACGTCCTCGCCGGCCTCGATGCGGGAGGCGCAGTCGGCGTAGGTCGTGCACTCGGTGCCGCCGCTCGTGACCTCGCTGACGGCGGCGATGATGTCGTCGCCGCCGGTGCTGCCCGCGGCCTTCGCGGCGAGCGCCAGGATGACGGTGCAGTCGTACGACTGGGCGCCGAAGGCGAAGTTGCCCTCCGAGACGCTCTCCAGCCGTGCGAGGAACTCGTCATAGACGTCGCCGGCGGGCGCCGTCGCGACGAAGAGCGTCATCCCCTCGAGGACGGCGGGGTTGTTCGCGTCGATGTCCTCCCAGAGATCGGGGCGGTAGATGCCGTCCGACCCGAAGAACGTGGCGGGGTCGTAGCCGGCCTCGAGGAGGCCCCGGATGAGGTTGAGGCCCTCGTCGAAGACGATGAGCACGATCGCATCGGGCGCGTAGGCGCGGACGTTCGCGATCTCGGAGTCGAAGGTGACGGCCTGCGGGTCGTAGCTGATGGTCTCCGACTCGGCGCCGAGCTCGGCGAGGCGGCTCTCGAGCAGGCCGGCGAGCGCGTTCCCGTAGTCGTCGGCGCGGGCGACGATGGAGACGCGCGTCCCGCCGCTCTCCACGACCGTGTCGGCCATGACGGGGGCGATGGCGGCGTCGGATGGTGCCGTCCGGAAGTAGTAGCCCGCGTTCGCCTGTCCGGTGAAGCTGGGCGAGGTGTTGGAGGGGGAGCACTGGGGGATGCGCTCGTCGTAGAGCTTCTGGATGAAGGACTGGGAGATGCCCGAGGAGGCCGCGCCGACGATGACGTGGTTCCCCTCGCCGAGCAGGCGGTTCGCCGCCTCGCTGGCGACGTCGGGGTCCGTGCCGCTGTCGGCGTAGGTGACCTCGATATCGCCGCCCGCCGCGAGGATGTCCTCTTCGGCGAGGCGCACGGAGCTGATCATGGGAGTGCCGTAGGAGCCGAGCGCGCCGGTCTCGGGCAGGATCACGCCCAGCTTGAGCGGACCTGCCTCGCCGTCCGCCGCGGGGGCTGCGGTCGCAGCGGCCTGCGTGGCGGGCGCGGGCGGGGCGGGCTCCTCCTCCGCATCGTCGCCGCAGGCGGCGACCAGGAGGGCGGCCAGCAGGGCGAGCAGGGGAACGAATGCGAGGTGGCGAAGTCCCGTCGTCAGCGAATGCACGATGCCCTCCTTCTCGGGCGCAAAGGATAGTCGGTAGATGCGCATGACGGCCACATCAGCTCACGCGGCGGGCGGTGGCAGCCCAGGGTCGACGTCTCTGCCGCTCGTGCGGGCGCGCGCGGCGGGAGGCTGAGTCGAGCGGGGAGTCCGCCAGCCGCCCCGACCCGCGCGCCCGGCGGTGCGGGCGCCGCGACGGGCGCGGCCGGAGACGAGGTCGCCGGCGGCCGGCATCCGTGTCATCACGCCCTGGTCGACGAGGCTCCCGGCGATCGCGAGGACGGCGTCGATGTTCGCGCCGCTCGCGAAGAGATCGAACGGCCGCCTTCCGGGAGCCTCGGGCTGTCACGCACCGAGGCGCGCGCGTACGGGCCGCTCTCGCGGCGCGGTCCAGCGGGCGCGGCGGGCCGACACCGGGGTACTGTGGTCGCGGCGGGACGGGGAAGGCGCCGGCTGCTCCCGTACGTCATCGCACGCTCGCCGTCGGACGCGGCGCCCGGCGCGGATCAGTTGCCCGCGGCGGCGCCGCCTGGGGCCGCCGCCACCGTCGGCTCCGTGCTCTTCACGATGAGGGGCGTGAGCGCCGGCACGCCGCCTGAGAACAGCTCGCCGAATGCGAACGCCCGTCCGCGGCCTCCCCGACAGCGTCCTCGGTCTCGCCGCTGTACCCATCGGTCGCGCCGCGGGTACCGCGGTCGTGGCAGGATAGAGGAGGCACGACGCACCGGGAGGACCGGGATGATCGAACGGTCGATCAGGAAGGACGAGGCGCTGGCACTTCTGCGCGAGCACAAGCCCGTGCTCGCCGAGCGCTACGGCGTCGTGGACCTGGCGCTGTTCGGGTCTACCGTGCGCGACGAGGCCGGGCCCGAGAGCGACATCGACATCCTCGTGTCGTTACGAGGTGCGCGCGGATGGCGGAGCGGGTACTCGGGGGTACTTCACTACCTCGAGGATCTGTTCGGCCGCCGCATCGATCTGGTGGTCGACCGCGACGTGAGGGCCGAACTGCGTCCCTACATCGAGGCGGATGCGGTGTATGCGTGAGCGGGGCTGGGTACTCGCCCTGCGGACATGCTCGACGCGTGTGAGCGGTGCCTGGACTACACGGCGGGCATGGATCAGGCGGCATCCGTCGAGGATCGGCGCACCTACGACGCCACCATCCGCAACATCGAGATCGTCGGGGAGGCGGCGAACAACGTGCCCCGGGCCGTACGGGATGCCGATCAGGACGTTCAGTGGCGCGGCATCGTCGACACGCGGAACCGGATCATCCACGGTACGGAGTGATCGATAACGATGCCGTCTGGGAGATCGTGACCCGCGACATCCCCGATCTGATGCCTCTGCTGCGGGTGTTGCTGGAGGAAGCCGGAGGCGAGGGCGGCGCTGATGCCACGTAGCGCCCGCGCCGCCGTTCACCCAGGCGGCCACGTCGAGGGCTTCCCTCCCCGCCGCGGGTGAGGCGTCTCGTCGTGTCCGCGGACGGGGGGCGTGGGGCGCCCGCTCCCCCTCCACGAGCACGTAAGGGGAGCTTGAGCCCCCTCACCCGCCGCGGCTCGTCGGCGGGCGCCGGCCCGCGCGCTGGAGCTCGCTGAGATGCCGGAGGGGGTCACGCGCGGGCGTGGTGGCGCTGGCGACGCTGCATGAGAGCCGACCGCCCCGCGGCCCGCCCCGGGCGCACGGCGGGCGGGTCTGCGGGCGGGTCTGCGGGCGAGTGTACGGGCCTCAGTCCGTGCGGTAGAGGTAGCGGACGTCCCAGAGGGCGTAGAGCGTGGGCGTGGTGTTTGAGAAGACGTTGCGGACGGCGGTCAGCCTCTCGGAGAGCGTCGTGTAGATCACCGGTACGTTCTCGGCGGCGATCTCCTGCGCCTCGTGATAGAGGTCCACGCGCCTCTCGTGGTCCAGCTCCTGGCTGGCCGTTACGTACAGCTCATCGATCCGGGCCTCCCACTCCGTCGCCGGCTCCGGCTGGTTCGGGTACCAGAGATGGAGGCTCTCGCCGCTGTGCCAGAAGCTGATGCCGCCGTACGGGTCGGTGCCGCCGGTGAAGCCGATGATCATGGCCTCCCAGTCGTAGGTGCTCGTGAGCTGGGCGACGAGATCGCCGAATTCGACGAGCTCGTAGTCCACGTCGAGTCCGATGTCGCGCATCCCCCGGCGGATCACCTCTCCGACCTGCTCGCGGACCGTGTTGCCGGTGTTGGTCACCAGCGAGAAGGCGATCGCGTTGCCCTCTGCGTCCTCGCGGATCCCGTCCCCGTCCGTATCGACCCAGCCGAGGCCGTCCAGGATGTCGCGCGCCCTCTGGATGTCGTACGCGTACCGGCGAACGTCCGGGTTATGGAAGTCGCCCGCGGCCGGGCTGACGGATGACCATTGCGGGTAGCCGAGGCCGTGCTGCACGTCCTCGATGATCGCGTCCTTGTCGACGGCGTGTGCGACGGCCTGCCGGAACTCCGTGTTCTGGAACCACGCCAGCTTCTCGGGCGCCACGTAGGACTCGCCCGTGTCGGGGCTGCTCTCGGGATTCAGGTTGAACCCCAGGAAGGTCGTCCCGAAGTTCGGGCCTCGCCGGTGGATCGTGAAGTTGCCCTCCTCCTGCAGGGGCTCGAGCCGTGCGTACTCCTCGCCGAGCACGCCGTGGGCGTCCGCCTCCCCCGCCAGGAAGAGCTCCAGCTCGCTCTCGAGGTCCGGGACGATCACTTGCACGATCCGATCCAGGTACGGGAGGCCCTGCCCGGCGTCGTCCGTGAGCCAGTAGTCGGGGTTGCGCGCGAGGACGACGCGTTCGCCGGGCTCGTAGCTCTCGATGGTGAACGGCCCGGTACCGATGATCTCGCCGGGGTCGGTGTCGATGGCCCAGGTGGAGGCGAACGTGCCGTCGTCCACGTGCCTCTCGAGGATGTGCCGGGGGTATATCGCCGTTCCCATCGAGCGCAGGAACGGGGCGAACGGCCCGGGCAGGATGCACCGGACGGTGTAGTCGTCGAGCGCCTCGACCGTCATCGGCTCCTCGCGCCACTCGCCGCTCTCCTCGTCCAGGAAGCGGAAGTGGAAGGCCGGGCGGCTGCTGGCGGGGATGTCGTGGTTGTAGATGATGCGGTTGAAGGTGAACTCCACGTCGTGGGCGGTGAAGGGCTGCCCGTCGTGCCACCGCACATCCCTGCGCAGGTGGAAGGTCCACGTGAGGCCGTCCTCCGAGCGTTCCCACGACTCGGCCAGCTCCGGCTCCACCTCGTCCGTCAGCCACGACGCCAGTGTCAGGCCCTCGAAGAGGTATCCCAGGACGCCGGACGACGATGCGTCGTTCGCGATGGCGAGGTTGAAGGTCAGAGGCTCGGAGATGGTGGCGACGGTCAGTGCGCCGCCGTGTGTTCCGACGGCGTACTCGAACTCCCCGGCGTTCTCCCTCAGGCGATCGACGACGGCGTTGCGGCCGGCCGTCGTCTCGTCGCCGCCTCCGCACGCCGTGAGCACGAGGCCTGTGAACACGAGGGCGGGTGCCAGCCAGAGTCGTGTGATCACGTCGTGTCCTCCCGGTGCCGTGGAGTGCGCGGGTCGTCCCGCGCGGGGATGGACGATCGCCGCCGCGTCTCCCGGTGTCGCCCCGAAGGCCCGGCATCACGATGATGAGCTCGGTGGACCTGCCCCCACAGCCACGCGTGCCCGCGTGACCCCTGTACCCGAGTCCGTCTGCTCCCCGAATCTACCACCCGCGTGCCGTCCGGTCCCTGATACCGGCGAGCGCGCCGCGACCGCGCGCGATATGGCTAGTATGGGCCCATGAAGACGACGATCGATATCCAGGACGAGTTGCTCGCCCGCGCGAAGCGGCACGCGCAGCGGACCGGACGCCCGCTGCGCGCCGTTGTTGAGGAGGGTCTTCGCCAGGTGCTCTCTCCCCCCTCTCCCCGCAGGCGCTACCGCCTCCCCGACGCTGCAGTCGGGGAGGCGGCGGGAAGGGATCCCTTGGAGTCGTTCTCCTGGCAGGACCTTCGAGAGGTCATCTACGGCGGGCCTGCGACGCGGTGATCGCCGTCGACACGAACCTGCTCATGTACGCGCACCGCCGCGAACGCCACGATCCGCGTCGCGCCGAGCCCGGAGCGGGCATCCGGATCGTGGCGCCACCGCCGGAGACGAGGGGGCGAGGGTCGCCGACGCCCCGCGCTCAGTGCTCCGCTGACATCGTCCTGACGCCGTAGCGCGGGATGATGCTGTCGGAGGTCACGATCGTCAGCCCCTCGACCTGAGCCTGGGCGATCAGCAGCCGATCGAACGGATCGCGGTGAATGGGCGCGAGCGCGCCCGCATGTTCCGCGTGGAAGAGGCTGATGGGCATGCCTGTGAAGCCATCCCGCTCGATGTGACCGGTGAGATCCGTGGGCGCCCGCAGCTTTCCCAGGGCCTGCTTGATCGTGATCTCCCAGACGGAGGCGGCGCTGACGTATGCCTCGTTGTCGGGCTCGGTCAGGGCGTCACGGGCGACCGGGCCGAGCCGCGGATGGTTCCCGAGCGCCCACAGCAGGGCCTGGGTGTCGAGAAGCAGTCGGAGCACTACGCGCCGCCACCGCCGGCGCCCTCGAATGCCTCGATGACCTCCGGCGGCGTGTCGTCGAAGTCGTCGGCGATCCAGATCTGGCCCTCGAGCGATCCGAGCTCGCGCCGGGATCGCTCGCGGTAGGGCTGGAGCAGCAGGTACGGCTTGCCCGCCCGGGCGATCACGATCTCCTCGCCGCTCCATGCGAGTTCGCCGAGCCGGGAGAGTTGCGACTTCGCCTCGTGCATGTTGACCTGCATGGGGCCTCCCTTAGCTAAGCCAGACTTAGTCGGATTATCACGGCAATGCGCATGCAGCGCAACGTTCCAGGACCTCGGCCGCCTCGGTAACACTACCGTGCGGGCGAGTGTCTAACGATTAGACACGGGGAAGCAGTTGGTCTAGATCGCGATGAGAATTGGACAAGGGACTCGGCGATGTCTGGGGCGCAGACACCCCGTGCGGGCGCATCTGGCCGGTGAGGCGGAGGGAAATGCTGACGTCGGCGGTTCGATGTCGGTGCTCTTGTCAGCCGTCCACCAGTTCGATGCGATCGCCGTACCGCCGGAAGTCGCCCGCGTTGAACGTGAGCAGCCTGCGCTCTCCACGCGCCAGCATGGTCGCCACGATATTGGCATCGTGAATCTGCCGGCCGCCCGCGGGAACCTCCCGGCACAGGGCCACCAGAAACTCGGTCACCACGGGGCCATCCTCGAGGATCTCGAAGCTGTCCGTCAGCCTGCTCACGTCGTCGAGCGCCTCGTCGAGGGTGATTGCCACGGGCCACGTCTGCGGACGAGTGATCACCGACACGTACTCGCGCATCACCTGACGACTGATCCGCAGCGGTTCCGGGTCTCGGAACGCACGCGCCAGGCTGTCTCTGGCCGCTGCGTGATCGGGCGCGCCGGGAAAGCGGGACCTCACCAGCACGTTCGTGTCTATGAACATGACCGGGTCACGCCCTCTCCTCGTAGAGGTCCTCTCGCCTGAGGCTCAGGCCCTCCGGCCACACCGCAGTGGCGTGGACAGGCCATGCCTCATCGAGGGGAGGCCTGCGTACGGCCGTGGGACGCGTTCGCCGGAACAGCAGCGTCTCTTCGTCCATGTCGACCTCCGCCGTCTCCCACCCCGCGACACTCCACGCGAGGGAGTGGCTATGGCCGTTCCCCCCTCTCTGGTTTCCCCACCAGGGCCGGTGAAGGCGCGCGGACGGGGGCAGCTCGAATCCGATGACCGCCTCGACCTCGTCGAAGGAGGTCCTCCACTCCCGGGCCTGCAGAGAGCTCAAGTACGCGTAGAGCCTCTGGTACTTGCCCCGAATCACCATCGCCCGGTACTTGTCCTGCCGGTCTATGGCCATGTGGCGTCTCCTGCGTCTTCGCGTGCTGGGCGAGGCGCACGCCCTGCATGGATGGTAGGGAGTTAGTGATACCTCCACAACCCACGATAGGCCGCCTATGGCAAGGCCGCGTGTGGCGGAGACGGACCTCGGCGTTCTCGGCCGCCTCGAGGAAGACGCGGGCCGAAACGAGCGGAGGGTCGCCGAGCCTGCGGCGGGCGCGCTTCCAGAAGCGCTCGTGCGCGGCGGTGAGACGCCCCGAGGCGCCCGCCTGTGCCGGCGCCACCGAGCCGAGCAGGGCGGCGGGCGTGCGCGAGAGCACCACGAGGTAGGGGTCGGGCACGAGTATCTCTACGCGCCGCTGCCGGCTGTCGGCAGCTCGCGCACCGCGGCGCCGGCCAACCGGTCGGCGGCGGCAAGGTCGAACTGCGATTGGAGGTTCAGCCAGAACTGGGGATCTGTGCCGAACCAGTGGCCGAACCGAAGCGCACTGTCGCCCGTCACGGAGCGCTTCCCGGCGATGATCTGACTGATGCGATTCGGCGGCACCTCGATCTGGCGTGCGAACTCCGTCGGCGTGATGCCCAGCACCGCCAGCTCGCCCCGGAGAATGATCCCGGGATGTGTCGCTCGTCTGAACATGTCCCCTGTGCTCATAGGCATGTGGATTCGCTACGCCGTGGGCTGCGGCCGGTAGCGCTCGACCCGTATCCCGTCCTGATCCTTGCGCGCCTGTGCAAGGTCGTAGGATGTCTGCCGGCGCAGCCAAAAGTCCGCGCTGGACCACCCGGCCTTCTCAAGGCGAATGGCCATCTCGGGCGAGACAGCGGCGTGGCCGTTCAGCACCCGCGACAGGGTGTGACGGGCAACGCCCAGGACCACGACCGCCTCGGTGCCACTCAGGCCAAGCGGGTCCAGACAGTGCTCCCTGATGCTGCGACCAGGATGAGGAGGATTCTTCATCGCCATGGTCTCTCCCCTCGACTAGTGATAGCCGACCAGATCGACGTCGTACACATCGCCACCCTCGAATGAGCACGTGAGCCTCCAGTTGCCGGTAATCGACATGCTCCACAGTCCTCTCAGGTCACTCCGGCGGGGGTGCATTCAGTACCCTGGGAGATCGATGTCGCTCGACTTGCCGGGTGCCGTCAAGCCTGGGTCGCGGCGGGAACGGGCGTCGGCGCGACCGGGTCCACGCCGAGCCATTCAACTCACTCCGATGCTCTCGATGAACCTGACGAGATCGCGGACGGTCTCCCGTCCCGTCTCGGGTCTCGGATGGGGTCTGTGCACGACGATCGACGCAGAACCCTTCACGAACTGTACTCGTGAACCCGCCCGCTCGACCATCTCAACCTCCAGGGCGGACATGAGTGAGACGATCTCCGTCCAGCGAACGTCCGCCGGCGTGGGAGATCGCGGGCGCGGGGAGGCGGGGATGACGCGGCTCCTGGCGCTCGGCGCCCTGGCCGTGATCGCGCTGGCCTGCACCGATCCTCAGCCGACCCCGGCGCCCCCCGGGGCCGTCACGCCAGCCGCGGAGCCGGACGCGCGATCCCCCGCGGCGACGCCGACGGCGGGGGCGGGCGCGGCGCCCGGCGCCCCCGCCTCACCGGGGGGCGAGCGGATCGCGTGGACCGCGTGCGGCCCGGGCGTCGAGTGCGGGTCCGTGGAGGTGCCGGCGGACTACCGCGCGCCCGGGGCCGGCAGCATCGCGATCGCCGTCAACGTGCACCGCGCCCTCTCCCCCGGCGAGCGTGTCGGCTACCTGCTCGTCAATCCCGGGGCCCCCGGCGGGAGCGGCCTGGAGCTCGTCTTCGCGGCGCGCCACGGCGCGTTCGCCGGGCCGCTGCTCGAGCGCTTCGACATCGTCAGATGGGGGACACGCACACGCACTTTTTGGCCCTAGTCTCAATTGCCGGGTGGGTGTTGGGCCAGTAGCCCGCCGGAGACCATCCCCGGGGGGCGACGGTGGCCCGGCTCCCGACCCGCCCATGGGCTGCCGGCAGGTGCACGGTCCCTATGCCGGCCGCAAACCAGGGCGCGCTCGATCAGTTCCATCCGCTTGACCGTGTCCACCCCGGACCTGGCGCGCCGTCCCGTGGCCCTCACGCCCGGCAAGGCTGATCCGTCTCCAGAGTGGCTCCACGCGCCCGCCCGCACGGGGCACTGCCCAGTGTCCGCGCCGCAGGCCTGTCGCCCGGTATCGGCTCGCAGGTCGTTATTCGCCTGCGCGAGTGCGGATCGAGGCGGTGATCTGGTCGAAGACGGCGCCGATCGCATCGGCCTGACCTTCGTCCCGCGCGTCGATGTGTCGGATCACGCCGCGCCCGTCCCTCGAGAACGTCAGGCCGGCGTGGGACGGGAAGTGATTGACCGTCACGCCGTCCGTGATGCACGGCGTGTGCTCTATGCACGTGGCGAGAAAGCTGTACCCGTACTCCAGTCGCACGCCGTCGGGGATGACGATGGTGAAGCCCGCGACCGCCCACTCGGTCTTGCCGTCCCCCTCGACGAGGGTCGCAGCCCAGATCCCGAGCGATCCGACCGCGGGTGCCCGCGCGGGAGCCGATGCGGCGCCGCCCGCCGCTCGCACCTGGTATTCGAAACCCCGGCCCTCGGGCAGCCCTGTCAGGCGACAGGCGCGGGCGGATGCACATCCGTGTGTGAGGTCCGCCCAGTCCTCCCAGGGCAGCCACTCGCCGGACGCCACGCTGCGCTCGCGGTACTGCCAGCCGGTGGCGTCCGCGGGACCGCCGGCCCACTCGAGGGTGAGCGCGCCGGCTGCGCCATCAGAGACGGTGATCAGGCAAGGCGCACCGGGCGGGGCCTCCACCGAGTCCGCGAACGAGCTGCACACCTCAGGGGTGAGAGACGGATGACGCGAGACCGTGGTGAACACAGGGACGCCCGTGGCGGGCGACGGCACCGCCAGCGTGATGTCGCCGTAGCGCAGGCTGCCACCTTCGTTCGTCTCGTCGAGGGACAGCACCGCGGTCCCGAGTTCACCCCAGCGTCCCCCCTCCAGGCGTGCGTTGACGTAGACCTGGCCTGCGGGGGCGCTCCGTCGGACGCGGATCTGCACGTACGTTGGCGGGGACTCGACCGCGGGGGCAGCCAGGGTGATCTCGGCGTATTGGTACAACCCCGGGGGGGAGAGCGGCAGCATCCCGAGCTCGTCCCAACGTCCGTCCTCGTGGTGTGCGCTGACGGACATCATCGACGCGTTGTGGACGTTCTGCCAGACGCGGACCCGCACGTTGGCTGCGGAGTCGTCCCTCGCCACGACCGACAGCGCGGCGGCGATGCCGAGCAATGCGGGAAGCGCAAGGATGAGCCAGCGAGCCACGGCGGTGAGCCTCCTCGTGGCCTACGATCGTACGCGACGGGGGGCCGACCAACAGGCGGCGAAGCCTCGGCGGCGGGGTGGCAGCACGCCCTGATGATCACGCGCCGCGCATGGGAGGCCGACGGCCTCCTCGATCTCGTCGCCCGACTCGAGGCAGGCGAGCGGTAGAAGGCGGGCCTGCGCGCCTCCGGTGCCATCGGAACGAGACTGCGGCAGTGCCCGATCACGCCGAGGGCGTCGATGACCCCGAGACGGTCAACTCCACTCGCTGCGCCATACGGCGGCGAGTCAGTGGATCCGGGCCGGCGTCGACCTGCTGACGGTCTCGCGACGGCTCGGCCACGGCGCTGCGGCGTCGGCACTCGACCACCTGATCGGGAGGTGACGTCGTGCTGACGACCCGGCCGTCTCCCCCGGCCGGACAACGCCGGTGGCGCTCGGGCTCTTCGTGATCGCGCTCGGGAGCTGCCTATCGGAACGACCTCCGCGCAGTGGGGCGCCTGACCGGGCGGGCCATACTGGCGCGCGCTCTGACGGGCAGACCATCGACGTGACGGAAGTCGGTGTCGTTCGTGATGAAGAGTGTGCACTCGGCCTGGGGTGCATGGCCGGCATGGGCGCGGTGATGGGCCGGGCCGGCACGGCGAACATGAACGCCGCGCGCAGGAGCCCATTGCGCCCCCGCTCTCGCACATCGCGGCGACTCGTGAGCGGCGGGGCGGGGTCGTGGCATGCCTGGCCGCTGCTACGGCGTCGTGAGTCGCACCTCGAAGCTCGTACCACACGAGGCGCAGCCCGGCGCGCCCGGTGGTTCGAGCGCCGTGCCACAGTTCGGACAGAACCGCGCGAGCGTCGCCTCGGGCGGGGGAGCGGCCTCAGGACCCCCGAGTCGTCGGAGCACGGGAATCGCGATCGTCGTGGCGATCAGCAGCACGACGAGCGTCCCGTACCAGCGCCCGAAGGCATCGCCCCAGTCCGGCTCCCACCAGATCCACAGGATCGACGTGGCCGTGAGGAGAGCATTCAGCGCGTACGCGGCGATCGGCGCCGACGCGTACCGGCGCCCGACGCCGAAGATGCCGACAAGGCTCGCGTGCGTCGCGGCGAGGGCGAGCGTCATCTCGGTGAGCAGGCCTCGGCCCAGGGCATCGTTGTCGGTGTCCGGCTCGGCCCAGATCACGACCAGCAGCAGCACGAGTCCGACCACGCCGAGTGCGATCCCGAGCGGCGGCACGACACCGAGCCGGCCGCGCTCCCAGGCCACGCCGCATGCAAGCACGATCATGCTCGTGCCAAACACGGAGAGCGTGCTGAAAAGGAGCCTGGCCTCGGCGTCGCCGAAGTCCTCGCTCAGGACCGCGTAGCTGCCCATCAGGGCGCTCGCGGCGACCGAGACCAGCACGACCTGCAGGGCGCCGCGGTGCAGCGTGCGACGGCGGCCCAGCAGCTCGTTCACCAACTGCAGGCTAGCGGATGTGCGGCCCCTCGGTCGACACGCACGGCACCGCCGCCATGGTCCCGCGAAGTATCCGCCGGATCAGCTCGGCGCACACGCCTTCGGCGTCGATGACCTGACCCCGCGAAACGAGACCACGCTTGATGGCGGTCCCCTGGGCCCGTGAAGGTGCGGGCGAGGAACTTCCAGCCGCAGGGAAGTAGCTGTCCCATGCCTCACCGTTCCACCACGAGATGGCGACCGCCCTCTGCAAGGAGTGAGGCCGCTTCACTGTCCTTTCTGGGCACGTTGTCTGCATGTGGTGCCTTCCATGAGCGGACCGTGGGGAACTCATCGCCTGCGCGGCGGGCCTGAGTACGACAGAATCTCGATGATGACGGTCACAGATCTCGGGTCGATGCTCCCGCACGGGCTCCGCGCTCGCCGCTCCCCCCTGGCCGCGGTCCTCGCACTCTCGCTGGCGGCGGCTCTCGCCGCCTGCAGCAGCGGGCCGGCCGATGTCCCGCCGCCAGCGGGCTCGCTCACGCCGCCTGTCTCGTCGGCCGCGACCACGACGGCTCCAGCTGTCGCGGCACCGACGCCCACTCCCGCCGCGACCACGCCGCTCGCGCCCTCACCCACGCCGACCGGGGCGCCCTCGCCGCCCTCCCCGCGGGCTGCGACGCCTGTCGCCACGGTCCCGGCAGCACCCGGAACGGCAGTTGCCAGCACGCCCGAACCCGCCGGGACGTCGACAGGACGCTCCGCCCCGCAACCCGACGGGCCCGTGGGCGATCTCATCGAGCCGGCTCCGGGCGCGTTCGAGCACCGCACGTTCGAGTCGGGTGAGGACACGGGGTGGTACCACGGGGTCTTCGTCCTCGACCCGGTGAGCGGGCTGACCGACGGGTACCGCGTGCCGACGACGGACTTCGTGTACTACCAGGGCGGCGACTGGATCTTCGCCGACGCGGGGGGCGAGTACGACCTGCTGCTGCATCGGGCGACGGGCCGCTCCTGGCGCTGGCCGGCGGGTCAACTCCGGCTACTCGCAGCATCGGGCGGCCACCTGCTGGTGCACGACCGCCGCAGCCTTCCGGCTCACAGGATCGCCCTTCTGAATCGGCGACTTGGGCAGGTCGCGGCGTTCACCCTTCACGTCGAGCGCCCGGGCTACCTCGACGCTCGCGCGTACTTCTCGCCGGATGGCTCGGACATCATGCTCTGGGCGGTGGGGGGAAATCTGTACCACGTCGCGGTCGATACCGGCGTTCCCAGGATGCTCGTGGAAGCGGGCGACTGGTGGTTTGACCGGAGCTATGACGGGCCCGGCGTTCGCGTCGTCGCACGTCCGGAAGACGAGGGTGCACCGCCTGCTCGCTACTTCGACTGGAACGGCAACGCGCTACCCAGGCCCGCGTGCTCACCTCGCGACGTGCCCAGCGTCATCTGGCGCAGCAACGACGGCACAGAGTGGCACCGGAGGGTCGAGTCGGGGGGCGGCGCACCGTGGACCTCCCCGGACGGGCGGTACGTGGCGTGGCCGGAGGGCGCGCCGGCTGCCATCAAGCACGGTGGGTGGGCACGGCTCGAGAGTCCGTGGCCGGCAGTGGTTGTCGCCGATGCGGCGACCTGCCTCCCGCTCTTCCGCGTCCTCTCCGTGCGCACTTTCGAGCTCGCGTGGGAGGCGGAGTGGCTGGCAACCGGGGACGGGCTGGTCATCGGGACGCATGACGGCTACGGGATCCTGCGCATCAGTCCCGCGCCGGCAATCGTCCCTCTACCGAACGGCGGGGAGTGGCTCACCACCCGCGACGGATCCGTCGTCGGGACGCACGAAGTTGCGGACGGCACGGAGTGGCTCGCAACGAGCGAAGGGCTCCGCGTCGAGGCGCTGCCGGGCACTGCCCGTGTCTGGGAGAGCGGCCCGGAACCGGCTCCCACGGGG
Source organism: Dehalococcoidia bacterium (assembly GCA_034420495.1). Lineage (GTDB taxonomy): Bacteria > Chloroflexota > Dehalococcoidia > UBA2979 > UBA2979 > VYDC01. Next base: position 24,072 of record DAOULG010000224.1, read on the forward strand.
GACGGTCGCTACTTCGGATACCTGTGGAGCGTCTATGACGCGTCTGACGGTCGGTGGATCGACCCGCCGATCGCTCCCTGGGGCGGCCCATACCGGTGGGGAGCCTCATATCGTGAACGCCGCTTCCAGCCGACAGACTATTGGCCCTCCGGGGTGGTCTCCTGGCTGCTACTCGCACCGAAGATCGAACTCGCACCCTTCGACGCACAGATCGGGTTCCGCGTCGCGGGGACCGGGGGCTGCGTGCATGTCCGCGAGGAGCCCAACACGAACAGCGTCATCCTCGACTGCCTACCCGAAGGTGCGCGAGTGGTCTTCGTGCAGCAAGGAGACGCCGAGCGGGCTGACCGGGTGCCGCCGGTCCCGGGCCGACTCTCCATCGTCCATCCCTCCCTCGCGGGCTCAGTCGGTGCCGCGTGGGTCTTCGTCCGCGCCGAGGACGGCATCGAGGGCTGGGTGAGCCACGACTACCTCGAGCACGACTGAGGCGACCGGGCGGATTCCCTCACGACTCGCAGACCGGCGGCGTGGCGGCGCAGGAGCCGTTCGTGCAGCGGGAGGACTCCTCGTCGATCACGGCGGAGCCGCGGGCAGCGCGGCGCCCGGTATCCGCAGAAGTGGACATTGAGGAACCGCAGGCTGCGGCCGCCGGAAGAGACGAAGGCCGTCGAGGACTCGCGGCCCGGAGCGGAGGGGTTCGCACGAGCGCGTGCTCGGAGACGCGGCCGAGGGGGCGCCCGCAGTCGCACACGAGCCCTACGTGACTCCCGGGGAGGCGGTAGATCGACTGCCAGTCGTCGCCGACGACGAAGTAGCGAGGTCCGGGAGGGAACCGCGATGCTCCCGCGCCGTCCGCTCCCGCTCCTGCTCGCGGCAGCGCTCGTTCTTGCGCTGACGGCCGGCCTGACTGCGTGCACCGGCGCGCCCGCCGAGGCTCCGTCGCCGGAGACGCCGACACCCCCGACGACGGCCATCCCCCCTCCTGCGCCGCCCGCGACACCAACGCCCCCGGACACCGCCGTCACGGAGCCCTCACCCACGCCGAGCGCCGCTCCCGCGACAACCGCAACACCGTCTCCCACGCCCACCGCGACGCCCGTGCCGTCGCCCACACCCACCGCAAGCCCGGCCCCGCTCATCACCGCCACAGACCTCGGCATCCGCGAGGTCGACACGGCCGAGGCGCTGGCTGAGGCGGGCCTCACGCACGTCCGCTACGCGGCGGGCGTGGAGGTGCCGTGGGAGGCGGGGCTCTTTCTCCTCGACGTAGCCACCGGCGAAGTGGAGGGCTGGGTCGTCCCCGAGCGTGACTCGGTCAGCGAGGAAGGAGGGGTGATTGGAGTCGTGGTTTCAGGAGTCCGCCTCTCGCCGGGCAACCGCTTCCTGTTACTCCCGGGCGGCGCCCTCCACGACCGGACGACGGGTCGGACGTTCGAGGGCGCAGACGTGGTTACGCGGTCGCCGAACCCGCATGACGATCTGGTGGGGTGGGGGTCAGGACCGGACGAGCGGCTGGTGCTCCGGTCCGGCGCCCGGCAGGCGTACGTGGTGGTGGACGGCGACATGCGGGCGGTGGCGCTGCTCGCGGACGCCGCCGCTGACCTCTGGCCGCAGCGCGCGGGGCGCTACCTGTTCGCTCACGATCGGAGCCAGCTGCAACTCTTCGATCTGATGGATGCGAGCGGCGGCGCACTCACGCCGTCCTTCACCTGGCCACTGGACTGGGTGACGTGGCGCGTCGGGAAGGCCTCCGCTTCGGCATGGGTCGTGCCGTTCGAGGGTGGCCTCGCCGTGATCAACGCGATCGATCCAGGCACGTGCCGCATCGCGCTCTACAGGGTGGACGGGCAGCCTCCCGCCGACCGTCACTACCCCTGCTGGCAGCACTACGGCCCGTCCATTGACATCTCCCCGGATGGACGCTTCATCGCCATCGCGAGATCGGGCATTCCCGCCGACTGGGAGATCGAGCCGCAGGTGACAGAGATCGCCATCTTCGATGCGGCGTCAGGTGCGGAACTCCTTCGCATCCAGAACGCCGGCCAGCCGGGAGAAGACTGGAGGCGTGCCGGTTCATGGCTCGCGGACGGCTCCGGCATCGTGGTCGGGACGTCGCGCGGCGTCCGGCTCGTGACGCTCGCCGGCCAGTGGGAAACGGTCCCGGGGCTCCCCGCGCCGGACGTTCCGGACGTGTTCGTTGAGGAAACCACGGTCAGGAACCGCGAGGGACGCGTGCTGGCAGCCCTGGAGTTCGGCTCGCCCAGCCGCGAGATTCGGGGAGCGCGCTCCACGTGGATGGGCTGGGGGAGCACGAGTGCGGAACTCCGCGTCAATGCGGGCATCTTCTATGAATCCGGCGTCCGCAGGGGCTGCATCAGGACGCTGCCATCGAACGCGCTCCGTTCGACGACCGGCTGCTGGTCGCCTAGAGCGGGCCGCTCCGCCTGAGCGTCATCTCCGAGGGCGTTGTCGGCGAGCTGCTCCTCGAGTGGACGGGCGGGCCGGAGAACGCCTCGAAGTGGCAGTACCGGGTGAAGCGGCACGTCTACGACCCCTACGGGGAGTGGATCGACATTCCCAACAGCGGCGCCGCGACGCGGAGCCACCGCTTCACCGGGCTCGACATCAGCAGCGCCTACGGGTACGAGGTGCGGCCCGTGGTGGGCGCGACGCCGGGCGCTGCTTCCAGTGAAGGCCCATACGGCGCCTACGGGCTCACGCACAC
>DAOULG010000225.1:0-10948 GCA_034420495.1 Dehalococcoidia bacterium
CGGCTACCCGGACGTCGAGTACTCGGACATGCTCGTCGACGCGGCGGCGATGCACCTGATCCGCCGCCCCTCCGACTTCGACGTCGTGATCGCCTCGAACCTCTTCGGCGACATCCTCACCGACGAGGCGTCGATGCTCGCCGGCTCGCTCGGGATGCTCCCGTCGGCGAGCATCGGCGCGCGCTCCGCCGACGGGACGGGCCTCGGGATGTACGAGCCCATACACGGCTCCGCGCCGGATATCGCGGGCGAGGGGGTAGCGAACCCGCTCGCGATGTGCCTCTGCGTCGGGATGCTGCTCAGGCACTCGCTCGGGCTGGAGCGCGAGGCCGACGCCGTCGAGGCGGCGGTCGCGCGCGCCCTCTCCTCGGGGAAGCGCACCGCCGACCTCGCCGGGCCGGGCGAGGTCGCCGTCGGGACCGGCGAGATGGCGGACGCCGTCAGCGACGCGGTGCGCGCCTCCTAGCGTCCGCCCGCCCGGAGCCTGCGTCCGGCGGACCGCCCGCCCGCCGGAGGGGGCCCCGGGAGGCCGCGCACCGCCGCGGCCGTGACCCCCCGGGACGCGGCCGGCGTCCGGGCGGCCCGCCGCGCGCGGCGCTGCCTCATCGACCGCTGCGCCCGCGTCCCCTAGAATCGGTGCACCATGGCGGAGAACGTGAACGCGGTGGAGGTGGTGCGCGCCGTCCGGCCCGGGTGGCCGGCGGCGGCTGCCATCGCCTAGCCGCGGAAGCGGCGCCCCGCCCGGCGAGCCGGCCTGCGGCGCCGCCACGACGACCACCCACCCGCCACCCGCACGCCCGGGGCGGCGCCCAGCCTTGCGAGTGAACCCGATGGCCACATCCGAGACGACCCGTGCCGCCGCCGCCGACCGCGACCCCAACGCGGAGGAGCGGCGGCGGCGGTTCCCGATCCGCCTCTACGACACCACGCTCCGCGACGGCCTCGGCATGGAGGGGATCTCCCTCTCGCTCGAGGACAAGCTCGTGCTGGCGCGCAAGCTCGACGAGATGGGCGTGCACTACATCGAGGGCGGCTATCCCGGCTCGAACCCGAAGGACGCCGACTTCTTCCGCCGCGCGGGCGAGCTCGGCCTGCGACACGCCAGGCTCGTCGCCTTCGGATCGACGCGGCGCGCGGGCGGCGACGCCGCGAGCGACCCCGCCATCGCCGCCGTGCTCGAGGCGGAGACGCCGGTCATCACCATCGTCGGGAAGTCCTCGGCGAAGCAGGTCGCCGAGGTGCTCGAGACGACCGAGGAGGAGAACCTCTCGATGATCGCGGACTCCGTGCGGCATCTCGCCGCGCGGGGACGCGAGGTCGTCTTCGACGCCGAGCACTTCTTCGACGGCTTCCGGGAGGATCCCGCGTACGCGCTCGCCACGCTGCGCGCCGCCGAGGCCGCCGGAGCGGGGACGGTCACCCTCTGCGACACCAACGGCGGCTCGCTCCCGGGCGAGGTCGTGGCGGGCGTCCGCGCCGCCCTGACCGCCGTGGACTGCGAGATCGGGATCCATGTGCACAACGACGCCGACATCGCGGTCGCCAACACGCTGCTCGCCGTCGAGGCCGGCGCGACGCAGGTCCAGGCCTGCGTGAACGGGTGGGGCGAACGCACCGGGAACGCCAACATGATCTCCGTCGTGGCGAACCTGAAGCTCAAGCTCGGCATCGACGTCGTGAGCGACGAGCAGCTCGCCCGGCTGACCGAGACGGCGCGCTTCGCCGACGAGCTCGCCAACATGATCCCGAACAGGAGCCAGCCCTACGTGGGACAGAGCGCCTTCGCGCACAAGGCGGGGCTGCACGTCGCCGCGATCACGAAGTCGGCCGGCTCCTACGCGCACGTCGATCCCGAGAGCGTGGGGAACACCGAGCGCGTGCTCGTCTCCGAGCTCTCGGGACGGCGCAACATCGTCGAGAAGCTGCGCGAGCAGGGCGTCGAGCTCGAGCTCACCGAGGCGCAGGCGCGCGTCGTGCTCGAGCACGTGAAGGAGCAGGAGGCGCGCGGCTTCCAGTACGAGTCGTCGGAGGCCTCGTTCGAGCTCCTCGTCCGCCGCTCGCTCGGCGGCTACCGGGCTCCCTTCGATCTCGAGGACTTCCTGATCGTCGAGCGCCGCCGCCACGGGCACGGGAGCGACGAGAACGAGATGCAGGCCGAGGCGATGGTGAAGGTGCGGGTCGACGACCGTCTCTCGCAGACCGCCGCCGACGGGAACGGCCCCGTCTCCGCCCTCGACCTCGCCGTGCGCCGCGCCCTGCTCGAGTCCTTCCCCGAGCTCGAGCGCGTGCACCTGCTCGACTACAAGGTGCGCATCATCAACCCGAGCGGCGGAGCCGACGCCGCGGTTCGCGTCCTCATCGAGTCGTCGGACGGCCTCTCACTCTGGCGCACCGTCGGCGCGTCGACCGACGTGATCGAGGCCTCCTGGATGGCGCTGCAGGACGCCTACGAGTACTGGCTCTTCCACCACGCGCGCGGCACGCGGGGCGCCGGCTCCGCATCGGCGGGGCACGGGTCGGCGCGGAGCTGAGCGAGCGCCGCCCGCCCCCCGCGGCGACGCGCGCGCGACGGGCTGCGCAGCCCTTCCCGGGGCTGCGTGCGTGCCCGTCCCGGCGCGGAGCGCGGGGTTAGAGGCGGAGCTTGCCGTGCGAGGGCTGGCGCCGGCGCTGCTTGCCGGCCGCCAGCTGCTCCTCGGCCAGCAGATCCGCGGGATCGGCGCGCTGCGTCTCGTGGACGTAGCCGCAGGTCACGCAGGTGCCGAAGGAGCCGTACCAGTCGTCCTCGACGATGATCAGGCCGCGACAGCGCGGACAGTTGCGGGGTGGTGGTGAGTGGATCACGACAGCCAGGCCTCCTCGCGCCACCCGGTGGCGCGAACCTCCCGCAGGAGGGTCCGTGCCGGCATCCCACCGGCCGGGGCCTGCTCCTCTGCCGCCGGGGTAAGCTGACGGGTTCGGGTGGAGCAGATTCACCCGCCCTCCGAAGAGGGTTCACCCCAGTAGTGGGTCCCCCGGTCCCCCCGAAGGGAGATTAGGCAGCGCCCTGAGCGGGCGTTGTCATCTCACGCATGCCGCTCATGCGTGTTTGTGACAAAAGTAGCATACAGCGACGGGAGCGCTTGTCAACGCCCCGGGCGGGGCTCGCCATCGAGCATGAGCTGCCAGATCTCACTGTCGTGCCAGCGGTCGAACTTCCACCCGACCTCCCGCGTCCGACCCACCCGCTCGTAGCCGAGGCTCCGGTGGAGCGCGGTCGACCCGGGGTTGGGGGGCGTGATGACGGCGATCAGGGTGTGGAGCGCGAGTGCGCGCGCGCGCGCGATGAGCGCGGAGTAGAGCGCGCGCCCGACGCCCTGCTCGCGCGCATCCGGGTGCAGGTAGATCGAGGACTCGGCCGTGTGCGCGAAGCCCGGGCGCACGCGCCATGCGGAGAGCCACGCCCCTCCCAGCAGGCGTCCGGCCGCGCCGGCGCCCCTCCCCGCCTCGGCGACCAGGACGGGACGGTCGGGAGCGCGGTGCCCCTCGAACCAGCGCTCCCACGCCTCGCTGTCGAGCGGCTCGATGTCGAAGGTGGCGGGGCTCGCGAGGACCCAGTGGTTGTAGATCGCGCGCAGCTGCGGGAGGTCGTCGGCTCGGGCCTCGCGCACCTCGACGCCGGTCGACGGATCGCCGCGCACGACCGTGCCGCCCTCCACGCCGCCCGCTCCCCCCGCGAGCCTGCCGCCGACGCCTGAGCGTAGCGCCGCCGGCAGGCAACGGCGAGCCGCGCCCCGGCTCCCCGCGTGCGCGGCCCGGTGTACCGTACAGCCGGGAGGAGCCGCCGATGACAGAGCCCCGGGGCGGGCGCGATCCCGGAGGAACCGAGGCGTCCGGCGGCCCGCAGGACGTCGCGCAGCCCCCGAAGCAGTGGACGGGCCTCTTCCGCAAGCGGCACCCGCTCGTCGTGCTCTACACCGGCGACGGGAAGGGGAAGACGAGCTCCGCGCTCGGCGTGACGATGCGGGCGTGGGGACGCGGCTGGTCAGTCTGCTGGCTCCAGTTCATCAAGTCGACCACCTCCCACTTCGGGGAGACCCGCGCCGCGGCCGCGATGGGCATAGAGATGATCCCCCTGGGCGACGGCTTCACCTGGCTCTCCCAGGACATCGAGAAGGACAAGGAGCTCGCCCGGCAGTGCTGGACGCTCGCGCGCGAGAAGATCGAGTCCGGGCGCTACGATCTCGTCGTCCTCGACGAGATCACCTACCCCATCAGCTACGGCTGGATCGACGCCGCGGCGGTCGTCTCGGCGCTCGCCGCGCGCCCGCCCGACGTGCATCTCATCCTCACCGGCCGCGCCGCGCCGGCGGAGCTCGTCGAGTTCGCCGATCTCGTGACGGAGATGACCGAGGTCAAGCACCCGTACCAGAGCGGCATCACGGCGCAACCGGGGATCGACTACTGAGGGCCGACCGGGAGCGGGTCGTCGAGACGGAGGCCGCCGAGCGCATCCGTTCCGCGGCCGGGAGGATCGCGCCGCCGGACGCCGGAGCCGCCCGCTCGGCGCGCGGGCGGCAGCGCCGGCTCACCAAGCCGCCCGGGTCCCTGGGCCGGCTCGAGGAGCTCGCGGAGCAGATCGCCTCCGCGACCGGGCGCCCGCGGCCGCGCCTCGACCGGCGGCTGCTGGTGGTGGCGGCGGGCGATCACGGCGTCGCCGCCCGCGGCGTCTCCGCCTACCCCCAGGAGGTCACGGCGCAGATGGTCGCCAACTTCCTCAAGGGGGGCGCCGCCATCAACGTCCTCGGCCGGCACGCGGGCGCGCGGGTCCGCGTCGTCGACGCCGGCGTCCGCGGGGCGACGCCGGACGACCCGGAGCTCCTCAAGCTTCGCCTCGGCGCGGCGACCGCCGACATCTCCGAGCGACCGGCGATGGGACGGAGCCTCGCCGAGCGGGCCGTCGAGGCCGGGATCGCGCTCCTCGAGGAGGAGCGATCCCGGGCGGGCGTGGACATCGTCGGGTGCGGCGAGATGGGGATCGGCAACTCGACGGCGGCGGCGGCCCTCGTCGCGGCGGTCACCGGGCGCCCGGCGCGCGCCGTCACCGGCCGCGGGACCGGCGTCGACGACGCCGGCTACGACCGCAAGCTGGATGCCGTCGAGCGCGCTCTCGCGCGCCACGCGGCCTCGGGCGCGGCCGCCGGCGACGGCATCGGCCTCCTCGCCTCGCTCGGCGGCTTCGAGATGGGCGTGCTCGCCGGCGTCTACATCGGCGCCGCGGCCGGGCGCATCCCCGCGGTCGCCGACGGGCTGATCGCCTCCGCCGCGGCCCTCGTCGCCGTCGAGATCGCCCCGGCCTGCGCTCCCTACCTGGTGGCGGCGCACCGCTCCGTCGAGCCCGGTCACGGCGCCGCCCTCGAGCGTCTCGGGCTCGATCCGCTCCTCGACCTCGGCCTCCGGCTGGGGGAGGGGACGGGAGCCGCGCTCGGGATCACGCTCTGCGTCGCGGCCTGCCGGCTCCTCGACGAGATGTCGACCTTCGAGGAGGCGCAGATCAGCGAGGCGACGGGCTCCTCGCGGCGGGAGGGCTGAGATGCCGGGGCGACGGGAGGCCTGGCATGGCCCGCTCGTCGCGCTGGAGTTCCTGACGACGCTGCGGCTGCGCCGGGCCCGCATCTGGGACGACGCGGGCCTCGGCGCCGCGCTGGCGTGGTTCCCGGCGGTCGGCCTTCTCCTGGGAGCGGCGCTGTGGGGGCTCGATCTTGCGCTCGCCGGGATCCTCCCGCGGTCCGCGGCGGCGGCCGTCCTGCTCGGGGCGCTCGCGCTCGCCACCGGCGCCCTCCACCTCGACGGGGTCGCCGACACCGCGGACGGGCTCGCCGCGCCGCGCGACCGCGAGGCGCGGCTCGCGCTCATGCGCGAGGGCGCGGCGGGACCGGCGGGGGTGTCGGCGCTCGTCCTGCTCCTGCTGGCGCAGTGGTCGGCGCTCGCCTCGCTGGAGGGAGCGGCGCGGCCGGCGGCCATCCTGCTCGCGCCGGCGCTCGCGCGCTGGGGTGTGGTGGCGGCCGCCGCCTGCTACCGGCCCGCCCGCCCCTCGGGCCTCGGGCACGCGGCCGCCACCGCGCTGTGGCCGGTCGCCGTCCCGCTGGCGACGGCGACCGCCGCGGCGGCGGCGATCGCGCTCTTCGGCGCACCGGGGCTCCTCCTGCTCGCGCTCGCCGGCGCCGCCGCGCTCGCCACGGCGGGGGCGGCGAGCCGGAGGCTCGGCGGCGTCACCGGCGACACGCACGGCGCGGTCGTCGAGGTGACGCACGCCGTGCTCTGGTTCGCGATGCTCGCCGGCTCGGAGCGCGGCTGGCTCGCCGCGGCGGAACTCCCGTGAGCGGCCGCGGAGCCCGCCCCGGCCGGACCGGCGGGGCGGAGTGATGGGCGCGCTCCTCTTCGTCACCGGCGGCGCGCGCTCGGGGAAGAGCCGCTTCGCGGTACGGCTCGCCGAGGCCGAGGCGCGGCGCGGGCGCCCGGTCGTCTTCGTGGCGACGATGGAGGTGCTCGACGACGAGCTCCGGGAGCGCGTGGCGCGGCACCGCGCCGCCCGGCCGCCCGGGTGGAGCACCGTCGAGGCGCCGCTCTCCCCCGCGTCGGCTCTCGGAGGCGCCCCGGAGGAGGCCTGCGTCCTCCTCGACTGCCTCTCGCTCTGGCTCTCGAACCTGCTGCTCGCAGCGCCGGAGGCCGCGGCCGCCTCCGGCGAGCGTGCCCCGCCGGAGGCGCTCGACCCCCAACTCCGGGCCCGCCTCGAGTCGCGCATCGGCGCGGACGTCGAGATCCTGCTGCGCGCCATCGCGCAGCGCCGCGGCGCCACGATCGTCGTGAGCAACGAGGTCGGAAGCGGCGTCGTGCCGCCCAGCCCGCTGGGGCGGCTCTTCCGCGACGTGATGGGGAGCGCCAACCAGCAGGTCGCCGCCGCCGCCGATCGCGCCTGGCTGCTCGTCGCCGGCCGCGCCCTCGAGCTTCCGCCCGCCCGCCTCCCCTGAGGGGTCCCGCCGGCGCCCGCGGGCGACCGGGCGGCGCGGGAGGCCGGGCCGACCCACCCCCTCTGGCCCTCCACCGCGCCGAGCACCGATGATCGGCATCGACGCAGCGGGCCGTCAGCGAGCAGCATGTATGCGGGGCGCCGCCTCGGCGGCGGCGTGCGGAGCAAGCGATGCGATCACGCGCACTCTGCCTGGCGGTCGCCTGCGGGGCGCTCCTCGCCGTCGCGTGCGATCGGACGGCGGAGCTGATCCCGGGCACCGCCACCGCGACCTCGACGGCCACGCCGACGCCGACGCCGACGCCGACGCCCCTCGTCGTGCCGACACCGATCGTTCCGCCCGGCGCGGTGGGCGTCGCCGGCGCCCGGGACGAGCCGGATGCGATCCCCGATGCCGTCTTCGCGGACTCGATCGTGCAGATCGTCGCCGTCGGCGACGGGGAGGGCGCACCGCGCGCGGTCCGGCACGGCTCCGGCGTGGTCGTCGACGGCGAGCGGGCGCTGATCCTCACGAGCTTCCCCCTGGTGAGCCCCTTCCTCGCCGACGGCACGCCGGCGTACACCGTGCTCGCGGTCGGGCACAGCGCCGCGCCGGGTGAGCCGGTGGTGCTGCTCTACGAGGCGGAGATCGTGGCGGCGGAGCCCGATCACGACCTCGCGGTGCTCCGCGCGGTGAGCGCCTACCGCGGGGAGCCGCTCGACGCGGTCGAGTTCTCGGCGCCGGCGGTCCGGTTCGGCAACTCCGCCTCCGTGCAGCCGCAGGAGCAGCTGCGCCTCTTCGGCTATGCCGGAGAGGGCGAGTTCGCCGCCGCCTCCGTCGCTCGCGCCGAGCTGCTGGGGACGAGATCCGAGTTCGGCGTGGACGGCCGCGCCTGGTTCGACCTCAACGCCCGCCTCCCGGCGGGGATGGACGGGGGCGGCGTCTTCTCCGCCGCGGGCGGCTTCGTCGGACTGCTGGTCCAGCTCCGCCACGACGAGGCGGCCTCGCTCGGCACCGCGCGCCCGGCAGCGCTCGCCGTGCCGCTCATCGAGGCGGCCCGCTCGGCCGAGCCGAGCGACCGCTACCGCGCGTCGCTCCAGCGCGCGCCGCTCGCCGCGGCCTCCCCCGGATCCACCCCGTCGTCCGTCGTCGTACGGGGGCCGGCCTTCGCCGAGAACGCGCTCGCCTCCGGAGGGCGAACCTCCCTCTTCGACTACACGCGGTTCCCCGTGCAGGGCCTCCCCGCCCTCTACTACGAGTTCGCGGCCCAGGGCATCTCCGACGGGACCCTCGTCGAGGAGCGGTGGTTCCTCGACGGCGTGCTGCAGGACGCGCTCTCCTCAAGCTACACCTGGACCGAGGGCGACTTCGCCGTCGTGACCGACCGGCTGATCGCGCCGAACCCGAGCGGGGTGCCGCCGGGAGAGTGGCGACTCGAGGTGTGGGTCGACGGGTCGCTCGCCGCCGAGGAGCTCGCCTACGTCGGCACCGAGCCGCCGCAGGCCCGCCTGGGTGATCTCACCCTCGCCTCGACCCCCGGGCCCGCCGGAGAGCCCGGATCGCCTCCCGACGCCGACGCGCCGAGACTCCTCGCGTTCTTCGACTACGAGGGGGCCGGGGGCGTGCTCTGGATGCACTGGGTCGTCTTCCGCGACGGCGAGCCCGTCCACGAGGCGCCGCCGGCCCGCTGGCGGGGAGGCGACAGCGGGGCGTGGTGGGTCGGCCATCACCAGGAGGAGCCGCTCGGCGAGGGGCTCTGGGAGATCGAGATCTACCTGGACGGGGAGTGGGCCGCCTCGGGCAGCGTCGAGCTCTCCGCGAGCGACGCGGCCGCGGAGGAGGACGGGATCGCGGTGCCGCCCGACTCCTCCCGGCGCCCGCTCCCTCACTTCAGCCCGTCGGCGTAGATCCTCTCGATGGCCTCCGCGTCGAAGACCGCGGCCGCGTCGACCGGGGCGTCGAGCACCCCGTAGCGGAGGAGCACGCCGGCGAGGGCCTCCCACTGCTCGGGCGTGGAGCGCCCCATCCCGTCGTCGCGGTGCGCGTTCCGGAGATCGGTCTCGAGCAGGAAGCGCTGGTGATCGGCGGACGCGCCCTCGGCGAAGGTGAGGGTCACCTCCACCGCCTCCTCCGGATGCTCGCGAGCCCACGCGGCGCCGCGCAGCGTCGCGCGCAGGAAGCGCTCCACGAGATCCGCGTCGTCGGCCACCGTCTCCTCGTGCGCGAGGTAGACCACGCCGAGGGTGGGGACGCCGTACTCGTGCGGATCGATCACGTGGATCTCGACGCCGGCGCGGCGGATCGTGTCCGGCTCGTTGTTGAGGAAGACGGGGTAGACGTCGACGCGACCCTCGATGAAGACGCGCGGATCGAAGCCGACCGCCTGCAACTGGACGGCGTCCACGGAGAGTCCCGCGCTCGCCAGCAGCGCGTGGAGCTCCGCCGGCACGACCCCCGCCTTGAAGCCGACGCTGCGACCCCGGAAGTCGGCGGGCGAGCGAATCCCGGAGCCGGCGCGCGTCACGAAGCCCTGGTCGCCCCGCTGGCCGAAGAGGGCGATCGCGCGGAGCGGCAGGCCCTCGGCGTGCTGCCGGAGAGACTGCGCCGCCGTCCCGGTCGTGAAGGCGACATCGCCCTCGAGCAGCAGCTTGATGTGCTCGTCGGCCCCCGCGGAGTGGCGGATGGTGACGGCGAGACCCTCCTCCTCGAAGTAGCCGTTGGCATCGGCGACGTAGGCCGCCACGAAGGGGAGGTTCGCCTGGGCGCGGAAGCCCGCCATGAAGGTGATCTCGCGGAGCTCGTCCTCGCCCTCACCTCCGCCGCATGCCGCCGCGACCACGACGAGCGCCGCCAGCGCGGCCACGCGAGAGAACGATGCTCTGGGCATGATGGAGCGACCCCGGTGATCCGTGGCGCGCATCCGCGGCGCGGCCGCGGGCGCTGCACGCCGTGTACCGACCGTCCCGCGCCGGCGGCGGCGCCGGACGCGGAGGCGACGTGCATCGGCGGTGTGCCCGCCGGCGCTACACGTCGCCGGTAGAGGCGTGCCAGAAGAGCACGCGGCGCTCACTATACGCAAGCAGGCCGGTGAGGAGCACTCCGAGCGCCACCAGCACCGCCACGGCTGCGAACAGCGTCGCCGTGTCGAGGTCCCCGTTCGCGATGAGGATGAGCTGTCCCATCCCGCCGTCGCCGGAGAGGAACTCCGCCACCACCGCCCCGATCAGCGCGAGCGGGACAGAGATGCGCAGCGCCGCGAAGAGGTAGGGCAGCGCGGAGGGGATCCGGAGCCGCACCAGGATCTGCGAGGGCGAGGCGTCGACGGAGCGCAGCAGGTCGAGCGCCGCCGGGTCGACGGAGCGCAGCCCCACGACCGCGTTGACGAGCGTGGGGAAGAAGGTGATCAGGGCCGCCACCAGCATCTTCGGCCAGAGCCCGAAGCCGAACCAGATCGTGAACAGCGGGTAGACGGCGACGATCGGCGTGAGCTTGAGCAGGAGCGCCGGCGGGTAGAGGGCGCGCTCCACGGCGCGCGAGTGCGCCATCGCGACGGCCAGCAGCCCGGCGACGCCCGTCGCGATCACGAGCCCCCCGGCCGCCGCCGCGGCCGTCTCCGAGGCGGCGGCGGCGTAGCGCCCCGGCTCGCCGGCGAGCGCGGCGAGGACGGCCGAGGGCGCCGGCAGCAGGTACTCGCTCACCTGACGGAGCCGCACCCATGCCTCCCAGACGCCGATGAGCACGGCGAGCGCGAGGACGGGGGCGGCGGCGGCCCTGACCAGCGCCGCCGCGTCACGGAGGTGCGGCGCCCGGGCCGCCGGGGGTGCGGCGTCGCGATGCTCGGCCCTCACCCCGTCGCCCCCCGCCGGACCAGCGCCGCGCGCACCTCGCCCTCGAGCTCCCCGAAGGCGCGCGTCGCCACGACGTCCTCGCCCCGCGGGCGCGGGAGCGCGACCGCGAACTCC
>DAOULG010000226.1:0-6491 GCA_034420495.1 Dehalococcoidia bacterium
GGCGCCCCTCGTACGCCACGGCCGCGGCGAGGGGGATGAGGGATGCCGCCAGCATGCGGAACTCGACCAGGCTCGCCGCGCCGGCGCCGGTGGCGCCGAGGCGGAGGTCGAGCGCCACGAGCGCCGCGAGCGGGCCGAGCGCGAGCCCGGACCACGAGAGACCCTGGACGGCGCGGGCCGCCGAATCGGCCGGGGCCCGGCGCCAGGGGGTGAGCGCCCGGAATGCGGCGGCCCCCGCAAGGGAGTACCAGGCGGCGAGCGTCCAGAGCGGCCAGTCCCAGACCGGCCAGAGCGCCGCCGCGCTAGCGAGCACGACGGCCCAGGCGAGCAGCGCCGGCTCCCAGCGGCGCAGGCGGAACGACTCGAGTGCGATGAGCGGCGCGAGCAGCAGCACCATCAGCACCAGCGCGCGGTACTCGACGGTGGCGGTCGCCTCCACCGCCGGCCCGCCGAGCCGCCCCGCGAGCGCGAGGGCGGCGGTCAGGACGGCGGCCCCGAGCGGGAGCCAGGAGAGGGCCTGCGCGGCCACTGCGGCCTCCGCGCCCCCGGCCGGCGGCGCCCCGTAGCGCCGGCGCGGCGTGAGCGCCCCGAGGAGGAGGACCCCGATCGCCGCGTAGACCGGGGAGAGGCTCCACCACGCCCACTCCCGGAACTCCCAGAGGCTCGCGAGCGCGAGCATGCCGAGGGCCGTGGCGAGCGCGGCGGGAGCGAGGCGGCGGAGGAGCCACGAGGCGAGGAGCAGGTGCGCCGCGGGGAGGGCGAGCAGCGCGGCGTTGTGGCCGGCGAAGCGGTCCACCGGATGCTGCAGGGAGACGGCCGTCACCAGCAGCAGCAACGGCACCCCCGCCCACAGCGCGCCGGGCGCGCGCCGGGCCGAGACGGCGATCGCCCCCGAGGTCGCGGCGCCGAGCGCCGCGAACGCCAGGGCCGTCTCGGGGCGGGCGATCTCGAGCCCGCGCTGCGCGAAGCCGACGGCGATGAGCAGCGAAGCGAAGCCGAGCCAGGAGAGCGCCACGCGCTCCAGCGCCCGCTCCTGCCCCCGGGGTCCGCGCCCGGCGGCGTCACCGGGCGGGAACCACGCGGCGGGGATCACCGCCGTCCTCGAGAGCGCGGCCGCGGCCGCCAGCGCGGAGACCGCCAGGAAGGAGAGCGCCGCACCCGCGCTGTCGCCGTCCAGGTGCGCGCCGAGCAGCGCGAACGGCGCCGCGAGCCAGGCGGCGCCCAGGAGCGACGCCCCCGGCCAGGCCTCCGGGCCTCCCCGGGGGGAGCGGGCGAGGAGGAGCAGCGCGGCCCCGGCGAGCGGCGGGGCGCCGAACCACTGCGGGGGCAGCCCCGCCGCCCACACCGAGGCGACGGCGGCCGCGAGCGCGAGCACCGCCGCGGCCCCGTAGGCCGCGGGCCGGCGCAGGGAGGCGGCGAGCACGACGGCGAGAGCCGTCGCGAGCGCGCAGGTGACGGGCAGCTGCCACGGAGGCTCGTAGCCGTCCCACTCGATGCCGACCGCGAGGAGCAGGGCGAGCACGGCGAAGGTGACGACCGGTATCCCGGTGGCGCGGCTCCAGCGGCCCGTCGCGGAGAGCCCGCCCGCGGCCGCGAGCGCGAAGGCCATCCACCACGCGCCGCCCCACTGGAACGGGAGCCCCACGGCGTCGGCGAGCGAGAGCCAGGCGCTCAGGAGCGCGAGCGCGGCGGGGACAGCGTAGAGCCGGCCGAAGCCGCGACGGTGGAGCAGGGCGTAGAGGAGCGCGCTGTAGGTCGATCCGGCGAACCAGACCACCGAGCCGGGGACATCCCGGTCGCCGAGCACCTCCGTCTGCAGCAGCAGGAAGTTGAGCGGCGTGATCAGCGCGCCGATCGCGAGGAAGACGGGCCCCGCCTCGCGCACGCGCGGCCAGCGGCTGAGCAGCAGCCCGGCGAGCGTGAACGCGCCGGTGTAGGCGGCGAGCACGCCGACCCGCCAGGCGCCGGAGAGGGCCTCCACCTGCGTGGTGGTGAAGATCAAAGCCGAGATGACCAGCAGGAAGGCCCCCACGTAGAGCAGCACGTCGGCCTGCCGGTGCGCGGCCCACTCGCCGACGGAGACGCCGCGCGGCCGCGCGGCCGGCGCGGCCTGGGGGGCGGCCGACGCCGCCCTCGCAGCCGCGGCGCCCCGCGTTCCCCCGGGCGCTCCGCGCGCCTCCCCGCGCGCCGCGAGCAGCTGCTCCCGCCGCCGGGCGTAGTGGTCCCTCAGGCGCTCGGAGGAAGCGTCGTCGAGCAGGCCGGCGGCGCGCCAGGCGTCGATCTCCTCGATGAGGACGGCGATCGCCGCGGGGGTCTCGAAGTCGGCCGGGGCGACCCGCCTCGCGCCGCAGGTCCGGCATGCGCCGGCCTCGGGCGGGAACTTGGCGCCGCAGGCCGAGCAGTACCGGGGGAGCGGATCCTGTGCCTCGACGATGGCCACCTTCCACGGCCCGGGCACTGTATCGCGCGACGGCGGCCGCGTGCGCGCGGCGCGCGGGACGCTGCGGCCGGGCGGGGCATGCCGGCGCTCCGCGGATGCGGCGACGCGCTCCGCCAGCGACCCGCGCGTCGCTGCTGTTGTGTATACTCCTCACATGAGGCGTATACAGCTCTACATCGATGAGGATGTCGACGAGGCGCTGACGGCCGAGGCCGCGCGCCTGGGTACGTCCCGGTCGGCTCTGGTCCGCGAGGCCGTGCGGGGCGCGCTCGGCACCCACTTCGCCGAGACCGCCGATCCCGTCGAGGATCTCATCGGATCCATCGCCCACGTCGACCCCATCGACGACATCGATGCGATCGTCTACGGACTCCGGGGGTGAGGTTCGCCGACACCTCCCTCTGGGTCGCCCTGCACCACGCCCGCGACACGCACCACGCCGACGCGACCGCGCTGTGGCGGCAGGACCGCAGCCCCGTGCGCACGTCGAACCTCGTGCTCGGCGAGACCTGGACGCTCCTCAGGCGGTGGGCCGGTCACGCCGCCGCGGTGCGCTTCCTCGACGTCATCGAGCGCGCGGACCGCGTGTCGGTCGCCGCGGTGGGCGAGGAGACGGGCGATCGAGCCTGGGAGTGGCTCCGCCGCCACGACGAGCGGGCCTACTCGTACGTCGATGCGACGAGCTTCGAGATCATGCGGCGCGAGCGCATCACCGAGGCGCTGGCATTCGATGGCGACTTCACCGCGGCGGGCTTCGTCGAGGTCAAGCCTCGCCGGTAGATTGCGCGATGCCGCCGGGGCGCACGCGGGGCCGGCACGCGCCCCTGCCCACGCTCATCACGGGGCGCTCGCGCAGCGGACCGCGGGCGCCCTCGGTCCCCGCCGCAGCGCGCGGCCCGTGCGCGCGGCGGGCGGTGCGAGGACGGCTGCCGCATCCCGACTCGTGCGGTACGCTGCTGCCGCTGACGGAGGCACCGGATGGCGCGGCCGGAGAGTAGCAGCGGGCCCCTGCTCTGGTTGGGCGGCGCCCTCCTCGCTGCGGGGGCGGCGGTCCTCGGCGGCTACTGGGTCTACGCGATCACGCAGGCCGAGGAGATGCCGACGCTGCTCATGCTGGCGCTCCTGGCCCTGCCGGTCGGGATGGCCATCCTGCTGCTCGCGGCGATCCGGGACAGGATCCGGCGCAAGAGGCGAGAGAACTTCCTGGAGGTCGACAATTGATCGTCGCAACGACCGATGAGCTGCCCGAGACCACGATCGTCGAGACGCTCGGACTCGTGAGGGGCAGCACCGTCCGGGCCCGTCACGTCGGACGGGACATCGTGGCCTGGTTCCGCAACATCGTCGGCGGCGAGGTCGACGAGTACACCCGGCTGCTGGCGGAGGCCCGCGAGGAGTCGCTGCAGCGCATGATCGAGAGGGCCGAGGCGCTGGGCGCCGACGCCGTCGTCGGTACCAGGTTCATCACCGCGGGTGTGACCCAGGGGTCGGCCGAGATCGTGGCGTACGGGACCGCCGTCAGAACGGCTGGCTCCTGAGGGACCGATCTGGAGCGGGGCACCCGTATGCCGGGCGCCTACGCCGGCTCGAGCGGATTCAGCGGCGCGACCCCGAGGTGCTCGAAGTCACTCACGTTGCGGGGCGGCGGGCGCCGCCGCTACCGGCGGCGTGGTGGTGCGAGATCGTCGGTACGCGGGCCGGGAGTCAGCAGCAGTTCCTTGAGGTCCGATCTGCGCAGCCGCTCCAGCCTGAGCCAGTGCTCCATGGGGACGAGCACGGCAGCCTCCACGCCCCGTCGCGTGAGGATCTGCGGCCCATCCGCTAGGGCGGTGTCGAGGAACTCGCCAAACCTGGACCGCGCATCCTGGACCGCCCATCTCCGGCTCATCCGGACCTCCCGCTCTCGACCCTCAGGCTGGTTTTCAGTCTAGTCCCTCTGGCGCGCGGGACGGGCTGCGGCCACGACCGCTCGCACGGCGGCGGCACCGGAGATCCGGCACGAGGCCGCGGGAGCCGGGCTCCACCGGCGGCCGGGCCTGCCCACCCCCCCGGCCCTCTCCCCGGCCTCCCCGCCCGCGCCTCGCCGCTACCGGCCGCCAGCGCGATACTCGGCGCCGGGCGGCCGCCGCACCGGCCCGGCTCCGTCCAGCGCGGCAGCGGCGGGAGAACCAGGCATGAGCGCCTCCGCCGGCACGGCGATCGCCGCCGAGGGCCTCGTCCGCACCTTCCCCGGCGTGCGCGCCGTCGACGGGATCGACCTCTCCGTCGAGGCCGGACGGGTTTTCGGCTTCCTCGGCGCCAACGGCTCCGGCAAGACCACGACGATCCGCATGCTGACGACGCTGCTGCGCCCCACCGCCGGGCGCGCCCTCGTCGACGGCCTCGACGTGGAGCGCCACGCCCGGGATGTGCGCCGCCGCATCGGCGTCGCACTCCAGGAGGCCGGGCTCGACGACCTGCAGACGGGGCGCGAGCTCCTCACGCTGCAGGGCCGCCTGCAGGGGATGCCCCGCTCCGTGGTGCGGCCGCGTGTGGAGGAGCTGCTCGCGATCGTCGAGCTCGAGGAGGCCGCGGACCGCCGCATCGGCACCTACTCCGGCGGGATGCAGCGCCGGCTCGACCTCGCCTCGGCGCTCGTGCACGGGCCGCGCATCGTCTTCCTGGACGAGCCGACGAGCGGGCTCGACCCCATCAGCCGCGAGGCGCTGTGGCGCTACGTCGAGCGCCTCAACCGCGAGGACGGCGTCACCTTCTTCCTCACCACGCAGTACCTCGAGGAGGCCGACCGGCTCGCCGACGAGATCGCGATCATCGACTCCGGGCGCATCGTCGCCTCCGGCTCGCCCGCCGAGCTCAAGGCGACGATCGGCTCGGACGTCGTCTCGCTGCGCATCGAGGACGCAGCCTCCTCCCCCGGGGCGGCGGACGGCGCCAGCGAGCGGATCCGCGCCCTGCCCGGCTTCGAGGAGCTGCGGCGGATGGAGGATCAGCTCGTCGTCTACATCCGCGAGGGGGGCCAGATGATCGCCCCCGTCGTCACGATCGCGAACGAGACCGGGCTCTCCGTCGTCGAGATCACGCTGCACCAGCCGACGCTCGACGACGTCTTCCTGCGCGCGACGGGGCGGCACCTCGAGGTGGACGCCGAGGTGCCGGATCCGGCGGGGCGGGATGCCCCCGAGGGGGCGGCGTGAGGGCGCTCGCGGTGGGCTCCTACCAGCTCTGCGCCCGCGCGGTGCGCGAGACGCTCCGTCAGCCGGGCGTCGAGGTGAGCAACCTCTTCATCCCGCTCTTCTTCTTCTTCGTCACGGTCGGCGCGATCAGCAACGTCGCCGGGCCCGCCTTCGGGGTGGAGAACTACGAGGGCTTCCAGCTCCCGGTGGCGGTGCTGCAGTGCGTCGCCGGCGCCGCCTCGGTTTCGGGCATCGCGATCGTGAAGGACATCGAGAGCGGCTACTTCGACAAGCTGCTGCTGACGCCGAGCCCGCGCCTGGCGATCGTGCTGGGCCGGCTCTTCGCCGACGCGATCCGCTCCGTCGCCTTCACCGCGGTGATCCTCGTCGTGGTCTCGCTGGTCGGCGCGGGGATGGAGGCGGGGCCGCTCGGCTACGTCGTGATCCTGGCGCTCGCCGGGCTCTTCGGGGCGGCCTACTCCGGCATCGGTGCGACGATCGCGCTGCGCACGGGCAACGCGCAGGCCGCCCAGGCCGGATTCCTGGTCTTCTTCCCGCTGCTCTTCCTCTCGCCCGCCTTCGCGCCGAAGGAGGTCTTCGACCCCTGGATGGAGTTCCTCGCCTCCCTGAACCCCGTCACCTACCTGCTCGAGGGGATGCGGGCGCTCGTGCTCGAGGGCTGGGAGTGGGACAACCTGGCCGGGGCGCTCGCCGCCGTGGCCGGCCTGGGGGTCGTCACCGTCGCGCTCTCGCTCTGGTCCCTGGGCGCGCGCACGCGGTAGCGCGGGCGGGAGTGGCGGCGCCCGGGACTCCGCGCCCCGTCAGCGCGCCCCGTCCGGGGGCGGGCTCCCGGCGGAACCGCGCTCCGCGAGCTCCGG
>DAOULG010000227.1:0-4494 GCA_034420495.1 Dehalococcoidia bacterium
AGGGCGGCGGCCCGGCGGCCGGGCCCGCGGCGTCGGGCTGGGCGCGCGCGGCGCGCTCGCGCGCCAGCGGCCTCCCGATCCGCACGGGCGCCTCCGGCTGGCGCCGCGCCGCAGGCCGGCGGTCGGGGTAGCGCGATGCCGAGCCGGCACCGCCTGCAGCTGGGCGGCACGACCTACACCGTCGTGGTCGACGAGCGGGACGACCGGCTCCTCGTCACCATCGACGACGAAGAGCCGGTCGAGGTCGACGCCACCGTCTCCGGCCTCCCCGGCCGCCTCTCGCTGCTCATCGACGGCGTCCCGCACGGCGCCTACGTCTCCCTCGAGGGGGAGGTCGTCCACGTCGTGACGGGCGGCCGCAGCTTCTCGCTCGCCCCCGCCCGCGCCGGCGCGCGGGGGCGGGGTGCCGCCGCGGGCTACGCCGACGAGGAGGGCCGGATCACCTCCCCGCTCGCCGGCGTGGTCATCGACGTGCGCGTCGACGTCGGCGACGAGATGGAGGCGGGGCAGGCGGTCTGCGTCGTCGAGGCGATGAAGATGCAGAACGAGGTCCACATCCCCCTCGCCGGGACGATCACCGCGGTGCACTGCTCAAGCGGCCAGCGCGTCGAGCGCGGCGAGCTGCTCGTGGAGTACGAGAGCGCCGGGTAGCCCGGCCTCCCGGCCGTCGGACACGTACCGCCGCCGGCGATGCTAGAATGCCGCACCGCGGCGCACCGGCGCGCCGCTGAGGCTGCTGCCCGCCGCGGGCGGGCGCGAGAGGGGGGTCGTCGATCGCCAGAGAGCTCCGCATCAACGATCAGATCCAGGCACCACGGGTCCGCGTGATCCGCGACGAGGACCAGATCGGGATCCTGCCCATCGGAGAGGCGCTTCAGATCGCCCTCGACGCCGATCTCGATCTGGTCGAGGTGGCGCCGACCGCCGATCCGCCGGTCTGCCGGATCATGGACTACGGCCGGTTCAAGTACGAACAGCGCAAGCGCGAGCGCGAATCGCGGCGATCGTCCAAGCACGTCGAGTTGCGCGAAGTTCGGATGAAGGTGAAGATCGGGCAGCACGATCTCGACTTCAAGGCGCGCACCGCGTTGAAGCTCCTCAACGCCGGCGACAAGGTGAAGGTCTCGGTCATGTTCCGGGCGCGGGAGATCACGCACCCGGAGATCGGTGAGCAGCTCCTGAGGCGCTTCTACGAGCAGCTGAGCGAGCACGCCACCATCGAGCGCCAGCCGACGATGGAGGGGCGCATCATGTCGATGACGCTCGACCCCGCGAGGCGGCGGACCGACGCCTCCGGGGGCGCCTCCGCCGAGATCGCCGCGGCGACGTAGGCGCGGAGAGCGACGGGATCCGGGGGCCGGACGTGCCGAAGATGAAGACCCACCGCGGGCTCGCCAAGCGCGTCAAGGTGACGGGCACCGGCCGCGTGCTCGTGATGGGGCACCACCGCAACAACAAGCGGATGAAGAAGCGCGCCGAGAAGCTCTACGGGCTGCGCGGCATGAAGGCCGTCGACCCGACGCACTCCAAGCGGGTGAAGCGCCTGCTCCCGTACCACCGCGTCGGCTAGCGCGGGCTCGGCGAGTCCGCAGGCAGAGGTGAGGGCCCCGAGATGACGCGAGCGCGCAACACCCCGGCACGCCGCGCCCGCCGCCGGCGCGTCCTCGCGAGGACCTCCGGGCAGGCCGGCCGGCGCCACCGCACCTTCCGGGTCGCGAACGAGGCGATGCTCCACTCGCTGCGCTACGCCTGGGCCCACCGCCGCAGCCGCAAGCGCGACTTCCGCCGGCTCTGGATCGTGCGCATCAACGCCGCCGCCCGCCTCCACGACCTGACCTACGCGCGGCTGATGCACGGCCTGCGCCTCGCCGGCGTCGAGGTCGACCGGAAGATGCTGGCCGACCTCGCGGTGCGGGAGCCGGAGGCCTTCGGGCGCCTCGCCGAGCGCGCCCGCGCCGCCCTCGCCTGAGCCCCGGCCGCCCGCGACCCCGGCTCGGGCGGCGCGCCTACCTCGGGCGCGCGCCGAACTCCCGGCCGAGGAGCTCCACGATCCGCTCCTGCTCGGCCCGGGCCTCCTCGCCGGCGAGCGTCCGGTCCGGCGCCTGGTAGCGGATGGAGAAGGCGAGCGAGCGGGTCCCCTCCGGCACCTGCCCGCCGGTGTAGAGGTCGAAGATGCGCGCCTCCGAGACGAGCGGCGAGCGCGCGATCGCCGCCCGCAGCTCCTCCGCCGGGACGGAGAGCGGGACGACCACGGCGAGATCCTGCTCCACGGCGGGGAAGCGCGAGACCGGCCGCGCCGGCCTGAGCCCCGGCACGTGCTCGAGCAGCAGGGCGAGATCCAGCTCGAAGAGAGTCACCGGCTGCTCGATGCCGAAGGCCGAGCGCACCCGCGGGTGGACCTCCCCGAGGAGGCCGACCGGCGAGCCCCCGGCCCGGACGCGCGCCGCGCGCCCGGGGAGGAGCGCGGGATCCTCGGCGGGCTCGTAGCTGCACTCGACGCCGAGCTCCGCGAGCGCCGACTCCAGCACGCCCTTCGCGTCGAAGAAGCCGAGCGGCCGCTCAGAGGGCATCCCCCAGCGATCGGCGGCGGATCCGGCGAGCGCTGCGGCCACCTGCTCCCGCTCGTCGGGGAGCGGTCCCTCCGAGGCGCGCTCGCGCGGCAGGTAGACGCGCGCCGCCTCGAAGATCGAGACCTCGGCGAGCCCGGCCCGCAGGTTGCGCGCCACCACCTCGAGCAGCGCGTGGCGGAGCGTCGGGCGCATCAGCTCGCGCTCCGCGGAGAGCGTGTTGGCGAGCCGGAGCGGCGCCCGCCGGCGGAGCTCCTCCTCCGGCAGCACCCGCGCCAGCACCTCCCCCGTCGTCAGCGAGTAGCTGATCACCTCGCGCAGCCCCGCCGCCGCCAGCGCGTCGCGCATCCGCTCGCGGAGCGCGACCAGGGGCTGGGGGTCGTGCGGGGGCACGCGGCCGCGGATCGTCGTCGCGGGGAGCCGGTCGTAGCCGGCGAGGCGGACGACCTCCTCGGCGAGATCGTCGGCGATGGCGACGTCGGTGCGCCACCACGGGGCGTGGACCCGGAGGCCGGCGCCGCCCCCCTCGACCTCGAAGCCGAGCGCCCCGAGCAGCTCCCCGACCTCCCGCTCCTGAAGCTCAAGGCCCGTCACCGTGCGGAGGCGGCCCAGGCTCAGGTCGATGGGCCTGCTCGCGGGCGGCCGGGGGTAGGCGTCGACGGCGCCGCTCCGGGCGCGCGCGCCGGCGAGCCGCTCGAGCAGGCGCGTCGCGCGCGCCGCCCCCGGGCCGGCGAGCTCCGGCGAGAGGCCCCGCTCGAAGCGGACGGAGGACTCGGAGCGCAGGCCGAGCCGGACCGAGGTGCGGCGGATGCTCGCGGGGTCGAAGCGCGCCGACTCGAGCAGGATGCGCGTGGTCGACTCCGTGACCTCGGTCTCCGCTCCCCCCATGACGCCCGCCAGCGCCACCGGCCCCGCCTGGTCGGCGATCACGAGCATCTCCTCGGAGAGCGCCCGCTCCTCCCCGTCGAGCGTGAGCAGACGCTCGCCCCTGCGCGCCGGCCGCACCTCGATGCGGGGCGCGGAGCCGCCGGCCCTCGCCTCGAGCCGGTCGAGGTCGAAGGCGTGGAGCGGCTGGCCGAGCTCCATCAGCACGTAGTTGGTTATGTCGACGACGTTGGAGATGGGCCGCATGCCGCAGGCGAGCAGCCGCTCCTGCATCCAGCGCGGCGAGGGGCCGACGCGGACCCCCTCGATGACGGCGCCGATGTAGCGGGCGCAGAGCCCGGGGTCGGCGATGGCGACCGAGACCGCCTCCCCGGCCGGCGGGCCCTCCTCCTGGTGCTCCAGCGGCGGGGGGCGGAGCCCGGTTCCCTCGATCGCCGCGACCTCGCGCGCGATCCCGACCATGTTCATGAGGTCGGCGCGGTTCGGCCAGACGTGGACGTCGAGCACGACGTCGCCGAGGTAGGAGGCGAGCGGCGCCCCGACCGGCGCCTCCTCCGGCAGCTCGAGGATGCCCTCGTGCTCGTCGGAGATCCCGAGCTCGCGCTCCGAGAGCACCATGCCGGCCGACTCGACGCCGCGGATCGTGGCCCGCCGGAGCTCCGCCGGCTCGCCGCTGCGGCCGTCGATGATGCGCGCCCCCTCCCGCGCGAAGGCGACGCGCTGCCCCTCCCGGACGTTGGGCGCCCCGCAGATCACGCGCAGCGGCTCGTCCTGGCCGTCGTCGACCGTCGCCAGGCGGAGGCGATCGGCGCGCGGGTGCGCCTCGACGGAGAGGACGCGGCCGACGCGCACGCGCTCCGGATCCCAGTCGCCCCCGACGCGCGTCAGCCCCTCGACCTCGGCGGAGGCCATCGTGAGGCGCCGCGCGAAGGCCTCCACGTCCTCGGGCACGTCGACGTACTCGCGGAGCCACTTCAGTGAGACGAGCATCGTCGCTCCCCGGGGTGCTGGCCGCCCGCGCCCCCGCGCGGCCCGGCGCGAG
>DAOULG010000228.1:0-13446 GCA_034420495.1 Dehalococcoidia bacterium
TGGTGCGCGGCCTGGCCCCTCTCGTCGCGGGGATGTGGAGCGCCTCCATCGAGACCGCGGCGCCGCATCCCGCCCCGGACGCCGTCGCGATGTGGGCGATGGCGATCCCGGAGCGCGCCGGCATCTTCGAGTGGCAGGTGCGGGATCTGCTCGCGGCGCTGGAGGCGCTCCCCGGCTCCGCCGCCTCCGGTCCGACGGTGGAGGAGCGCGACCGCTTCCGCGCGGGCGGCGTCGTCGTGCTCCGCGCGGGGGAGCGGGAGCGCTTCGAGGCCGCGCTCCGCGACGTGCGCGGCGCCTGGCCGCCCTTCGCCTCCGACGCCGAGGAGGCCCTCGTCGGGCTGGCGGGCGCAGCGGGGCGGGCCTGACGGGGATCGTGACGGGCGCGGCGCCCGCCGCTACCGCGGGGAGCCGGCCTCGTACGAGAGAAGCCGGAAGATCTCGGAGCCGTTGTCCCATTGCACGAGCTGGTGCGGGGGGTCGACCCCGATCCACGCCACGCGGGTGGCACGGCCGCTGCGCACCTGGAGCCGCCACACGTCGAAGGCACCGGCCGGCACCTCGACCCGCTCGCGGCGCGCGACCGTCAGCCGGACGGTGATCTGGCCCTGCGTCACGGCGCTGACCGAGACGTACTGCCCGTCGTACCCCTCCCCGAGATCGAGCGTTCGCCAGAGCCAGAGCGCGCTCTCGTTGTCGTAGGCGTCCCGGCGCAGCCGCAGCTCGCGCTCCGCCCGCTCGCCGCCGGACTCCTCCCGGAAGAGCACCGTCGAGGGGTCCGCCCGGTAGGCGGCGCTCCAGGTCGTCGTCTCCCCCTCGCGCGTCGCCTCGCGGCTGCTCGCGAGCGGGAGGAGCGTCGCCGGCTCGACTCTCACCTGCGAGCGGTCCTGCGCCCCGCCGTCGCTCCCCGGCCCCGCGGGACGGAAGCTCTGCTCGAGCAGAAGCGAACCCTCCTCGCACGTCACGTCGAACCGCGCCTCGGCGACGGGCGTCCCGTCGATCTCGCGGAGGTCGTAGCGCGAGATCTCCCCGCAGGCGAACGGGATGCGGGCCACCTCGATCGCCGTCTCGGTGCGGCCGGAGCCCGGCTGGCAGGCGGCCGCGAGCACGCCGAGGAGCAGCAGCGCGCAGGCCGGAAGGAGGCGGGCGGTCGGGCTCATCGCGCGGCGGCCGCCGGGAGGCTCTCCAGGACGCCCGCCGTCCGCGCGAGCGCCTCCCCCACGTCGGCCGCCGAGATGCCGAGATGCGTCGCCATGCGCACGCGGTGGGGGGCGGTGCCCGAGGCGAGCACGCCCCGCTCCGAGAGCGCGGCCCGGAACGCCTGCGGCTCCGGCCCGTCGAGCTCGAAGAAGACGAGGTTCGTCTCGACCGACCCCGGGTCGATCCGGATGCCGGGCAGCCGGGCGAGGCCCTCGGCGAGGAGGCGCGCGTGGGCGTGATCCTCGGCGAGGCGCTCGACGTGGTTCTCCAGCGCGTAGAGAGCGGCGGCGGCGATCACCCCCGCCTGCCGCATCCCGCCGCCGAGCTGGCGGCGCAGCACGCGCGCGCGCGCGATCAGCTCGCCCGGCCCCAGGAGCACCGAGCCGACCGGGGCGCCGAGCCCCTTCGAGAAGCAGAACGAGGCCGTGTCCGCGTCGGCGACGAGCGACGCGGCGTCGCTCTCCCGGGCGAGCGCCGCGTTGAAGATGCGCGCGCCGTCGACGTGCACGGCGGCGCCGGCCGCGTGCGCCCTCTCCGCCACCTCGCGCGTGTGGCTGAGGCTCACCGCGGCCCCCCCGCAGCGGTTGTGGGTGTTCTCGAGGCAGACCAGGGCGGGGGCCGCCTTCAGGGCGCCGTCGAGGGCCTCCGGCGAGAGGCGGCCGCGGGCGTCGTTCGGGATCACGGCGAGGTGGACCCCTCCCAGCGCCGGCGCCCCGAGGCCCTCGTGATGGAGGATGTGCGATTCGGATCCGACGACCGCCCGCTCCCCGCGGGCGCAGGCGACGAGGATCGCCAGGAGGTTGGCCATCGTGCCGCTGGGGACGTAGAGGGCGGCCTCCTTGCCGAGGAGCGCGGCCGAGGCGCGCTCCAGCTCCTTCACCGTCGGGTCATCGCCGAGCAGGTCGTCCCCGACGCGCGCCTCGGCCATGGCGCGGCGCATCCCGGGGGTGGGCTGCGTGACGGTGTCGGAGCGCAGATCGATCACGTGCACGGGCGACCCTCCGGGGCGTGCGGTGGCGCCGCCGAGCGTAGCAGAGCCTCCCCCCACGATCGCGCGCAGGCGCACCCGCCGGCGCGGGCGGGGCCCGCCGGGGCCGGGACCGGTGCGATGGGGGGAGAGCTACGCCGGGCCGGCGCCCCGCTCCCAGATCGTCTCGTAGCCCTCGCCGCCGCGGATCGCGGCGACCAGGTCGATCCGCTCGGCGCGGAGCGCGCTCTGGAAGGCCCGCTCGCACTCCTCGGCGAGGTCGTCGCCGCCCTCGGTCACGAGGCGCTGCTCGATGTGCTCCCAGAGGCCGATGTCGCGCATGACCTGGATGCGTCGGGGCCATTCGAAGACCGTGATCTGCTCCGGGAGCCCCAGCGAGGGACGCTCGCGGCGCAGGTAGCGGTAGCGCTCCTCGGCGGAGTGGACCCGGGGCACCAGGCGGATGATGGGCCGGTCGGTCGGGCCGGGCCGGGCGTCGACGAGGAGCCTCTGGTCGATGAGGCCGAAGCGGACGATGAAGACCTCGGCCTCGCGGATCACGCCGACGATCGCGTCGAGATCGATGCCGAACTCGCGGTCCATCCGGCTCACCGTCCCGCGCCGCCCGCGGCGCTTCGTTTCCCGGCGGCTCCGGCAGCGATTGTAGGACCCCCGTCCGGGGCCCCGCAATGCGACGCGGTCCCCGCGGGCACCTATCCGGGCTCCACGGGGATCTGGTAGGTGCGGTCCAGGTAGGGGATGCGCACGAGCCCGGTCATCTGCAGGCCCAGCGCGATCAGCACGACGCCGCCGATGCGCGTGAGCGTGTCGAGCGAGTCCTGGACGAGGGTCCCGACGAAGCCGAGGGAGGCCCCGACCACCGTGAAGACGGCCGAGAAGCCGAGCACGAAGGCTGCCGAGTGGCCGAGCACGCGGCGGCGGTCCGTCCGCGGGTGGCCGGTGCCGAAGAGGGCCTCCCCGGCGAGGTTCGCGAGGTAGGCCGGCACGAGCGGGAGCACGCACGGCGAGAGGAAGGAGACCATCCCGCCGAAGAAGGCGATCACCGGCCCGGTGAAGCCGTCGACGCCGCCGGAGAGGTTGCGCTCGGCGCTCTCGGTCGTGCCGAAGAGGAAGCCGAAGTTCTGGAAGTAGATGTTCAGGCGGTAGAACTCGCCCAGGGCCATCAGGGCGCCGACGGCGACGAAGAGCACGCCGGAGAGGATCATGATCCGGCCCAGGTAGGGGTAGAGCGCGCGGATGCGCGGGGCTATCCACCCGAAGAGCAGGCCGAAGGCAAGGAACCAGACCCCGAGCCCGAGCGAGTAGAAGGCGAGCAGCAGCGCGCCCTGAGCCGCCGTGCCGCTCGCCGCGGCGAGCGTGAGCACCACGCCGAGAATCGGCCCGATGCACGGCGACCACGCCACCGCGAAGGCGGAGCCGATCAGGGCGGAGCGCCGGTACCCGGTGCCCTCTCGCGCCGCGTCCGCGACCGGGGCCTCGATGCTCACTCGGTCCTCCGTCCGCGCCGGCGCTACTCCCCGAGGCCGAGCAGGCGACGGCGCGCGTCCTCGTAGCGCTCCTTGGCACGCGCCTCGCGGTTGAGCAGCCCCTTCAGCTGGTCGGGGCGCCGCCTCTCGCCGTCGAGGAGAACGGCGTGGAGCCGGCCGAGCTGCTCCTGCCACTCCTGGAATGCGGCGCGGTAGGACGCCCGGTGGTCGCCTCGATCCTCGTCCGCCATGCTGCGATCGTAACAACTCGCGCCGCCGGGGGCCGCACCGGCCCTCGCGCGCCGCCGCACGCCGGGGTAGCCTTCGGGCTCGCCGGGGCGCCGGCGGAGGGCGCCGGGACGGGAACGGAGCGTGCGATGGAGTACCGGAAGCTCGGCCGGTCGGGGCTCGACGTCTCCGTGATCGGGCTCGGCGGCAACACCTTCGGGAGGCGCTGCGACGCCGCCCTGACCGCGAGCATCCTGGACGCGGCGCTCGACGCCGGGATCCAGACGGTCGACACGGCCGACATCTACGGCGGCGGCGGGACCTCGGAGGAGTACATCGGCCGCGCCCTCGCCGGCGGGAAGCGCGACCGCTGGGTCGTGATGACGAAGTTCGGCGGGCGCACGGCGGAGGGACCGAACGGCTCCGGCTCCTCGCGCCGCTACATCCGCCAGCAGGTCACCGCCTCCCTCGCGCGCCTGCGGACCGACTACATCGACGTCTACCAGGTGCACTTCGCCGACCGCAGCACGCCGCTCGGCGAGACCATGGCCGCGCTCGACGAGCTCGTTGGCGAGGGACTCGTCCGCTACATCGGCTGCTCGAACTACTCCTCGTGGCAGATCGCCGAGTCGCAGTGGCAGGCGCGGAGCCGCGGCGGGGTGGAGTTCGTCGCCTCGCAGCCTCCCTACAGCCTGCTCAACCGCGACGTCGAGAGCGATCACATCCCGGCCTGCCGGCACTACGGCCTCGGCCTGATCCCCTACTCGCCGCTCGCCGGCGGCTTCCTGACGGGGAAGTACCGCCCCGGATCGGAGCCGCCGGCCGGCACGCGCTACGGCGATCCGGCCGCCGCGCGATTCGCGCCTCGCGTGCTGAACGACGAGAACTTCGCGACGCTCGAGGCGCTCGAGGGCTTCGCCTCCGAGCGGGGCCTCTCGCTGCTCGAGCTCTCCCTCGGCTGGCTCGCCGCGCAGCCCGTGGTCTCGACCGTGATCGTCGGGGCGACCTCGCCCGGCCAGGTGAGCGAGAACGCCGCGTGCGCGGATGTGACGCTCTCGCCCGAGGATCTCGCCGCCCTCGACGCGATCACCGGCGGCTAGCGGAGTCGGGCCGGGAGCGGGGACGGCATGCGCATCGGGATCCAGCTCGAGTGCCAGGAGGCGATCGACTGGGAGACGGCGCGCCGCGTCGCCCGCGCCGCCGACGAGCTCGGCTTCGACTCGCTCTGGTGCTCCGACCACGTCTACTCGCAGCGCGCCGAGCCGGATCGCGTCTCGGTCGATCCGTTCCTGCTCCTGTCCGTGCTCGCGGCGGAGACGACGCGGATCACGCTCGGAACGCTCGTGACCGCCGTCTGCTTCCGGCCGCCGTCGGTCGTGGGGCGGATGGCGGCCCACCTCGACGCCCTCTCGGGGGGGCGCTTCACGCTCGGAATCGGCGCGGGGTGGGGCGAGGTGGAGCACCGCGCCTACGGCCTGCCGTTCCCGCCGCCCCGCGAGCGGCTCTCCCGGCTCGATGAGGCCGTGCGCCTGCTGAAGGCGCTCTGGCAGGGCGGGCCGGTCGACTTCGCGGGGGAGCACTACACGCTGGACGGGGCCTACTGCCACCCGCGCCCGGTGCGCGGCGAGGTCCCGCTCCTGATCGGGGGTTCGGGCCGGCGCACCATGGGCATCGCGGCCCGCCACGCCGGGGAGTGGAACGTCGTCGCGCTCACGCTCGACGCCTGGCGGGAGCAGGACGCCGCCTTCGGCGAGGCGTGTGCGGCGGTGGGCCGGGACCCGCGCTCGGTCCGTCGCTCGCAGGTCTCCGGGGTGCTCGTCGGCCGCGACGAGCGGGAGCTGCGCGCGCACCTGGAGCTCGTCGCCGGGCGCATCCCGTCGCTCTCGGGGCGCGACCCGGAGCGCGCCGTCGCCTCCCTGAGGCGCCACGGCTGGCTCGGCGGCACGCCTCGCGAGATCGTCGACGAGCTCGGCCGCCGCGCGGAGGCCGGCCAGGACCGGATGATGCTCGAGCACCACACCGGCGGGGACCTGCGGGCGCTGGAGCTGCTGGCCGCGGAGGTCATCCCCGAGCTCTGAGTGTCCGCGGCGCGCCCGCCGGGATGGGCGCTACCCCGCCGCCGGCGCGCAGGCCTCCATCACCGCTCTCACGGCGCCGAGGCCCGGTCGCGCCGCGACGACGCGCACGAGGGCGACGTCGAGCCCCTGCGCCAGCCGCGCGAGGTGATCGCGCGCGCCCCCAGGCGTCCCGAAGTAGCCGACGCTCAGGAGCAACTCGTCCGAGATCGCCTCGGCGACCTCCTCGTCGGAGGCTCCCCGGTCGCGCCGCGCGTCGAGTGCCGCCAGCTCCCCGGCGAAGCCCGTCCGCTCGAAGTGCGGCCGGTACGCGAAGCGGCGGTCGCGGGCGGCGCCCCGGGGGCCGAGCGCGTACCCGAGCGTGGCCCGGGCCAGCGCGCGGCGCGCGGCGGCCACGTCGTCGTCGACCGAGACCCGGATGTACTCGACGAGCGGGACGCTTCCGGGCGGCCGGCCGGCGCGGGCCGATCCGGCGTCGACGATCTCGCGCGCCCGAGCGACCTGCTCCGTCGAGCACCAGTTGAGGCAGATGCCGTCGGCGAGCTCACCGCCGAGCTCGAGCATGCGCGGGCCGAGCGCGCCCAGGTAGACGGGAGTCCCCGGCGCGGGATCGATGGAGAGGCGCTGGCCCCGAAGGGAGAGCGACGCGCCCTCGTAGTCGACCGTCTCCCCCGCGAGCAGGCCGCGGATGCTGACCAGGTAGTCGCGCATGATCGCGAGCGTCGAGCCGCTCCGCACGCCCATCGCCCGACGGAACTCGGGCCGGTGGAGCCCCCCGCTCCCGATCCCGAGCACGAAGCGACAGCCCGTGAGCGCGCCGAGCGTGCCCGCGCTCATCGCGAACGCCATCGGCGTCCGGTAGGCGACCGGCGAGACGGCGATCCCCGTCGCGAGGCCGCCGGGCGCGACCCCGGCGCTCGCGCGCCAGCGCACGGCGCAGATCTGGAAGGAGTCGAGGCCGGCCCCCTCCGGCGTCCAGAGCTCGGCGTAGCCCAGCTCGGCCGCCTCGCGGGCGAGGAGTTCCTGCTCGGAGAAGCCGAGGCCGAGAGTGAAGTCGAGGCCGAGGCCCAGGCGGACGCCCGTCTCCCCCGGCATCCGGTCAGCTCGCGCCCAGGAGGCTGAGCGCGATCGCCTCCGCGAGGATCGCCCGCCTCAGCTCCCCGAGATCCTGGCTCTCGTCCGGCCCGTGCACGGCGCTTCCCGGATCGCCGATGCCCGTGAGCAGGAGCTCCGCCTCCGGGTGGGAGGCCGCCAGACCCGCCACCAGCGGGATCGATCCGCCGATCCCGACCTCGACCGGCGGCCGGCCCCACGCCTCGGCGAGCCCCCGGCGGAACCGCTCGTACGCCGGCCCGGTGGTATCGAGGCGCAGGGGGGCGCCGCGCGCGCCCTCGGTGACCACGACCTCGACGCCCCAGGGCGCGCGCTCCTCCAGGTGGCGCCGGAGGGCGCGCATCGCCCGCCCCGGCTCGTCGCCGGGCGCCAGGCGCACGCTGACCTTCGCCGCCGCCGACGGGACGAGCTGGTTGACGGCGACGGCGGTGCCGGGGGCATCGACTCCCAGCACGGAGATGGCCGGGCTCATCCAGAGGCGCTGCGCGACGCTTCCCGTGCCGAGCAGCTCCACACCGTCGCCGACGCCCGCCTGGCGGCGGAGCTCCGCCTCCGGCAGCTCCACGGCGGGGACCGGGCCCGACGCCAGCCCCTCGACCGCCGGCGAGCCGTCCTCCCCGTGGAGCGTCGCCAGCAGCCGCGCGAGGGCGGTGAGGGCGTCCGGCACCGGACCTCCGAAGAGGCCGCTGTGGACCCCGGCGTCGAGGACGCGCACCTCGACCACGACGTCGACGATGCCCCGGAGCGATGTCGTGAGGGCCGGCTCCCCGACGCCCCAGTTCACGGAGTCCGCGACGACGACCGCGTCGGCGCCCAGGCGCTCCCCGTACTCCGCGAGAAAGGCATCGAGGTGGGGCGAGCCGATCTCCTCCTCGCCCTCCACGAGAACCTTCAGGTGGACCGGGGTCGCGGCCCCGAGCGCCCGGATCGCCCCGAGATGGGTGGCGATCCCCGCCTTGTCGTCCGATGCGCCGCGCCCGTAGAGACGGCCGGCACGCTCCTCCGGACTGAAGGGAGGACTCGTCCACGAGCCCTCCTCACCGGGCGGCTGGACATCGTAGTGGGCGTAGAGCAGGACGACCGGGGCGCCCGCGGGGCCGGCGAGTTCCCCGAAGACGTAGGGAGGGGCGCCCGCGACCTCCCAGAGCTCGACGGCGTCGAGCCCGGCCTCGCCGACGAGCGCCGCCGTCGCGCGCGCGGCGTCGGCCAGCGGCGCCGACGCGAACCCCGGGGCGCTCACCGAGGGGATCCTGACGAGACGCTCGAGCGCCCGCCGGATCATCCCGAAGTCGCGGTCAACCGCCAGGGCGAGCTCGTTCACGGCACCGGTTCTCGCTGCGTCGCCGCCGGGGTGACTCGAACCCCCGCTTCCACCGTGGGAGGGTACCCGGGCCGGCCCCGGCGCGTCGCTTCGGCGCTGGCGCTCTCCCGTGGCCGCGCGTAGGCTCCCGGCCCGTACGGGCTCTTCCCGCCCGCCATCCCCGTGAGGTGTGCCCTTGGCGTACGTACGAGCCGCTGCGGGAGTCGCTCTCGCCCTCGCGGCGGCCGTCGCGCTGCTGCTGGCCGCCGCGGGCCGGGCTCCCGCGCCGGTCGCCGCCGAGGGTGGCGGCGAGGTCACCCTGACGCTTCTCCACAACAACGACGGCGAGTCCGCACTGCTTCCGCTCACGAACGCCGTCGGGGTCGGCGGCGTCACGGTCGAGGTCCCCGTCGCCGGCATCGCCGCCTTCAAGTCGGTCATCGCGCGGGAGATCGACCAGGCCCGGGCCGCCGGGAACGCGGTCCTGGCGGTGTACGCGGGCGATGCCTACCTCGCCTCCGCCGCGTATCTCTGCGGCCAGCGCGAGGGAGCCCCCTTCTTCGATGCCGTCGCCCAGGACGCCATCCCCTACGATGCGCACATCATCGGCAATCACGAGTTCGACTCGACGCCCGATGTCCTCGAACGCTTCATCCGGAGCCTCGGGGACCAGCCCTTCCTCAGCGCCAACCTCGATTTCTCCCGCGAGCCCGGCTTCGCGGACCTCGTCGATGACGACGGGCTCATAGAGGCGCCCGTCGTGGGCGGCCGCCCCCTCGGGCGCTCCATGATCGTCGACGATCCGGCCACGGGGGCGCGCTTCGGCCTGGTCGGCGCGACGACCCCGGGCCTGAGCAGGGTGTCCATCCCCCGCGACGTCACCGTCACCCCTGATCTGCCCCGGACGGCGGCGGCCGTCCAGGCCGAGATCGATCGCCTGCTCGCCCGGGGCGTCAACAAGATCATCCTTGTCAGCCACCTCCAGGACCTCGCGAGCGACGTTGCGGTCATCGCCCTTCTCCGGGGCGTGGATATCGCCGTCTCCGGCGGCGGCAACGACCTGCTCCAGAGCCCCTCTGTCGACCCCTCCCTCCAGCTCCTGCCGGGCGAGGGCGCTCCCGTCGCGGGCGAGTACCCCCTGGAGACCGCCGGCGCCGATGACCGGACCGTCTACATCGTGACCACGGCCGGCAACTACAAGTACGCCGGCCGACTCGACGCCGTCTTCAACGCCTCAGGCGAGATCGAGCGCATCGCGACCGCTACCAGCTACCCGCGGCCGGTCGTCCCCGAGAGCGAGGCCGCCGCGGCCGCGGGCTTCGCCGGCGCCGTCGCCCCCGACCCCGCGCTGGTCGCCGCGATCGAGGAGCCCGTCACCGCCTGCCTCGCCGGCTTCGCGGGGACGACCGTCGCCACCACGGAGGTCCTGCTCGATGTCTCGCGCGCGGGTCTGCGCGGCGGCGAGAGCAACGCCGGCAACCTCATCGCCGACGCCTTCCTCCACGCCTACGACGGCGCCGCCGCCACCCTCGGCCTGCCCGAGCGCGGCCCCGGGAACCCCGTGATCGCCGTCCAGAACAGCGGCGGCATCCGCCAGAACGCCGGCGACACGCTTCCCACCGCCGGGAGCGTCCCGGGCGACATCGTCCTCGTGAACACGCTCGACGTGCTTCCCTTCCCCAACGCCGTCTCCGTCATCCCGAGCGTCTCACCGTCCGATCTCAAGACGGTGTTCGAGGTCTCGGGCGCGCGCTATCCCGCGACCAGCGGCGCCTTCCTACAGGTCGCCGGGATCGCCGTCGTCTACGATCCCTCGCTCCCCGCCGGGAGTCGCGTGGTGAGCCTCACTCTCGCCTCCGGCGACCCGGTCGTCGCGGGCGGCGAGATCGTGGAAGGAGCGCCGGCTGTCACGATCGTGACCAGCAGCTTCGTCGCCAACGGCGGCGACGGGTACGAGGTGCTCGGGGCGAGCCCGAACCAGCGGCAGATCCTCGCCACCTACGAGCAGGCCCTGCGCGAGTACCTGCAGGCCCTGGGGACCGTCTCTGCCGGCGATCCGCGTTACGCTCCCGGCGGCGAAGGCCGCAGCATCTTCGTCGAGGGCCCCGGCGGGGTGCTCGCCGCGCCCGATGCCGGTACGGGGCTCGCCTCTGCCGAGCGCTCGTCTCCGGCGCTGCTCGTCCTGCTTGTTCTCGTGGGGACGGCCGCCGCGGCGCTTGTGGCGAGGCGCCGCCCGCCGCCTCCTCCGCTCGAGCGGGATCGATGACCCCGGACGATGAACTCTCACTCGCTGGGCCACACGGCGGACTGCAGAGCGCGAACTGTGGAGTTGGTCCCCGGAACGCCTCCATCTCGCACCGCGGGCGTTCGCGGCGTCGGCACCGTCGCCACGTTCGCGGAGCCGGGGTCTTCCATGACCGCGTGGCTACGCGCCTGGCCGGTACCTGCTGACGCGCCTGGTGAACACGCCCGGGGAGCCGCCCTCATGGCCGCCGACGCTACCGCGTAACCTTGCGTGCCGCGCTCCCTTAGTAAAGAATAGACCACATCCTTTCTTATCGAGGCCGAGCGCGGAAGGTCCACATGCGAGGCGCCCACATCCGCCGCATCTGGCGGCACGACCCGACGCTGTACGCCCCGGCACGCCATCGCCGGGCGTGCAGCTACGACGCGTTCGTACCCGAAGGGGTCGCCGGAATCGCTGTCGCCGTGCCAAGCGACGTGGCCGGAGTGCTCTCCGAGGCGGAGAACGCCATCGCCGACCTCAACCGTGAGGCCCGACCGGAACTCGCTCCGCTAAGTCGCCTGATGCTGCGCACGGAGTCGATCGCCTCCTCGAAAGTTGAGGGAGTGCAATCGGACGTGCGGAGTCTCGCCCGCGCGGAGGCCAACCGCGATACCGGTCGCACCATTGGCCCGCGGACCGCGGAGATCATCGCCAATATCGACGCGATGGAGTGGGCGGTCGAGCAGGCCACGAGCGCCGAACCGCTCACGCCCGGAGCCCTTCAGGAGATCCACCGCATCCTGCTCGCAGGCGACGTCCGCCCCCAGCCGCTTGGCGAGTTCCGGGACGAACAGAACTGGATCGGCGGAAATGACTACAACCCCTGCGGAGCCGACTTCGTGCCCCCGCCCCCCGAGGAAGTCACTCCCCTCCTCGACGACCTCTGCCGTTTCTGCAACGAAGAGGCGTTACCCCCGTTGATGCAGGCGGCGATCGCCCACGCACAATTCGAAACGGTGCACCCGTTCGCCGACGGGAACGGCAGGACCGGGCGGGTCCTGGTGCAGGTGCTGCTTCGCCGGCGCGGGCTCGCACCTGCCTTCGTCCCGCCTGTCAGCGTTGTCCTCGCCCATCGACGCGATCGGTACATCAAGGGACTCACCCTGTTCCGCGAGGATCAGATCTCCGACTGGCTCATGATCTTCGCCGCCGCAGCGACCGAGGCGGCCAGACTCGCCAACCACTATCGGGGGCGCGTGGCCGACCTTCAGGAGGTGTGGCGCGCGCGGCTCCGTGCGCACTCCGCCCCTCGCGCGGACGCGGCGGCCTGGGCTGTCATCGATGTTCTGCCGGCGCAGCCGATTGTGACCGTCGCCCTCGGAGTCGCCGCGACCGGGCGCACGCGACCCGCCGTCAACAACGGGATCGCCGTCCTTGAGCAGGCAGGCATCCTCATCCCGCTCGGGGCGTCGAAGCGCAACCGCGCATGGGAGGCCGACGGCCTTCTCGATCTCATCGCCCGACTCGAGGCAGGCGAGCGGTAGTGCCTGCCCCGATGCCCGGCACGTGGCTCGACTACTCCGAGCCCCACCGGCGACGGGCCCGGGAGATCCTGGCGATGCTCTCCGAGCGCGAGAGCCGCGTCGGTTTCGGGCGGCACGTCGAGTTGCTGGAGCTACGGATGCGCAGGGAGGGTCCGCGCGGACGGGCGGTCGCGTGCACCGCCCACGTGCCGCACTGGAGTCCGACGGTGATCGGCGGTTTGATCCCGGACGCGCCGCGGCCCTGCCCACGCGCGGCAGATGCTGGCGCATCGTCCATGTCGTGGTGCCGTTCGAGTCGGACGCGACGGCATCGAGTTCGCGCGCTGGCGCGGTGAGTTCGGGGACGTTGGTCAAGTTGAGTGCGACCGCATCGTCGCACCACGCGTCGAGGGCCGCCCCCCGGCTGCTGCGACGCTACCGGAGCGTGTGCCGCAGCCTTGCGAGCCATCGCGTGAGCTCAGCCAGCGACGTGAAGCGATGTTCCTCTCCTTGCTGCACGGCCCACCATCGGACGGCTCGGCCCTCGCTCTCGGATGTCACCCCGCAGTGGATGAGCTCGGCATCGCCCTCGCTGTCCTCGTCGCGGCTCACGTCGAAGCCCGACCGGACCAGCGCCTCCCGCAGCCAGTGGTGCTCCAGGGAGTCGCCCACAACCAGAGCTCGGCGGCCCGTGTGACGGTTCGGCGTGAAGTGGCCGGTGGCGCGGTCGAACACCACCTCATCGCTCGAGAACGCGTGCTCGAGCAGGCCGTTGAGCACGAGGTCCTCGGGCGCCCCGCTCTCAAGTGACCCATCGTCGGTGATCAGCCACAGGACATCAGCCGTTCGCAGAGCGAGATCGAGGTCGTGGGTAGTCATCAGGATCGCCAGCCCTCGTTCGGCCGCCAGCCTCCGAAGTAGGGCCGTGAGCTCGACCCTCGATGGGAGATCGAGGAACGCGGTCGGCTCGTCCAGCAGCAGGATCTTCGGCTCCTGGGCGAGCGCCCGGGCGATCATCACGCGCTGCCGCTCGCCGTCAGACAGCTCGGTGACATCCCGTCTGGCCAGGTGATCCGACTGGGTCGCTTCCATCGCCCACTCGATCGTCTCGTGGTCCTCCGGGCCGAGGCGACCGAAATACCCCGTGTGGGGGAACCGGCCGAGCCCCACCAGTTCGTAGGCAGAGAGGTTCGCGACCTGCACGCGGTCGGTGAGGACCACGGCAAGTCGCCGGGCGAGGTCTCCGCTCGTCAGCGCCCGAAGATCATCGCCGTCGAGGGAGACATCACCGGCGAGCGCCGGCTGAACGCGCGAGAGCGTTCGCAGGAG
>DAOULG010000229.1:0-8485 GCA_034420495.1 Dehalococcoidia bacterium
CGCACGCTCCTGAACCTGCGCGATCTCCGGCCGCCGCTCCGGGTCGTCGAACGCGGTCCGGAGATCGCGCAGGTTCAGGAGCGTGCGGGCCTCGGTCGCCTCCGCCCGGACCAGCACGCTCGCCAGCTCCGTCGAGCCGCCGACGGCCGAGTCCAGGGTGTCGAGGTCCTCCAGCACGGTGCCGCCCCGGGGGAGGATGTCGCGGATGTTGAATCCCGTCTGGAGCCCCGTGGCGGCGGAGCCGAGCACGACCGTCACGGCGGTCACGAGCACGAAGTAGGGGAGCGGCCGCCGCGCCACCGAGGTCCCCAGGATCGCGGCGAGCCGGCCGACGCCGGGGAGCGCGTTGGCGACCGGCCGCGGGGCGGTGAGCGTGCCGCGCGCCTCGCGCCTGCGGTCGATGATCATCCGTCCCGCCGGGACGAGCGTGAGCATGACGATCAGGCTCATCCCCACGCCGAGCGCCGCGACGATGCCGAAATCCCCGATCACCCCGATCGGGGAGAAGAGGTTCGCGAGCAGGCTCGCCATCGTCGTCCCGGCGGCGAGCGTGAGCGGGATGGTGACGTGCCTGAGCCCGGTGCGCACCGCCGCCACCACCGGCTCGCCGGCCGTTCGCTGCTCGCGGTAGTGCGAGACGGCCTGGATCGCGTAGTCGACGGTGAGGCTGATCACGATGATCGGCACCATCGCCGAGACCGAGCTCGGCGGGCCTATGAGCCCGAGCGCGTTCGGGCCGAGCCACCCCTCCGCGCCGATCACCCAGATCAGCGAGAAGAGCAGCCCCGTCAGCGTGAGCAGCAGGTCGGAGCCCGTGCGCAGGAAGAGGACCAGGAGCGCCGCTATCAGGAGCAGGGCCAGCCCGATCAGGGGCGCCGTCCCCTCCTCGGTGGCCCGCGTGTACTCGTCCTCCACCACCGCCGGCGAGACGCTGCTCGCGGCGAGCGGGCCCTCGTCCCCGGTCGCCATCTCGTGGATCCAGCGCTCGGCCTCCCGGACCCGCTCGTCGCCGCTGTCGGTGAGGCGGATCGTCGCGATCGCGACCGGCGTGCCGTCGGTGTCGGCCCCCGTCATCGCCGCGAGCGCCCCGCCGATCTCCGCGTCGGCGCGGGCGGCCTCGATATCGGCCTGCGTGAGGGAGTCGACGGCCTCCACCCCCAGGGCGGCCGCGACCAGCGCCGGGGGCGACACGATCGGATCGCCGGGCGCGAGCAGATCCGCCACGCGGGCGTCGGTCGCGATGGCGTCGACGAGCGCGTCGATCTGCGCGAGCCCGCCCGGCGTGAGCGCCTCCCCGCGGAAGACGAGCGTGACGACGCGGACGTCGCCCGACTCGTCGAAGAGCTCGCCGATCTCGGTCACCGCCTCGGCGACGGCGTTCCCGGGGGGGAGGAAGGCGAGGGCCGCGCCCTCCACCGGCGGCGCGCGCCGGGCCGCCCCGGCGGCGAGCACGACGGTGATCAGGACGAGGACGAGGATCGTGAGGGAGGGGCGGACGGTCACCAGCCAGTTGAGCCGGCCCGGTAGCTTCCTCATGGCGCCATCCTAACGGAGTGTCGCGGAGGGGGCGCGCGCCCGATCCGCGCAGTCTTCCGTGCGCGTGAGGGTTGCGCTAGAATGGGCGGCGTTCCCCCGTAGCCTCTCCTTGTGAGGCTTCCGAGGAGCCTGCGCAAGGAGCACCTCGATGTCCGCCGCAGCGCCCGTCCGCCCGACAGCGGCGCCCCGCCCCCGCAGGCGGCGCCGGGCGCCGACGCTCCTCCGCCTCGCCGGCCGCGCCTTCCGCTACCGCGGGCTGATGGGGGCGGCGGCCTTCTCCCTCGCCGCCTCGGGCGTGCTCGTCCTGATCGGGCCGCGCATCGTCGGCATCGCCATCGACACCGGCCTCGCCATCGACGACGAGCAGGGGGTGGCGCGGGGCACCGTCACCTCCGTCGGCATCGCCTGCGTCT
The DNA here is from genome assembly GCA_034420495.1 of Dehalococcoidia bacterium. GTDB lineage: Bacteria > Chloroflexota > Dehalococcoidia > UBA2979 > UBA2979 > VYDC01. The sequence continues at coordinate 1,950 of DAOULG010000229.1, forward strand.
TCCTGCTCGCGGCCGCGGTGGTCCGCGGCGCCTCCATGTTCGGGCAGACCTACCTGGGCGAGCGCATCTCGCAGTCGGTCGCCTACGACCTGCGCAACGAGATCTACGACCGGCTCCAGCGGCTCTCCTTCGCCTACCACGACCAGGCCCAGATCGGCGACGTGATGTCGCGCGCGACGCAGGACGTGGAGGGGGTCCGCTTCTTCGTCTCGATGGGGCTGCTCCGCAGCGCCTACGTCGCGGTGCTGCTAGCGGTCGCGGCGGCGCTGATGCTCACGACCAACGTGCGTCTGGCGCTGGTGGCTCTCGCCTTCGTCCCGCTCGTCGCCGCGCAGTCGATCCTCGTCTCGATGCGGCTGCGCCTGGTGTGGCTGCACGTGCAGCAGCTGCAGGGGCTGCTCGGCGTGGTGCTGCAGGAGAACCTCTCCGGTCAGCGCGTCGTGAAGGCTTTCGCGCGCGAGCGGCACGAGCAGGGGAAGTTCGACGCCGTCGCGAAGGAGCTCTACGACGAGTCGTTCCGCACGAGCAAGATCCAGGCCTTCAACGAGCCGGCGCTGCTCTCCCTCTGGCTCGTCTCGCTCGCCGTCGTCTTCTGGGTCGGGGGTCAGGAGATCCTCTCCGACCGGCTCACCGAGGGGCAGCTCATCGAGTTCCTCCTCTACCTGACGCTGCTGCAGGTTCCCGTGCGCTCCGTCGGCTTCATCGTGATGATGGCGTCGCGCGCGCGCTCGGCCGGCGAGCGCATCTTCGAGATCATCGACGCTCAGTCACCCGTCACCGAGCGGCCCGGCGCGCGGGCGCTGCGCGCCGGCCCCGGCGAGGTGCGCTTCGAGCAGGTCTCCTTCCACTACGAGGAGCTTCCCCCGGGCGTCGCGCCGGCGCTGCTGCGGCCGGGCGGCGCGACGCGCCCGCGCCCCGCGGGAGGCAGGCCGGTGCTCCGCGAGATCGACATCGTCGCCCGCCCCGGGGAGATCGTGGCGCTGCTCGGGCCGACCGGCTCCGGCAAGAGCTCCATCGTCAACCTGATCCCGCGCTTCTACGACGTGAGCGAGGGGCGGGTGACCATCGACGGCGAGGATGTCCGGGAGCTGACGCTCGACTCGCTCCGCGAGGCGATCGGCATCGTCCAGCAGGATCTCTTCCTCTTCGCCGCCACCATCCGCGAGAACATCGCCTACGGACGCCCGGAGGCGACCGACGAGGAGGTGCGGGCCGCCGCGCGCGCCGCGCACATCCACGACTTCATCGAGGGCCTCCCCGACGGCTACGACACCTGGGTCGGCGAGCGCGGCGCGACGCTCTCCGGCGGCCAGCGCCAGCGCGTGGCGATCGCCCGCACGCTGCTGCTCGACCCGCGCGTCCTCGTGCTCGACGACTCGACCTCCTCCGTCGACATGCGCACCGAGTTCGAGATCCAGGAGGCGCTGCAGGAGTTGATGCGCAACCGGACCACCTTCGTGATCGCGCAGAGGCTCCGCACCGTCCGCCAGGCCGACCAGATCCTCGTCCTGAACGAGGGCGAGATCGTGCAGCGCGGGCGCCACGAGCAGCTCCTGGCGGAGGGCGGGTTCTACCGCCAGATCTACGATCTCGAGCTCCGCGCGCAGGAGGAGGCGGCCCTCCCGGACGCCGGCGCGGGGAACGGCGCCTCGGCCGGCGCCGCCAACGGCTCCGGGACGGCCGCTCCGGGTGGCCGGCAGCAGGCCTCGGAGCCCCGCTGATGGCGTACTGGGGGGGCGGCGGCGCCGCGGGGTGGTCCGGCGACTGGATGCGCGGCGGGCGCAGCGGCCGCACCGACGGCTGGGACTACGAGGAGCTGGGGAAGGTCTACGACCCCTCCGTCCTGAAGCGCCTCTGGCCCTACATCGCCTCCCTGCGCTGGCAGGCGCTCGTCGCGCTCTCGGGGATGCTGGTCTATTCCGCCACCTCCTACGTCCAGCCGTTCATCATGGGCATAGCCGTCGAGCGGCTCGCCGACACCGCGCTCACCCTTACCGAGCGCCGCGAGGCCGTGACCGTCGCCGGCCTCCTGCTCGTCGCGCTCGCCGTGATCTCCTGGTTCGCGCAGTGGGCGCAGCGCCTCCTCACCGGCTACATCGGGCAGCAGCTGCTCTTCCGGCTCCGGCGCGAGCTCTTCGCGCATCTCAACAAGCTCTCGCTCTCCTTCTACGACCGCCAGGAGGTGGGTCGCGTGATGTCGCGCGCCACCTCCGACGTGGTCGTGATGCAGGAGCTCATGACGTCGGGCTTCCTCAACGTGCTCGCCGATCTCTTCGGGCTCGCGCTGATCGTCTTCTTCCTCTTCGCGCTCGACCCGATGCTCGCCGTGGTCTCGCTCTCCGTGATCCCGGTGCTGCTCGTGCTGATGGCGATCTGGCAGCGCCATGCGGCGCAGGCCTTCATCCGCGTCCGGCAGGCGATCGCCGTCGTCAACTCGAGCATCAACGAGAACGTCTCGGGCGTGCGCGTCGTGCAGTCGCTCGGCCGCGAGGAGCACAACCTCGATGAGTTCAACCGGCTGAACGAACGCAACCGCGACCTCAACCTCAGGGCCGGGAAGCTCCAGGCGGCGGTGATGCCCCTCGTGGAGCTCCTCTCGGCGGTCGCGACGGCGCTCGTGCTGGTCGTGATCGCGATGCGCGTCTTCGGCGGATCGATGGAGCCCGCGCACGCGCTCGGGCACGCCACCGCCTTCACGCTCTACATCCAGCGCTTCTTCAACCCGGTGCGCGACATCGTGCTGCAGTACACGCAACTGCAGCGCGCGATGGCGGGCGCGCACCGCGTCTTCGAGGTCCTCGACACGGAGCCCGAGATCGTCGACGCGCCGGACGCCGTCGATCTCCCGGACGTCGAGGGGCGCGTCGACTTCCAGGGCGTCGGCTTCGAGTACGTCGAGGGCGTCCCGGTGCTCGAGGACTTCGAGCTCCACGTCGAGCCCGGAGAGACGATCGCCTTCGTCGGGCACACCGGGGCCGGCAAGACGACCGTGACGGCGCTGGTCAGCCGCTCCTACGACGTCCGGAAGGGCTCGATCACCATCGACGGCGTCGACCTTCGCCGGATACGCCGCGAGTCGCTCAGGCGGCGCATGGCGGTCGTGCTCCAGGAGCCCTTCCTCTTCTCCGGGACGGTCGCCGACAACATCCGCTACGGACGCCTCGACGCGAGCGAGGAGGAGATCCGGCGCGCCGCGGAGGCGGTGGGCGCGGCCCCCTTCATCGAGCGCCTCCCGGAGGGCTACGAGACGGAGCTGCACGAGCGCGGCCAGAACCTCTCGGTGGGGCAGCGCCAGCTCATCGCCTTCGCCCGCGCCGTCGTCGCCGAGCCGCGCATCCTCGTGCTCGACGAGGCGACGGCGAACGTCGACACGCAGACCGAGCGGACGATCCAGCAGGCGCTCCAGGTACTGCTCGCCGGCCGCACCTCGTTCGTGATCGCGCACCGCCTCTCCACGATCCGCCACGCGGACCGCATCGTCGTCATGGATGAGGGCGAGATCGCCGAGATCGGGAGCCACGAGGAGCTGCTCGAGCGGGGCGGCGTCTACGCCGACCTCTACCGCATGACCTACGAGCGCCACGCGGGCGACGTCGACGAGGACGGCGTCGACGACGAGGAGGGCGACCGCGCGCTCGCCGAGCGCTCCAGCGACTGGGGGCTCGGCGCCGCCGTGCTCGGAGGCGGCGGAAGCTAGGTGTAACTCCCACCCCACGGAGGGTGCCTCGCGGGTCCGGAGCGCCGCTGCTCCGCGAGCACTGCGCAGGGCGCGCCGGCCGGAAGGGGCCCCCGGCTCGCCCGATACGCCTCCGGCGGCCGGCCGCGCGCGGCCCGCTCACGCTGGCGGAGGCGATGCGCCGGGGCGTACGATGGCGGACGGGACGGCGGCGGCCCCGCGTCGGGGCGATGGCAGAGGCGGGAGTCATGGGCGCCCGATCGATCACCCGCGATCGCGAGAACGGGATGCTCGGCGGCGTCTGCGCCGGCATCGCGGCGGCGTACGACATCGACGTCCTGCTCGTCCGGCTGGCCTTCGTCGCGGTGATGCTGCTCTTCGGCGTCGGGATCGCGCTCTACGTCGCACTCTGGCTGCTGCTCCCTGCGAGCGGCCAGGGCGGCGAGGATCGCGCGGAGACGGCCCGCGAGGGCGCCGCCGAGATGGCCGAGGCGGCGCGCGTCGCGACGGATCGCGCCGTGGAGGCCTCGCGCGTCGCGGCCGATCACGCGGTGGAGGCCTCGCGCACGGCCTCCGATCTGATCCAGAAGGCCGCCCGCTCGGCCTCCGCCGCGGCGCAGCGGCGCGCCTCCTCGCGCGGCGGCGGCGCCCCGGAGCCGGAGCGCCCGGAGGACGAGAAGAACAGCCCGTCGGGGCCGATCCCGTGAGCGACTCGCCTCAGGCGGGGCAGGATCCGGAGGCCGCCGAGCGGGAGCGCGTGCTGGGTCTCGTGCGCCAGGCCCGCGTCCCCTTCTGGGATCACGTCGGCATCGAAGCCGACGAGGAGACCGCGGAGGTGGGGCACGTCCGGCTCGTCATGCCGATGCGCCCGGAGCTCGGGACGCGCTTCGCCGACGTGATGCACGGCGGCGCGATCTCGACGCTGATCGACGCGGCGGCCGCCACCTGCAGCTCGACGCTCCAGCGCGCGGGCGACGAGTGGAGCGGGCTCGTCACGACCGACCTGAACGTGAGCTACCTCAACGCGGCGCGGAGCGACGTCGTCGCGGAGGCCTACGCCGTGCGGAGCGGCCGGACGATCGCCTTCATCCAGGTCGACGTCCACGATGCCGACGGGACGCACGTCGCGAGCGGCCGCGTCACCTACCTGATCCTGCGCCCCCGCTAGCGCGAGCGACCTACTCCCGCCCGGGCGGCCCCGCCTGAGGCGTGGCATCGCCGCCGTCCGCGGCCGGGAAGAGCGAGGCCTGCGCCGTCATCGCCTGCGTCGCCGCGCCCGCCGGGGGCGGCTGCCACGGCAGGTCGAGGTGCTCGTAGGCCGCGCGCATCGCGACGCGGCCCCGCGGCGTGCGCGCGAGGAAGCCGAGCTTGAGCAGGTAGGGCTCGTAGACGTCCATGATCGTGTCGGGCTCCTCGGAGATCGCGGCGGCGATCGTCTCGAGGCCCACCGGTCCGCCGCCGAAGCGCAGCACGAGAGCGCGCAGGAGCTCGCGATCCATCTGGTCGAGGCCGAGCTCGTCGATCTGCATCTGCGAGAGCGCGTCGCGGGCGACCGGCGCCGTCACGGTCCCGTCCGCCATCACCTCGGCGTAGTCGCGCACGCGGTGGAGGAGCCGGTTGGCGACGCGGGCCGTGCCGCGGGCGCGGCGCGCGATCTCCGCGACGCCGCCCCCGTCGATGGCGCAGCCGATCACCTCCGAGGAGCGCCGGACGATGCGGCTCAGCGCCTCCTGGTCGTAGAAGTCGAGGCGGTAGGCCGCGCCGAAGCGATCCCTGAGAGGCTGCGAGACGAGGGCGAAGCGCGTCGTGGCCCCGACCAGCGTGAAGCGGCTCAGGCGGAGGCGCACGTCCCGCGCCTTCGGGCCCTTCCCCAGGATGATGTCGACCGAGAAGTCCTCCATCGCCGGATAGAGCACCTCCTCGACGGCGAGCGGGAGGCGGTGGATCTCGTCGATGAAGAGGATGTCTCCCGGCTGCAGGCTGGTGAGCAGGGAGGCCAGGTCGCCGGCGCGCTCGATGGCCGGCCCGGAGGTGATCCGGATCGAGACGCCCATCTCGGCGGCGACGATCATCGCGAGCGTCGTCTTGCCGAGGCCGGGCGGGCCGTGGAAGAGCAGGTGGTCGAGCGGGTCACCGCGCCCCTGGGCCGCCGTGATGGCGATGCGGAGGCTCTCCTTCACCGTCTCCTGCCCGTAGTAGTCGGGGAGGCGGCGCGGACGCAGGGTGTTCTCGGGGCCCGCGTCCTCGGCCGTGCGCGCGGGTGTGAGCGGGCCGGGGCGTTCCTCGCTGGCGGCCATCACCGCATGCTACAGAACGCACGTTCTGTGCGCCAGAGGCGCACGGGGAGGGGCCGTGCCTCCCGGCGGGCGCCGGCGGCCGGTCGCCCGGCCCGCCTCCTCCCCCGCGACGACGCCACAACCGTCCACGCCGGGCAGGGGCCGGGAGCCGTGCGCGCGGGATGCGTAGGAGCGGGGCGACGGAGGGCGGGCGCGGGCGGGACTCAGCCCGCCTCGTCCTCGCCCTCGTCCTCGTCCGGCTCGGCGGGGTCGTGGAGGTAGACGAGGTAGCGGTCGGCGCGCTCCACGAGCAGGACCAGCACGCCCTCCTCGTCGCGTTCGGCGAGGAAGCGCGGCAGCTCCGCCCCGCGGCCCTGGACCAGGAAGGTCTCTCCTCCGTAGTGGAAGCGGCGGCCCGCGGCGGTGACGTAGTAGGGCGGCGGCGCGGCGCGCTCGTTGAGCGGGAGGACGAAGACCTCCAGGCCCTCGTCGGTGAGGAGATCCAGGTCGTCGAAGCCGACCTCGACGGGCTCGTCGACGTCGCGCTCCGCCTCGGCCCCCGCTGGCGCCTCCGCCGTCATCTC
>DAOULG010000230.1:0-3216 GCA_034420495.1 Dehalococcoidia bacterium
CCGGCTGCGCCCCCGCGGCGGGAAGGCGCGGCGCGGCGCGCCGTCACGGGGCGCCGCCGGGGGCGCCGGGGCCGGGCCCGTGGAGCTCGCCCCAGGAGCGGCCCCACTTCTCCTCGAGCACGAGCGGCACGGCGAGGTCGACCGAGGGCATGAGCCGCGCCGCCGTCTCGCGCACCCGGTCGAGCTCCTCCGCCGGGAGCTCGAAGATCAGCTCGTCGTGCACCTGCAGGACGAGGCGCGCCCGCGCGCCCTCCTGGCGGCGCTCCTCCAGCTCGCGGTCGATGCCGTTCATGGCGATCTTGATGATGTCGGCGGCGGTGCCCTGGGCCGGCATGTTGATGGCGATGCGCTCCGCCGCCATGCGCTGGTTGCGATCGCGCGCGCGCAGCGCCGGCACCGGCCGCCGCCGCCCGGTGAGCGTCTCCGCGTAGCCCCGCTCGCGCGCCTCCTCCACGACGCGCTCCCGCCACTCGGCGACCTTCGGGTAGGCGGCGAAGTAGGCCTGGATGAACTCCTCCGCCTCCTCGCGCGGGATGCCCTCGCGCTGCGTCAGGCCGAAGGCCGTGAGCCCGTAGAGCACCCCGAAGTTGAAGACCTTGGCGCGCCGCCGCTGCTCGCGGTCGACCTCCCCCGGGTCGACGCCGAAGACGCGGGCGGCGGTCGCGGCGTGGATGTCGAGCCCCTCCCGGAACGCCTGGAGCAGCGCCTCGTCGCCCGAGAGATGCGCCAGTATGCGGAGCTCGATCTGCGAGTAGTCGACGGAGAGGAGGATCGGATCCTCGCCGCAGTCGCCCGCCACGAAGGCGCGGCGGATGTCGTTCCCCATCTCGGTGCGCACCGGGATGTTCTGGAGGTTGGGGTCGTTCGAGGAGAGCCGTCCCGTCGCCGCCGTCACCTGCGAGTAGACCGTGTGCACGCGGCCGGTGCGGCGGTTGACCTGCGAGGGCAGCGTCGCGACGTAGGTGGAGCGCAGCTTCGTCAGCTCCCGCCACCGGAGCACCGCCGGCACGATCGGGTGCGCCGCCCGGAGCGCCTCCAGCGCGTTCGCGTCCGTGGTCCAGCCCGTGCGCGTCCTGCGCGTCTTCGGCAGGCCGAGATCCTCGAAGAGGATCTGCGAGAGCTGCTGCGGCGATCCGATCTGGAACTCGTGCCCCACCGAGCCGTAGACCTCCGCCTCGGCGTCGGCGATCTCCGCGTCGAGCTGCCCGGAGAGCTCGCCGAGCACCGCCGCATCCAGCGCCATGCCGGCGCGCTCCATCCGCGCCAGCACCGAGATGTGCGGGCGGTCGAGCTCGTGGTAGAGGTGCGCGAGCCCGCTCGCCTCGAGCTCGGGCTCCAGCACGGCCGCCAGGCGGAGGACGGCGTCCGCTCGCGGCGCCGCGTAGAGGCAGGTCGCCTCCGGCGCGACCCCGGAGAAGGGGACGGCCGACCGGCCGCCGCCGAGGAGCTCCCTGGGCTCCATGAGCTCGAGCCCGAGCCGGTCGAAGGTCAGGCGCGGCAGCGTCATGTTGGCGTCGCCGAGGAGGTAGGCGGAGAGCATCGTGTCGACGTCGACGCCGGGGACCTCGATCGCGTGCGGCGACTCGGCCAGAGCCACGAGCCACGCCTTCCCGTTGTGCGCGACGCGCGCGACCCCGGGGGAGGCGAGCAGGGGTGCCAGGGCGCCCAGCACCTCGCTCGCCGGGAGCCCGGCGGGCGCGCCGTCGCCGTCCGCCGTCCCGCCGTCCTCCCCGCCGTCCCCGGCGGGCTCGAGCGCGAGCTGCGCCGGATCCCGCGGGGCCGCGGACGGGCGGGGCGACGCGGGCTCCGGGTCGCGCCCGAGGGGGGCGTACCAGCCGCTCCCCTCCGCGGTGGAGAGCGCAAGTCCCACCAGCGACTCGGCGGCGCGCATCGGGTGCTCGTCGTCGGCGACGAGCTCGACCGCGACGCGACCGGCGGCGCGGACCTCGGCGACGAGCTCGGCGAGGTCCGCGGGCGTCGCGGCGAGCCGATAGTCCCCCTCGACCCTCGTGCTGGCCGGCGCCGCGCCGCCGCCGCCCTCCGCCGCGGCGGGCTCGGGGAGGCGCGGGAGCAGCGAGCGGAACTCGAGCTCGCGGAAGAGCTCGATCACCCGGACCCGGTCGTAGCCGCCCCAGCGCGCCTGCTCCCAGTCGAGCGTGACGCCGGGGACGTCCTCGACGATCGTCGCGAGGCGCCGCGAGAGCTCGGCCTCCTCGCGCCCGGCCGCGAGGGCGTTCCGCGCTCGCGGCGGGTGCACCTCGTCGAGGTGCCGGTAGATCTCCTCCACCGTCCCCCACTGCGTGATCAGGGCCTTGGCGCCCTTCTCGCCGATCCCGCGGACGCCGGGGATGTTGTCGGAGCTGTCGCCGACCAGCGCCTTGTAGTCGACGACCCGCCGGGGATCGAATCCGAAGCGCTCGCGCACCTTCCCCTCGTCGTAGAGGACGTAGTCGCGCTGGTAGGGGCGGTACATGTAGACGCGCACGCCCGGGCGAACGAGCTGCAGCAGGTCGTTGTCGAGGGTGACGAGCACGGTCTCGACCCCCGCCTCGACGGCCTGGGCGGCGAGCGTCCCGAGCACGTCGTCCGCCTCGTAGCCCAGCGCCTCGATGCGCGGGACCGCGATCGCCTCCAGCAGCTCGCTGACGCGGTCGACCTGGGGGCGCAGGTCGTCGGGCATCGGCTCGCGGTGCGCCTTGTAGCGCTCGTCCTCCTGCTTGCGGAAGGTCTCCTCCGAGGCGTCCCATGCGGCGATGACGTGGGTCGGGCGCAGCTCGCTCAGCACCGTGAGCAGCGAGTTGGCGTAGCCGTAGACGGCCCAGACCGGCTCCCCCGAGTGCCCGACGGTGAGCGTGTCGCGCATGGCGAAGTAGGAGCGGAAAATGATCCCGTGCGAGTCGAGGATGACGAGCAGCGGCGAGCGGGCGGCGGGCTCAGGCACGGGGGCCAGTATATCGGGGGCGACGCGCTGCGGTTCGCCGGTCGCGCACGCGTGACCGGGCTCCCGCCGGGGGCGGCGGCGCGCTTCGGCGCGGCCGGCCGGCCGGCGCCGTGAGCTCCGTGCTGCATCTCGTCGCGGGCCGCCTCCCGGTGGGGGCCGCCGCCGACCCGGGGCTCGGCGAGGCCCTTGAGCTCGGCGGCGCGCTCGCTGGCGCGCCCGGCGTCCGGGCGGCGCTGCTGGGGAGCTCGGAGCGGCACGTCGTCTCGGCCTGCTGG
>DAOULG010000231.1:0-7562 GCA_034420495.1 Dehalococcoidia bacterium
GCGGCTGCGACGGGCCTGCGCTCGCCTGCGGCCCCCGGCGGGTCACGCGCCGCCGTCCTCCCGGCGGCCGGCCTGCGCGCCGCCGGCGGCGCCCTCGCGGGCCGCCCAGATCCCGCGTGCGCGCGCCTCCGCCGCCGCCCCCGCCGCGGCGGCCGGGTCGTCGCCCGTCACCACCACCGCGTCGAAGCCGGCGGTGTCCCCCGGGGCGAAGGCGCGCGCCGTCCACTCGGCGCGACCCTCCCGCACGAGGCGCCTGAGCGCTCCGCCGATCTCGGGGGCGAGGATGGTCACCCGGGCGCCGGCGCCGGAGAGCGCCGCGACCTGCCCGGGGGCGCCGTCTCCCCCTCCCACCAGGAGCACGCGGCGCCCGCCGACGTCGAGGAAGAGCGGGCCGGAGGAGCTCGCGCCGCGCGGCGCGGAGCGGCGCGCCTCCGCCGGCTCCCCGCGCGCGCGGCGGGCGGGGGCGGCGGGTGGGTCGTCGTAGGCCCCGCTGAGCCCGCGCAGGACGCGGTCGGCGAGCTCGGCTATCTGCTCGCGGGCGCGGGCGGCCTCGGAGGCGCCCATGCGCCGCCGCTCGGAGAGCCGCTTCGCCGCCTCGTCGAGCGAACGGCGGAAGAACGTGAACGCCTCGATCGCCTGGGAGAGCGGCATGCCGCGCTCGTAGAGCACCTGGCCGTAGCGCTCGCCGATGGCGTCGACCTCGCGCTCGATCTCCTCGCGCGGGCCGCGGCGGGCGATGTCGTCGTCGACGAGCTCGGCGAGGCGGCGTCCGAGCGGCCGCAGCGCCTCGCGCTCGTCGCTCGCCATCTGCTCGTACCAGCCGGCCTCGCGGTGCCCGGAGGAGAGCTCGCGGCGGATGCGGCTGATCGCGGCCTCCCCGAGCTCGCGCCGCCCGCTGCTCCGCCCCTCCACGAACTCGAGCAGCTCGCGCTCCGAGAAGCGTCGATGCCCGCCGGGCGTGCGGAAGCAGCGGATCTGGCCGGCGTCGGCCCAGCGTCGCACCGTCGACTCGTTGACGCCGAGCACCTCGCAGGCGCGCGCGATGTTCACCCAGCGCGTCGCCGGTGCGGGCCGCGCGCCGCCGCCGGCGTCGTCCCGGCGAGCCGTCTCTGGCGGAGGGGCGCCGCTCCGTCTCTCGACCATATCTCCCGAATCTCCGGAGCCTGTGGAAGACTTACGATACTTTGGGCGTATCGCTGCGGCCAGCGGCCGGGGCTCCCCGCCGGGCGGGACGCCTCAGCCGCGCGGGGGGCCCTCATCCGGCGGCGCGCGCCGCGCCCCGCCGGGCCTCCCCCCGGCCGCGCCGGGGATCCCCTCGCCCCCCGGGGGCGCCCCGCGCGTGACGGCGGCGTCGCCGTGGCGGCCGCGGATCGCGTCGAGCGCGCGGTCGAGCTGCTCCTCGCGGGCGGCGCTCCCCCCGCCGTCCTCGAAGCCGAGCTGGCGCTCGCCGGAGACGAGGTTGCTCGCGGCGAGGCCGACGAGCCTGACGCCTCGCCGCCCCTGCTGTGCCAGCACCCCGTCCAGGAGCTCCTCGCCGGCCGCGGCGAGCGCGCGCGTGGCGTGGGTGGGCCGCTCCAGAGTGCGGCTGCGCGTGAGCGTCTCGAAGTCGCCCCAGCGCAGCTTCAGCGTGACGGTGCGGGCGCGCCGCCCGCCGACGCGGAGATCGTGCCCGACCCGCTCGGCGTGCCGCGCCACCGTGCGCCGCAGCGTGTCGCGATCGAGGACGTCCGCGCCGAAGGTGACCTCGCGCGAGACGGAGCGCGCCGCAACCGGCCGGCCGCGCACCGGCGAGGGATCCCGCCCGCGCGCGCGATCGTGGACCGTCAGCCCGACCCGCCCGAAGCGCACCTGGAGCCAGCGCCTGTCGAGCGCGGCGAGCTCGCCTATCGTCGCGACGCCGCTCGCTGCGAGCTCCTGAGCCATCCGCGGACCCACCATCGGGAGCTCGCGCACCGGGACCGGCGCCAGGAACGCCGCGTCCCCGCCGGGCTCCACGACGATGAGCCCGTCGGGCTTCGCGCGGTCGGATCCGACCTTGGCGGCGGTGCGGCTCCCGGCGACGCAGGCGGAGACGGGGAGCCGCAGCTCGCTCCGGATGCGGCCGCACGCCTCCGCCAGCGCGGCCCGCGCCCCGCCCCCCGGCGCGGGCCCGCCGATGCCGGTGAGGTCGACGTACGCCTCGTCGAGGCCCGCGGACTCGACGAGCGGCGAGCAGTCGCGGAGGACGGCGTGGAAGGCCTCCGACGCCTCCCGGTAGAGATCGGGGTGCGGGGGGACCACGATCGCGCCGGGGCAGAGCCGGAGCGCCTGCACCATCGGCTGCGCCGATCGGCAGCCGTAGCGCCGCGACTCGTAGGAGGCGCTCGCGACGACGCCGCGGCTCCCCGCTCCGCCCACCAGCACCGGCCTCCCCGCGAGGGAGGGGTCCCTCACGCGCTCGACCGAGACGAAGAAGGTGTCGAGATCGACGTGGGCGATGCGGCGGGGGAGGCGGGGACCCGGGGCGCTCCCGCCTCCGCGCCGCCGCCCGGCTCGCTCCGACATCGAGGGCTCCCGGGCCCTCCGGTCGGGCCCCATCAGCGGGCCTCCCGCGCGCCGCTAGCGGGGGCTCTCCGCCGCGGGCTCGGCGGCCGGCGCCTCCCCGGGCCCGTCGCCGGGGAGCTCCGCGGCCGCTTCCTCCGGGGCATCCGCGAGCGCCCCGTCGGCGCCGGCCTGCTCGAGCGCCTCGGCGACGTCGTCCTCGATGCGGAATCTCGTCCGGCCCTCGAGCTCATCCTCCGTCACCGTCGCGATCGCCTCGTCGGCGCTCTGGCCGGCGCGCATGCGGCGCGCGACGGCGACGCCGGCGAGCACGACGAGCGCGGAGGAGATCGCCGCCCCCCCGGCCACGTAGCGGTGACGGGCGACCATGGCGGGGAAGCGATCCAGCGCGCGGTGGGCGAGCCGGACCGCGTCGTGCGTCGCGTGGTCGAGGCTCTCGCCCCCGCTCGCGTCCCTGCGCGACCACCAGTTCATCAGCGGCCCTCCCCGGCGGCCCCGGGAGCGCTCACCGCGTCCCCGGCCGCCGCGAGTTCGCGGAAGAGGAGCGCCATCTCGATGGCGGCGCCCATCGCCTCGTGCCCCTTGTTGCCCGTCCAGCCGCTCCCGGCGCCGCGGGCGCGCTCGCGCGCCTGCCGCGCCGTCTCCGCGGTGATGAGACCGAACGTTACCGGGAGGGTGAAGTCGCGCGCCACCTCGGCGATGCCCCGCGCCGCCTCCCCGGCGACATAATCGAAGTGGGGCGTGCCGCCGCGCACCACCGCGCCGACGCAGGCGATCGCCTCGTAGCGGCCGCTCGCGGCGAGCCGGCGGGCGGCGACGGGGAGCTCGAAGGCGCCGGGGACCTCCACCACGTCGAGCGCGGGGGCCGCCGCGGCGCTCTCCCTCGCCGCCGCCTCCGCCCCCTCGCGCAGCGCGCCGGTGACGGCCCCGTGGTAGCGGGAGACGACGAGGGCGAGCCGAAGCCCGGGAACCTCCGGGCCGGGGGCGGGCACGCTACCCCGGCCGGTCGCTGCCGAGCCGCTCGGCGAGCAAGTGGCCCATCTTGTCGCGCTTCGTCGTGAGGTAGCGGAGGTTGTGGGCGTTGGGCTCGACCTCGATCGGGATGCGCTCCTCGACCACCAGGCCGTAGCCCTCGAGCCCGGCGCGCTTGTGGGGGTTGTTCGTCATCAGCCGCATGCGCCGGACGCCGAGATCCACCAGGATCTGGCAGCCGATGCCGTAGTCGCGGCGATCCGCGGGGAGGCCCAGCGCCTCGTTCGCCTCGACGGTGTCGAGGCCCTCGTCCTGCAGGCGGTAGGCGCGGATCTTGTTGTGCAGCCCGATGCCGCGCCCCTCCTGGTCCATGTAGAGGAAGACGCCGTGCCCGGACTCCGCGATCGTCTGCATCGCGACGGCGAGCTGCTCTCCGCAGTCGCAGCGCTGCGATCCTAGCGCGTCGCCGGTCACGCACTCGTCGTGGACGCGCACGAGGATCGGCGTCTCGGCGTCGACCTCGCCCATCACCAGCGCGATGTGCTCCTTCTGGTCGATCAGCGTGCGGAAGGCGATGGCGCGGAACTCGCCGAACGCCGTCGGCAGCGTCGCATCGTCGACGCGCTCGATGAGCCGCTCGTTCTCCATGCGGTAGGCGATGATGTCGGCGACGGTGAGGATCCGGAGCTCGTGCCGCCTCGCGAAGCGCTTCAGATCGGGCATGCGCGCCATCTCGCCGTCGGAGCGCATCACCTCGCAGATCACCGCCGCCGGCTCGAGGCCGGCGAGCCGGCAGAGATCGACCGACGCCTCGGTCTGCCCGGCCCGCACCAGGACGCCGCCGGTGCGCGCGCGCAGCGGGAAGATGTGGCCCGGCCGGACGAGGTCGGCCGGCTCCGAGGCGGGATCGGCGAGCACCTCGATGGTGCGGGCCCGGTCGCGCGCGGAGATGCCGGTGGTGATGCCGCGCGCCGCCTCGACGCTGATGGTGAAGGCCGTGCCGAGCGAGCTCGTGTTGCGGCGCGTCATCATCGGGAGCCGCAGCCGGTCCACCGTCTCGTCGGCGAGCGGGACGCAGATCAGCCCGCGCGCGTGGGTCGCCATGAAGTTGACGAGATCGGGCGTGCAGAACTGCGCGGGGACGGCCACGTCCCCCTCGTTCTCGCGGTCCTCGTCGTCGACGATGATGACCGGGCGGCCGGCGCGGAACTCCTCTATCGCCTCGGGGACGCTCAGGCGCAGCGGGGAGCGCCGCGCGCGCGTCCGTCTGCTCGCTTGAGGCTCCGCCATGACCGCTCCCCGCCCGAGACCGTCAGGCGCGACCCTGCTCCTCGAGCAGCGAACGGGCGAGCTGCTCGACGTAGCGCGCGACGATGTCGGTCTCGAGGTTGATGCTATCACCGGGGCTGCGGCGCGTCAGGTTGGTGTGCTGCTGCGTGTACTGCACCAGCGAGACGGCGAAGCCCTCGTCGTCGCGCGCTACCACCGTGAGGGAGGCGCCGTCCACGCAGACGGGGCCCTTCTCGACGATGTAGCGCATGTAGGGCCCGGGCACCCGGTAGCGCGCCACGACGGCCTCCCCCTCGGGCGTCAGGCTCTCCAGGCGGGCGACGGTCTCCACCACCCCCCGGACGAGGTGGCCGGAGAGCCGGTCGGTCGGCCGCACCGACCGTTCGAGGTTGAGCGGCGAGCCGGCGTCGAGCTCGCCGAGGTTGGACCGCCGGAAGGTCTCCGGCATCACGTCGAAGAGGAGCTCCCCCTCCTCGATCCGCCGCACCGTGAAGTCGACGCCGTTCACGGCTATCGAGTCGCCGAGCGCCGTCCCCTCGCGCACCAGGTCGCAGCCGACGACGAGCTCGCCGCCCTCGCGCCGCAGCAGGAGGCCGACCTCCTCCACGATGCCGGTGAACATCAGCCCTCCTCCCCGGCGCCGCCCGCCCGCTCGGATCCGGCCTCCGGCCACGCCGGGGCGCCGGAGATGCGGACGTCCGGCCCGAGCTGCTCCACCCGGATCCCGGTGAGCCGCGGCGCGTCGGCGAGGCGCTGCGCGCCGCGCCCGGCCGCGGCCGAGGGCGCCCTCTCGGCGCCGATGATGATCGGCGTGATCACGGCGTGCACGTAGTCGACGAGGCGGCGGTCGAAGAGCGCGCCGAGCAGCACCCCGCCCCCCTCGACCAGCGCCGCCAGCGTCCCGCGCCGGCCGAGCTCGTCGAGGAGCGCGGCCGGGTCGACGTGGCCGTCGGCCTCCGGGAGGAGGGCGACCTCGGCGCCCGCCTCGCGCATCGCCTCCCGCCAGGCGGTGCGCGAGCGCTCCGAGGTCGCCACGAGCGTCGGGGAGGGCCCGCGGAGCACGCGCGCCGCGGCGGGGGTGCGCCCGCGCGTGTCGACGACGACGCGCAGCGGCTGATGCGCGCCCTCGGTGCTCCCGCCGGGGCGGGCGGTGAGCTCGGGGTCGTCGAGCACCACGGTGCCGGAGCCGACGACGATCGCGTCGAAGGTCGGCCGCTCGCGGTGCGCCCACGCGAGCGTCGCCGGGCCGGAGAGCCACCGCGAGTCCCCGGTCGCCGAGGCGAGGCGGCCGTCGAGCGAGGCGACGAACTTCGCGGTGAGGCGCGGCCGCCCCGTGCGGCGGTGCGTGAGGTAGCCGGCGAGCTGCTCCGAGGCCTCCTCCGCGCCGTCGCCGGTCCCGACCTCGATGCCGGCCTCGCGGAGCGCCGCCGCGCCCCGGCCGTCGACCCTCGCGTCGGGATCGGCGAGCGCGTACTCGACCCGCCGGACGCCGGCGGCGCGCAGCGCCTCCGTGCAGGGGGGCGTGCGCCCGTGGTGCGCGCACGGCTCCAGCGTGACGTAGATGGTGGCGCCGCGCGCGCTCTCGCCGGCCTCGGCGAGGGCGACGCGCTCCGCGTGATCGCCCCCGGGGGGGCGCGTGTGCCCGCGTCCGACGATGCGCCCGTCCCGGACGACGACGGCGCCGACCGGGGGGTTCGGCGAGCTCCAGCCGCGGGCGTCCTCCGCCTCGGCGAGCGCCGCCCGCATCGGGGCGGAGGGCCCGCGCGGCCCGCCGGGACCGGCGCCGCTCACCCGCCGCGCCGCCGGTCGGCGCGCGGCGGGAGCTGCGGGGACCCTCGGTCGCTCTGGGGCACGAGCTCGCCTCCTGCGGGAGCGGGTCGCCCCATCCTACTCCAGCGGCCGCCGCTACCGGATGGCGTAGGTGACGGAGACGACGATCGTGACCTCCCCCTCGCCCGGCTGCAGCGGCGTGGCGCCCAGCAGATCGGACTCCCCGAAGGCGGCGGGTGCGAAGGGCGCGGGCGCCCCGCCGCTCGACTCGGTGATGGAGAGGGGGTCGCCGAGCTCGACCCCCGTGAGCGCGGCGAGCTGCGCGGCGCGCTCGCGGGCATCGGCGACCGCCTCCTCGCGCGCCCGGCCGAAGAAGCGCTCCGGCTCGTCGACGCCGAAGGAGACGTCGTGGACGCGGACGACGTCGCCGCCGGCCTCGATGGCGCCGTCGAGAGTCGAGGAGAGGCGGTCGATGTCCCGCACCGTCACCGTGACCTGGTTGCTCACGGTGAAGCCCTCGATCGTCGGGGCCCTCCCCTCCTCGTACCCGTACTGGGGGTAGATGTGGAAGGAGCGCGTCGCGATGTCGCCGTCCTCCACGCCGGCGGCGCGGAGCGCCCCGCCGATGGCCTCCATCGCCCCCGCGGCGTCGCCCCGGGCCGCCCCCACCGTCGGGGCCGTGACCTCGACGCCGATGCTCAGCACGGCGATGTCGGGGACGACGGCGACGCTCCCCACCCCGGTGACGGAGATCCCGCCCGTCCCGGCGTCCTCCTCGCCCCCGCCCGCCCCGTCGCAGCCCGCCGCCGCGAGCAGCAGCACGGCGGCGCACGCCACCCCCGCGGCCCGCGTGATCCCTCTGCCCGTGAACGCTCCCATCCTCGCCCTCCTCCCGCCATCTCCGCCCCGCCCCGGCGCGCCGCCGGCGCGAGGCGCGGCCCCCTCCGTCAGGACGGCCGCCCTCTCCTGCGCCGGAGCGCGAGCGCCCC
>DAOULG010000232.1:0-3318 GCA_034420495.1 Dehalococcoidia bacterium
AAGCTGTTCGACGCACGTGCGGGGATGGCGAGCCCGTCTTCGAAGCGGCGGTTGATGTTCGGCAGGTACTCGAGCCCGGCGGCCCGGACGTTCGCACCGAGCACGGTGTCGGAGAGGCCAAGGGTCTCGAGCGCCACGAACCACCCGCTGCCGGAGGCGGTCCAGAAGCTGCCTGCGGGGATCGGGATGACGTGCGCGCCTGCGAGATCACCGGTGAGGTCAGGCGTGGGCGCCCCGCACTGGGCGAGGACGTACGTCTCCTGCCTGGCGTTCTGGACGTTGGGGACGGGCTCGATAGTGAGCACCTTGTAATGCCCGTGGTAGTGCACGCTCCAACCCTCGGCGTAGACCGCCTCGACCTTGTCCGGGAAGTAGTCAACACCCGACTGGAAGTCGGTCACGCACTCGCGGGGGTTGCTGGTTATGGGCACTGCCGCGACGGCGGTCGGCGTCGCCGCGGTGGCGGTCGGCGTCGCCGCAGCGGCGGTCGGGGTCGCCGCGGCGGCGGTCGGGGTCGCTGCAGCGGCGGTCGGGGTCGCCGCAGCGGCGGTCGGCGTGGTCTCTGCGCCTGCAGTGGCCTGGACCGTCGGTTCAGGGGGGTCCGCGTCGCCGGTACAGGAGATCGCGAGCCCGAGCAGCAGGACGAGGCCGATCAGCAGCGGGAGGGGTGAGCGCAAAGCGAACCTTCTTCCATCGCGGCGCGACTTGCGCCGGCAGCGTGCGAGCAGTATTGATACTACGTATCAGCAGGCCGATCCACCGGGCAGGAAGTGGTTCAGTTGAACCGGTCGGACTTCGGGGACCTGCTGCGCGGTTTGCGCAAGGAGCGTGGCTTGACGCTCATCCGGCTAGCCGAGGCGTCCGGCGTCTCCGATGGACATCTGTCAAAGCTCGAGAATGGGCGGAAGCCGCCGACGGTCGAGATGATCGGACGCCTCGCGCTTGGACTCGAGGTGGACGCGAGGACTCTGATCGAGCGCTCCGGGTTGCTGCCGGCTCCAGTGATGGAGCGGCTGCTCTCTCCGGGTGAGGTTCGCCCCGAGGACGTCCCGCTGGCAACTCGCGGTCTGGCCCGCGAGATCTCGAAGCTCGAAGCGGGTGGGCTGCCCCTGCACGAGGTCCGAGCGCTCCAGACGGCAGTCACCGAACTGCTCGACGAGTCCGTGGCGAGAGACGCCATCCTGCAGTTCACGCTCGGACTGCTCCGTCCCCAGTCATCGACGTCAGCGAACCTGAACGGATCAGTCGAGCGCTTCGACGCGGCGGTCGACTACTTCCCCGACCGCGTCGCTCCGCAGTACGCGACCCGCTGGGGTGTCCGCTACGAGCGCAGCTACAAGGTGCTCACCGTGAGCAGCGAGATCGAGCGACCGGGGATTCGCCACCCGGACGTGTACGTGCTCGTGCAACGCGGGACTCCGGCACCCCGGCTCGTGGGCGCGCTCAGCGGCGCCACGGTGATCGAGGTCCCCGTGCGTCGAGTCTGGCACGACGAGGCTCGCCTTCTCGGCGCGATCGAGTTCCTGGAGGTCTCGGATGCTCTCTTCGGGTGGTCGAAGAGCCCCTCCGGGATAGATCACCTCGGCGCCCTCTCAGCGCGGGTCGAGGAGATCGTGGCGGAGTCGGACCTGCCGGGAACCGAGGACGAACGAGTCGCTGCCATCCGGGGCCTCGAGCCCGATGTGTACTTCTACGGGCTCAGCCATGAGTGGCGCCGCCATCGACGGACCAGCGGGCTTCCGATCGTGTTCTTCCTACCCGCCGTCGAGCATCCGCTCGCGTGCGCGGAGCAGCTGAAGTTCGTCTCCCTGTTCTTCAATCTGGAGTCGAAAGCGAATCGCCAGTTCGCTGCGATTGAAGCCCGCTATCGGAACCTGAGACAACGCGCGCGGCGAGGCCGACAGAGACCGGCGGTCCTGATCGGGCACCCGAACGACCGCGGTACCTGGGATAGCTTCTGGCCGCACTGGTTCCTGCCCGGCCTCGTGCGCGACGCCGGGGGCGTGGACGTGCTGAGCGAAGCCGGCATCGCGCCCCAGCTCAACGAGGCTGGAACGCTCGGGGAGGTCGGGCTCGAGGAGGCGTTGGCGTTCGGGGCGGATGCGGACTTCTGGTACAGCTCGATCTGGGAGACGACGACCCCGAGCGACGCCGCCAGGCGGGTGTACAGCGAGATCGGCGCAACGGGGCGAGGCGCAGCGTTCCACCGGTTCAGACGCGGCCGGGACGTCCTTCACACCGGGGGCGTCCGCGTCGACCTGATGCTGGCTGATCTGATCGCGCTGATGTCGCCGACGGCGCTGCCAGAACATGAGCCCCTGTTCCACGTGCGAATGGAGCAGCGGTGACCTCGTCAGCGGGCACCGCTCCGTTCCGCCGGCGGCCAGGCGTCGAGGCTGCCCGCTCGCGGGGGCGAACCCGGACTCTCGTCGCGTTCTCGCTCCTCATCGCGGCGTTTGTGCTTGCAGTTCTCGTCTTGCTCAGCTGGTCGTCGGTGCGGCTCCCATTGGACGAGGTAGCGCGCGTGCTTCTGGGCCGTCCGGCGGAGCGGGACGCGTGGACCACGATCGTGCTGGACGTTCGGCTCCCTCGGGTGATCACCGCAACGCTCGTCGGGATCGCCCTTGGTCTTGCGGGTCTGCAGATGCAGGCCGTCTTCAGAAACCCGCTCGCGAGCCCCTACACGCTGGGCGTGGTCTCCGGCGCGAGTCTGGGTGCGGCACTGGTCATCATCGTGCTCCCCGGGCTGACGGTTGGGCTGTACCGCGACGGCGCAGCGACGAGCGGCGTGGCGCAGGCCGTTTCCGGCGTCGGCCTCGTATTCGGAGCCTCGCTCGGGGCGGGCGCCGTCCTGCTCGCCATGCTCGTGGTCGCGAGCATCGTCCGTGACATGGTGGTCGTGCTGTTGCTCGGGGTGGTGCTGTCCGCCCTGATCGGTGCGCTGGTCACCGTGCTGGTCTTCTTCGCCGATCCGAATCAGACCCGGTTGTTCGTCGAATGGGGGTTCGGCAGCTTCCATCGAGTCCGCTGGGACGACGTCACGCTGTTCGCCCTCGCGGTCGGTATCGGGGCGGCGGTCGCCGCGCTCTCCATGAAGCAACTCAACGCACTGCTGATGGGCGAGAACTACGCGCGCAGCATGGGGCTCAACGTGCGGCGAGCTCGCACGCTGACGCTGACGAGTGCGTCGATCCTGGCGGGAGCTGTCGTCGCGTTCGCGGGCCCGATCGCGTTCCTCGGGATCGCCATACCGCACATCACACGCGGCATCTTCGGTTCCGCCGACCATCGGATCCTGGTGCCGGGCAGCGCTCTCGC
>DAOULG010000233.1:0-24893 GCA_034420495.1 Dehalococcoidia bacterium
TTCGCGAGGGCGGCCGCACGGTGGGCGCGGGCGTGGTGACGGAGATCATCGAGTAGGAGCCGCCGGCGAGCGGCGGCGCCGCCAGGGCTCAGGGCCGAGGGGGAGAGCGTGGCACGACAGCGGATCCGGATCCGGCTCCGGGCCTACGATCATCGCGTGCTCGACGCCTCGGCGAGACAGATCGTCGAATCGGCCGAGCGCACGGGTGCCGCCGTGGCCGGGCCCGTCCCGCTGCCCACGCGCATCCAGAAGTACACCGTGATCCGCTCGCCGTTCATCGACAAGGACTCGCGCGACCAGTTCGAGATCCGGACGCACAAGCGTCTGATCGACATCTACGAGCCGACCTCGCGCACCATCGACACGCTGATGAGGCTGCAGCTGCCCTCCGGGGTCGATATCGAGATCAAGCTCTAGCAGCGCGGGGAGCGGACCCGCAGGGGAGTTGGGACGTCGTGTTCGCCGGGATGATCGGCCGCAAGGTGGGGATGATGACGCTCTACGACGCGACCGGACGCGTGCGTCCGGTCACGGCCATCGAGCTCGGTCCCAACAGGGTGACGCAGATCCGCACCGTCGAGCGAGACGGCTACTCCGCGGTGCAGGTCGGGTTTGCGCACGGGCCGAAGCGCCTCACGCAGCCCGAGCGCGGTCACCTGAGCAAGGCCGGCATCGAGGACGCGCTCGGCACCCTGCGCGAGTTCCCGCTCCTCGACGGCGCCGAGTTCGCGGTGGGGAGCGAACTCACGGTCGCCGACATCGAGCCCGGCCACTACGTCTCGGTGACGGGCGTGAGCAAGGGACGCGGCTTCCAGGGCGGCGTCCGGCGGTGGGGCTTCCGTGGCGGGCCCCGGACGCACGGCCAGTCCGACCGGCACCGCGCGCCCGGCTCGGTGGGCGCGGGCACCACCCCCGGCAAGGTGTGGAAGGGTCAGAAGATGCCCGGCCACATGGGGGCCCGCACCGACAGCCAGCTCAACCTCCTGGTCGTGACCACCGACCCGGCGCGCAACCTGCTCTTCGTACAGGGCTCCGTCCCCGGCGCCCCGCGCGGAGTCGTCGCGGTCACACCGGGGCGACGCGCGCCGCTCCAGGGCTACGAGCCGCCTCCGCCCTTCGAGCCCCCCCGCGCTCAGGAGGCCGAGGCCGCATCCCCCCCGGCCGCGCCGGCAGAGCCTGAGATCGGCGACGACGGGGAGAGCGGGGAGGGCTCGGAGTGAAGCTCACCGTGACCGACCCCAGCGGGAAGCGCCGCCGCGCCATCGAGGTCGATGATGCGGTGTTCGGCGTCGAGCCGCACGGCGCCGCGGTGCATCAGACGCTGCTCGCGCAGCTCGCCGCCCGCCGTGCCGGCACCGCCTCGACCAAGTCCCGGAGCGAGGTCCGGGGCTCCACACGCAAGATCAGCCGACAGAAGGGTCTCGGGGCGGCGCGGCAGGGGTCGCGGCGGGCGCCGCACCGCCGCGGCGGCGGGGTCGTCTTCGGCCCCCGGCCCCGGAGCTTCCGGCAGAGGCTCCCGAAGCGGATGCGTCGCCTGGCGATCCGCTCGGTGCTCTCGTCCCGGGTGCGGGAGGAGCGCGTGCGCGTCGTCACCGCGCTGCGGGAAGAGGAGGCGGACGCTCCGCCCTCCACCAAGTCGGTCGTCCAGCTGCTCGAGGCGCTGGGCGTCGAGCGCTCCGCGCTGATCGTCACCGGCGCGCCGGATCGGAGCGCCTACCTCTCCGCACGCAACGTCGCCGGCGCCGACGTGGTGCCGGCCGACACGATCTCGGTCGCCGACCTGCTCGCGCACCACACGCTGGTGCTCACGGTCGACGCCGTGCGGCGCTGCGAGGAGCTGTGGGGGGGCGAGCGCGCCGGCGGTCGTCCGCGGCCCGGCCACGCTCCCCGGCTGGCGGAGGGCGCGTAGATGCCGAAGCAGATCCACAGCTACGAGGTGCTCCGCCGCCCGATCGTCACCGAGAAGAGCACGTCTCTCGCCGTCTCCGGCAAGTACGTCTTCGAGGTCGCGTTCGGCGCCAACAAGCCCCAGATCCGGGAGGCCGTGGAGAGGGCCTTCGACGTCGAGGTGCGCGCGGTCAACGTGATGCGCGTCCGCGGGAAGAGGAAGCGCCGCGGGCGCATCATCAGCCGCGGACGCGACTGGAAGAAGGCGATCGTCACGCTCAAGCCGGGCGATGAGATTCAGCTGTTCGAGGGCGTCTAGATGCCGATCCGTCCATTCAGGCCGACCTCGCCCGGGAGGCGCAACGCCACCGGTCACACCTTCTCGGAGATAACGAAGAAGCGGCCGGAGAAGCGGCTGCTCGCGCCCAGGAAGCAGCGCGCGGGCCGGGGTCAGGACGGCCGGATCTCCGTCCGGCACCGGGGCGGCGGGCACAAGAGGCGGGTGCGCCTCATCGACTTCCGGCGCGACAAGATCGGGGTGCCGGGCCGCGTCGCCGCCGTCGAGTACGACCCCGGGCGCAGCGCGCGCATCGCGCTCGTCTTCTACGCCGACGGCGACAAGCGCTACGTGCTGGCGCCGGAGCGGCTCCAGGTCGGCGATACGGTGCTCTCCGCGGACGACGCCCCCATCGCTCCCGGCAACTCGCTGCCGCTCTCGGCCATCCCGGTCGGGACGCAGGTGCACTGCGTGGAGCTCCAGCCCGGGCGGGGCGGACAGCTCGGCCGCTCGGCGGGCACCTCCATCCAGTTGATGGCGAAGGAGTCGGGCTATGCGCTCCTGCGCCTCCCGTCGGGGGAGATGCGGCAGGTGCTCGAGAGCTGCCGCGCCACGGTCGGCTCGGTCGGGAACCCGGAGCACGCGCAGCTGAAGCTGGGCAAGGCGGGCCGCGCGAGGCATCGCGGGCGGCGCCCGCAGGTGCGCGGCTCCGCGATGAATCCCGTCGACCATCCCCACGGCGGGGGCGAGGGGAAGGCACCGATCGGGCTCCCCGGCCCGAAGACGCCGTGGGGCAAGCCGGCGCTCGGCTACCGGACGCGCAGCAACAAGCGCACGAGCACCTTCATCGTGCGCCGCCGCGGCCGCAGGCGTCGCTAGGGCGGGGGGAGAGCGATGTCTCGGTCGACGAAGAAGGGGCCCTACGTGGATCCCAAGCTGATGCGCAAGGTGGAGGCGGCGCAGCGCGGCGGGCGCCGGCAGGTGATCCGAACGTGGTCGCGCGCCTCCACGGTGATGCCGGAGATGGTCGGCCTGACCATCGCCGTGCACGACGGTCGCCGGCACGTGCCGGTGCTCTGCACGGAGAACATGGTGGGGCACAAGCTCGGCGAGTTCGCGTTCACCCGGTCCTTCCGCGGGCACCGCGGACGCTCCGAGGTGATGAGCCGCAGCCGATAGCGCGGGTGCCCGCGGGATGAGCGGGGGCCGGAGGGGCGAGGTCGTATGACGGAGGTCCGGGCGCTGGCCACGAACCAGCCGGTGTCGCCTCGAAAGGTGCGCCTGGTGCTCGAGGCGATCCGCGGCCTGCAGGTCGAGGAGGCCCTTGACCTGCTGCAGTCGCTGCCGCAGCCATCCGCGCGCATCGTCCGCTCGGTGGTGCGCTCCGCCGCGGCGAACGCCGAGAACAACCACGCGCTCGACCCGGACGGGCTGCGCGTGAAGTCGGCGGTGGCGGGCGACGCGACGAAGCTCCGGCGCTTCAAGGCACGCTCGCGCGGACGGGTCTCGCCGCGCGTGACGCGGCTCTCCCACATCGAGATCGTGGTCGAGGGCGAGGGCTACTGATGGGACGGAAGGTCCACCCGTACGGGTTCCGCCTCGGCGTGATCCGCGACTGGCAGTCGAAGTGGTACGCGGACCGCGAGTACGCGAGCCTCGCGAAGGAGGACATGGCGCTCAGGAGGCTGATCCTGAGCACGCTCCCCGACGCCGGCATCTCGCAGATCCTGATCGACCGCAATGCCAATCAGCTGACGATGACGCTCAAGACCGCGAAGCCCGGCATCGTGATCGGACGGGGCGGCCAGAACGCCGAGAGGCTGCGCCAGCTGCTGCAGGGCGCCACCGATCGCCGCGTTCGCCTCAACATCGACGAGATACGCATCCCCGAGCTCGACGCCTTCCTCGTGGCGCGCTCGGTCGCCGATCAGCTCGAGCGGCGGGTCGCATTCCGCCGCGCGATGAAGCAGGCGGTGCAGCGCACGATGTCGCGCGGCGCGCTCGGCTGCAGGGTGCGGATCAGCGGCCGCCTGGGCGGCGCGGAGATGTCGCGCTCGGAGCAGGAGCTGCAGGGGCGCGTCCCGCTCCACACGCTGCGCGCGGACATCGACTTCGGTCTCGCCGAGGCGAGAACGACCTTCGGGGTGATCGGCGTGAAGTGCTGGATCCACAAGGGCGAGATCGCGCCGGAGGAGTCGCCGCTCGCGGCCGCCGTCGCGATGTCGGCCACGGAGTGAGAGCCGCGCCATGCTGATGCCACGACGCACCAAGTACCGCAAGCAGTTCCGGGGTCGCCGGCGCGGCGCGGCGCAGACGGGAAACCACGTCGCCTTCGGCGAGTTCGGCCTGCAGGCGCGCTCCAACGGGTGGGTCGACTCGCGCCAGATCGAGGCGGCGAGACGCTCCATCACCGGGACGCTGCGCCGCGGCGGCAAGGTGTGGATCCGCATCTTCCCGGACAAGCCCGTCTCCCAGAAGCCCGTAGAGACCCGCATGGGGAAGGGGAAGGGGGCGACCGACCGCTGGGTCGCGGTCGTCCGCCGCGGCCGCGTCATGTTCGAGGTCGCCGGCGTCCCGGAAGAGGCCGCCCGCGAGGCCTTCCGCCGCGCGCACCACAAGCTCCCCGTCGACACGCGCGTCATCACGCGCGAGGAGGCCTTCTGATGCCGAACCGTCTCGCGCACGAGCTGCGCCAGCGCACCGACGAGGAGCTGCTGCGCGACCTCGAGAGCGCGCACGAGGAGCTCTTCACGCTTCGTTTCCAGGCGGCGACCCGCCAGCTCGCCGACGTCTCGAAGATCCGGAAGACCCGCCGCCAGATCGCGCGGCTGCGCACGGTGATCGGCGAGCGCGGGAACACGCCCGGCGCCGACCTCGCGCCGCCTCGTGAGCCCGAGGGCGAGCCGGCGGCCGCCGCCGCGGCCGTGGACGAGGAGTAGCAGGTGGTCTCCAGCGATCCCGCCCCGGTGAACCGGAAGCTCCGTGTCGGCACGGTCGTCTCCGATCGCATGGAGAAAACGCTGGTCGTCGCCATCGAGCGCACCTCGCGTCACCCGCTCTACCGCAAGGTGATCCGCCGCACGAAGCGCTACCACGTGCACGACCCCGACGGGCTCGGCACGCTCGGCGACGTCGTGCGCATCGAGGAGTGCCGTCCCGTCAGCAGGACCAAGCGCTGGCGCCTCGTCGAGGTGCTGACCGAGCGCGCCGTCGCGGAGGTCGCGGCGGCGGAGATCGACCGCTCCCTGGTCGAGGAGATCCAGCGCTCCCCGGCGGGAGCGGCCGTGGAGGAGCCCGCCGATGAGGCCGCGGCCGTGGCGGAGCACGGGGCCGCGGAGGCCGCCCCCGGGGAGCCTCCGGAGGACGCCGGCGCGCCGGCGGCGGAGGAGGACGGCGAGTGATCCAGCAGGAGTCGCGTCTCCACGTCGCCGATAACTCCGGCGCCCGCGAGATCCTCTGCATCCGCGTCCTCGGAGGGACGCGCCGGCGCTACGCGCGCGTCGGCGACGTCATCGTCGCGACCGTGAAGGATGCGCAGCCGAACTCGGCGGTGCGCAAGGGCGAGGTGGTGCGCGCCGTGGTCGTGCGCACGACGAAGTCCCAGCAGCGCGCCGACGGCTCCACGATCCGCTTCGACGACAACGCCGCGGTGGTGCTCGCCGACCGCGAGGGGAACCCGCGGGGTACGCGCATCTTCGGGCCGGTCGCGCGCGAGCTGCGGGACCGGCGCTACATGCGGATCATCTCGCTCGCACCGGAGGTTCTGTGATGGCGGCGAAGATCCGGCGCAACGACACCGTGCGCGTCATGACCGGCAAGGAGCGCGGTCGTCAGGGGCAGGTCCGCCAGGTGCTGCCCCGCAAGGGCCGCGCCGTGGTGACGGGCATCAACATGAGCCGCCGGCACCGGCGCCCGCGATCGGCGACCGATCCCGGGGGCCTCATCGACGTCGAGTCGCCCGTGCATCTCTCCAACCTGCAGGTCGTGTGCCCGTCGTGCGAGCGGCCGACGCGGGTCGGTTTCCGGCTGATCGACGGCGCGAGGAAGGTGCGCTACTGCAAGCGCTGCGACGAGGCGGTGGACTGATGGCCGAGGCCCTCGCCACGGGCGCCGCCGAGCCGCGCCTCCGCGGGCGATACCGCGACGAGGTGGCGCCGCAGCTGACGCGCGAGTTCGGCTACACGAACGTCATGAGCGTCCCGACGCTGTCGCGCATCGTCATAAACGTCGGTCTGGGCGAGGCGCTGACCAACGCGCGGGCGGTCGAGACGGCGACCGCCGACCTGATGACGATCACCGGCCAGCGTCCGATCGTGACGCGGGCGAAGCGCGCGATCTCGAACTTCCGGCTGCGTGCCGGCAACCCGGTCGGCCTCAAGGTGACGCTGCGGGCGAATCGCATGTGGGAGTTCTTCGACCGGCTGGTGAATGCCGGCCTGCCGCGCACGCGGGACTTCCGCGGCGTCCCGCCCGAGTCGTTCGACGGGCGCGGCAACTACTCGCTCGGCATCTCGGAGCAGGTCATCTTCCCGGAGATCGACTTCGCATCGATCGATCGGGTACGGGGGATGCAGGTGAACATCGTGACCACGGCGCGCACGGACGAGGAGGGGCAGCGGCTGCTCTCCCTTCTCGGGATGCCGTTCGCGCGGCGCGACTAGAGCGCCGGGGCCGGGAGGCGGATGCGGGATGGCGAAGAAGTCGCAGATCGCGAAGGCGTTGCGGACGCCGCGGTTCAGCTCACGCCAGCAGAACCGCTGCCCGGTCGTGTGGGTCGACCGGCCCTGCGGCCGGCCGCGGGCCTACATGCGGAAGTTCGGGATGTGCCGGATCTGCTTCCGGCGGCTCGCGAACGAGGGGAAGCTCCCCGGCGTTCGCAAGTCGTCGTGGTAGGCGGACCGGCGCGCACGCGCGGGGAAGGGGTGAGGCTGCAATCATGACGATGTCCGACCCTCTGGCTGACATGTTCACGCGCATCCGCAACAGCGCCACGGCGCGCCACGAGTGGGTGCGCGTGCCGACCTCCAACGTGAAGCGCGCCGTCGCCGGCGTGCTCCGTGAGGAGGGCTTCATCGCCGCCGTCGAGGAGGAGACCGAGGGGGCGCGCTCCTACCTGAGGCTGCGGATCACCTACGGCGAGGACCGCAAGGCGGTGCTGGGCGGGATCCGCCGCGTCTCGAAGCCCGGGCTCCGCGTCTACGTCAACCGTCGCGAGGTGCCACGGGTTCTCGGGGGGCTCGGCATCGCGATCCTCAGCACGTCGCAGGGCGTGATGTCCGATCGCGAGGCGTGGCGCCGCAGGATCGGGGGCGAGGTCCTGTGCTACGTCTGGTAGGTGGCCCGGCGGTCGGCCGCAGCGTCGGGAGCGGGGCGCGATGTCTCGGGTAGGCAAGAAGCCGGTGGCATTGCCGGAGGGCGTCCAGGTCACGCTCGACGGGCAGCGCGTGCGCGTGAGCGGCCCGCAGGGGGATCTCGAGCACGACGTGCATCCGGCGATCCGGGTCCGGCACGAGGACGGTGAGATCCGGGTCGAGCGCCCCGGCGATCAGCCGGAGTACCGGGCGCTTCACGGGCTCACGCGCGCTCTCATCGCGAACATGGTGGTCGGGGTGACGGAGGGGTACCGCCGCACCCTCGAGATCACCGGGACCGGCTACCGCGCGCAGCTGCGCGGGGAGAGCCTCGTGCTCAACGTCGGCTTCTCTCACCCGGTCGAGCTCGATCCGCTCCCGGGCGTGACCTTCGAGCTCGAGACCCCCACCCGCATCCATGTCAGCGGCATCGACAAGCAGAGCGTCGGGCAGCAGGCGGCGCTGGTCAGGCGCGTGCGCCCGCCGGAGCCGTACCGCGGGAAGGGCATCCGCTACCGCGGCGAGGTCGTGCGGCTGCGTGCCGGGAAGGCGAAGAAGTAATGGGATCCGCCGCGCGCCAGACGCGTCGCGCCGCGAGGCTGCGCCGCCACCGCAGCATCCGGCGGCGGCTTCAGGGCACCCCGCAGCGGCCGCGCCTCTGCGTCTTCCGCTCGAACCAGCACATCTACGCGCAGGTCATCGACGACGGGGCGGGGCGCACGCTCGCCGCTGCCTCGGATCTGGAGGAGACGATCCGCGGGGAGGGCGGCACCAAGTCCGAGCGCGCCCGGGCGGTCGGTCGCGTGCTCGCCGTGCGCGCCCGCGAGAAGGGCCTGACATCGGTGGTGTTCGATCGCGGCGGATTCTCCTACGCGGGCCGCGTGCGCGCGCTCGCCGAGGCGGCCCGCGAGGAAGGGCTGGTGTTCTGATGGGCCGAGGTGGTGGCCGGGATCGTGGGCCCCGTCGCGACCGGCGCGAGGACGGCGACGAGTTCATCGAGAAGGTCGTCGACATCAACCGCGTCGCCAAGGTCGTCAAGGGCGGGCGGCGCTTCTCCTTCACGGCGATCGTCGTGGTGGGCGACGGCAAGGGCCGCGTCGGCTTCGGGTTCGGCCGCGCCAATGAGGTCCCCGAGGCGATCCGCAAGGGCGGCGTGATCGCGCGGCGCTCGATGTTCCCGGTCGCGATGAGCGGCTCCACGATCGCACACGACCAGATCGCCGTGTTCAAGGCCTCGAAGGTCGTGATGAGGCCGGCCTCGCCCGGGACGGGCCTCATCGCCGGCGGGCCGGCCCGCGCGGTGCTGGAGGCGGCGGGCGTCTCCGACGTGCTGACGAAGTCGCTCGGTTCGAACAATCCGGTCAACGTCGTGCGCGCGACGATAGAGGGCCTGCGCGCGCTGCGACCGCCCGAGGAGGTCGTCGCCCGTCGGCGCCGCCTCGCCCGGGAGCAGGCCGAGCGCGTCGCGCAGCGCGCGCGGGGCGGCGAGCCGGCCGGGGCGGGAGCGTAGCCGTGGGGCGTATCCGCATCACCTGGGAGCGCTCCGCCATCGGCCGCCCGTCCGATCAGGGGAGCACGATCCGCCGTCTGGGACTGCGCCGGCTCCACCAGACCGTGGAGCACGAGGACACGCCGCAGCTGCGCGGGATGGCACACAAGGTCCGCCACCTCGTGCGCGTCGAGGAGGTTCGCTGATGGACCCGCACACGCTGCGCCAGCCGCCGGGGGCGAAGCGCCCCCGGAAGCGCCGCGGGCGGGGCGACGGGTCGGGCACGGGCACCTACGCCGGCCGCGGGCTCAAGGGTCAGAAGGCGCGCGGGAAGATCCCCGCGAGCTTCGAGGGCGGGCAGATGCCGCTGGTCCGGCGACTCGGCCACCGTCGCGGCTTCCGCAACCCGATGCGCGTCGAGTTCCGGGCGGTGAACGTCGGCGATCTCGCGGTGCGCTTCGAGGCCGGAGCGAGGGTCGACGCCGACGCGCTCGCGGCCGCTCGCCTCATCGACGACGCCCGCACACCCTTCAAGGTGCTGGCGCGCGGGGAGCTGGACCGGGCGCTCACGGTCGTCGCGCCGCGGCTCTCCGCCGCCGCCAAGGGAGCGATCGAGGGCGCCGGCGGGAGCTGGGAGGAGCTCCAGCCGCCGCAGCGCCGCGTCCGCAACCGCAAGCACCGCCGCGGCGGCGGGGCGGAGTCCTAGCCGATGGCCCAGGCGCAGGGCGCGAGTCCCCGGCTGCTCGAGGCCGCACTGGAGGCCTTCCACCAGCCCGACGTGAGGCGGAAGATCCTCTTCACGCTCGCGATGCTCCTCATCTTCCGTTTCGTCGCGCACGTGCCGGTCCCGGGCGTCGACTCCGCGGCGCTTCAGGACACCTTCGCCAACAACGCGATTCTGGGCTTCCTCAACATCTTCTCCGGCGGCGCTCTGC
This sequence comes from Dehalococcoidia bacterium, assembly GCA_034420495.1. GTDB lineage: Bacteria > Chloroflexota > Dehalococcoidia > UBA2979 > UBA2979 > VYDC01. Next base: position 9,940 of record DAOULG010000233.1, read on the forward strand.
AGAACCTCTCGGTGGCTGCGCTCGGCGTCTACCCGTTCATCACGGCGACGATCGTGATGCAGCTTGCACAGCCGCTCATCCCGCGCCTCTCCGCGCTCGCGCGCGAGGGCGAGGCCGGCCGCAACAAGATCCAGCTCTACACGCACTGGCTCACGGTCCCGCTCGCGGCCTTCCAGGGGTACGCGCAGCTGCTCCTGATTCAGCAGCTCGGGGGCATCAGCGGCATCGGCTTCACCGGCAGTGATGCGCTCCCCACCGTGGCCACGCTCGCCTCGCTCATCGCCGGCACGATGTTCCTGGTCTGGCTCGGCGAGCGAATCTCCGAGAACGGCGTCGGCAACGGCGTCTCGCTCATCATCTTCGGCGGCATCGTCGCCGGGCTGCCCGGCATCGTCGGCCGCGGCGCCCTGACCGGTACGGGGGCCGCCGTCGGCGGGATCCTGCTGCTCGCGGTCGTGACCGTGCTCATCGTCGGCTTCATCGTGCTCTTCCAGGAGGCGCAGCGGCGCGTCCCGGTGCAGTACGCCCGTTCGAGCATCCGCGGAGGCCGCCTCTATCGCCAGCAGGGGCAGTCGTTCATCCCGCTGCGCGTCAACAGCGCGGGGATGATCCCGCTGATCTTCGCCTTCTCGATCATGATCTTCCCGCCGGTCGCCGCGCAGTTCTTCGCCGAGACGGCGGACGTCGGCTGGATCGTCAGCACCGCCCGGTTCTTTGAGACCGCGCTCTCGCCGACGGGGCTCCTCTACTGGGCGCTGGTGTTCGTCATGGTGGTGCTCTTCGCGTTCTTCTACACGATGGTGATATTCCAGCAGCAGAACCTGGCGGAGAACCTGCAGCGCCAGGGGGGGTTCATCCCGGGGATCCGGCCCGGCCGTCCGACGCAGGAGTACATCACCCGCGTCCTGATCCGGATCACGTGGGGTGGCGCGATCTTCCTCGGCATCGTTGCGGTGCTGCCGTTCTTCGCGACGCGCCTGACCAACGTGCAGGCGCTGCAGATCAGCGCCGCAGGGCTCCTGATCGTGGTGGGGGTGGTGATCGACACCATGCGCCAGATCGAGGCGCAGATGATGATGAGGAACTACGAGGGGTTCATCTCCTGATGCGCATCGTGATCCTCGGGCTGATCGGGGCGGGCAAGGGGACGCAGGCGGCGCGCGTCGCGGCGGAGTGCGGCATCGTTCACATCTCGACGGGCGACATGTTCCGCGCCGCGGCCGCGGCAGGGACCGATCTCGGGCTCCGGGCCCGCGGTCACATGGAGCGCGGCGAACTGGTGCCGGACGAGGTGACGATCGGCATGCTGCTCGAGCGCATCTCGGAGCCGGATGCGGAGGCGGGCTTCATCCTCGACGGCTTCCCGCGAACCGCCGCTCAGGCCGACGCGCTCGAGCGGGCGCTCGGCGAGCGGGGACTCGGCGTGGATGTCGTGCCACGCATCGAGGTGCCGCAGGAGGTGCTGCTCGATCGCATCGAGCGGCGAGCGAAGCTGGAAGGTCGGCCCGACGATCGCCCGGGGGTCGCCGCGGAGCGGCTCCGGGTGCAGCGTTCCGGCCTCGAGGATGTCGCGCGCTTCTACCGCGCGCGCGGCATCCTCGTCGACGTGGACGGCGTGGGATCGGTGGACGAGGTCGCGGCGCGGCTCGGTGAGGCGCTGGACCGGGTGTCTCCACGCGTGGAAACGGCGTAACATATCCGATGTCTGTCGTCGTTAAGTCCAGTAGCGAGCTGGAACTCATGCGGCAGTCCGGCCGGATCAACGCGGAGGTCCGCGCGGTGCTCCGCGATGCGGTGCGGCCTGGCGTCACCGGCCTGGAGCTGGACGCCATTGCTCGCCGGGAGATCGCGGCGCGGGGGGCCGCGCCCACGTTCCCGGGGTACGCGCCGGGCGGCCGCCCCCCCTATCCGGGGGCGATCTGCTTCTCCGTGAACGAGGAGCTCGTGCACGGGATCCCGAGTGATCGGGTGCTGAGGGAGGGTGACATCGTCAGCATCGATCTCGGTGTCACGCACCGCGGCTTCGTCTCCGACGCCGCCTTCACCGCCGCCGTCGGGACGGCGAGCAGCGGTGCGGCGCACCTGATGAGCACGACGGAGGAAGCGCTCGCGTCCGGCATCCGGGCAGCCCGCGCGGGCTCGCGCATCGGCGACATCTCCCACGCCATCGGCTCCTGTGCGAACGGCTACGGCATCATCGCCGAGTACGGCGGGCACGGCGTCGGGCGCGAGATGCACGAGGAGCCGCACGTGCCCAACGCCGGCCGTCCCGGAAGGGGGCTGCGCCTCAAGCCCGGGATGGTGCTGGCGCTGGAGCCGATGTTCTGCGCGGGACATCCGGCCACGGTCGAGCTCGCCGATCGCTGGACGGTGGTGATGCGAGATCGGGGCCTGAGCGCGCACTTCGAGGAGACCGTCGCGATCACCGACGACGAGCCGGAGGTGTTCACCCGCATCCGCTAGCGGCGGCGGGGGACGCACAAGGGGGAGCCGTGGGACGAGGTCGACGGGCGAGGCCGCAGAAGCCGAAGCAGAAGAAGGAGGTCATCGAGGTCGAGGGCGTGGTGAAGGAGGCGAGGCCGAACGCCATGTTCGACATCGAACTCGCCAACGGGCACCACGTGCTGGCGAGCGTCTCCGGGCGGATGCGGATGCACTACATTCGCATACTGCTCGGCGATCGCGTGCTGGTGGAGCTCTCCCCCTACGACCTCTCGCGCGGGAGGATCACGTACCGCTTCCGCTAGCACGCGATCGGTGACGGGACGGAGCTCGGGTATGAAGGTATCGGCCTCGGTGAGGCGGCGCTGCGACCGCTGCCAGATCATTCGCCGTCACGGACGTCTGCGCGTGATCTGCAGCAATCCCAAGCACAAGCAGCGGCAGGGCTAGGAGCGCTACGATGGCACGGGTCGCCGGCGTCGAGATTCCCGACAACAAGCAGGTCCTCTTCGCACTGCCGTACGTCTACGGCATCGGCCATTCCACGGCGCGCAAGATCCTGCTCCAGGCGCAGCTCGACGAGACGAAGAAGGTCCGCGATCTGAGCGACGCCGAGCTGGTGCGCATGCGGGCGATCGTCGAGAACGAGCACACGGTAGAGGGCGATCTGCGCCGCGAGGTGCGGGGCAACATCCAGAGGCTGGTCGAGATCAACTGCTACCGGGGCAACCGGCACCGCCGCGGTCTCCCCGTGCGCGGCCAGCGCACGAAGACCAACGCCCGGACCCGGCGCGGCGCGCGTCGGACGGTGGCCGGCAAGCGGCGGGCACCGCGCAAGTAGAGGTCCAGCGGCCGCGCCGCGGCCGCCGACGGGAGAAGGGGTGAGGCGTGGGACGAGGGCGAGCCACCCGCGTGCGCCGGCGCGAGCGCAAGAACGTGCCGCGCGGGCGCGCCTACATCGCGTCGACGTTCAACAACACGGTCATCACGCTGACCGACCCGAACGGCAACGTGATCGCCTGGGGAAGCGGGGGGACGGCCGGCTTCACCGGCTCCCGGAAGAGCACGCCGTACGCGGCCCAGCTCGCCGCCGAGGGTGCGGCGCAGCGGGCGACGGAGCACGGCATGCGCGAGGTCGACGTCTTCGTGAAGGGTCCGGGCTCGGGTCGCGAGGCTGCCATTCGCGCGCTGCAGGCCTCCGGGGTGCGCGTGGCCTCGATACGGGACGTCACCCCCATCCCGCACAACGGTTGCCGCGCGCGACGCCGCCCGCGCAAGTAGGGAGAGGACGAGCTCGCCCCGACGCGCCCGCGAGGGCCGGGGCGGAGAACTGAGAGGTCTCATGGCTCGCTACCGGGGTCCGAAGTGTCGCAAGTGCCGCCGCTACGGCGCGTCGATCTGCGGATCGGCGCGCTGCGCTCTCACGCGGCGCTCTTACCCGCCGGGGCCCCGGCCGGCGCGCCGGCGCAAGGTCTCGGACCGCGGACTTCAGATCATCGAGAAGCAGAAGGTCCGCTTCGCCTACGGCGTGATGGAGAAGCAGTTCCGGCGCTACTACCTGTACGCCGTGGCGCGACCGGGCCCGACCGGCGAGGAGCTGATGCGCCAGCTCGAGCAACGGCTCGACAACGTCGTCTACCGGATGGGCCTCGGCAGCACGCGGGCGCAGGCGCGCCAGCTCGTCACGCACGGGCACGTGGCGGTCAACGGACGCAAGCTGGACATACCGAGCGCGCGCGTGCGCGTGGGCTGGCAGGTGAGCCTGACCGAGCGGGGCGCGCGGACCGAGTACGCGAAGATCCTCAAGGAGGAGATCCGCGGCCGGGAGATCCCCGGCTGGCTGGAGGTGGACCGCGAGCAGCTTGCCGGGCGGGTCGCCGCCGATCCGGGGCCGGGCGACATCGACCCCCAGTTCAATCCCAGCGCGATCGTCGAGTACTACTCGCGGTAATGAGTGGCGCCCCGGGGGCGCGCATGCAGGACCGCGTCGAGGCGGTCGTTCACGCGGAGAGGTGTTGAGTGGCTCACGACCTGTTGATTCCGCAGATCCGTGTCGAGGTGGAGGAGGGTGACTACGCACGCCTCATAGCCGAGCCCCTGGAGCCGGGCTTCGGGACGACGCTCGGCAACGCACTCCGGCGGATCCTGCTCTCGTCGCTTCCCGGCGCCGCGATTACCTCCGTGCGCATCGAGGGTGTCGATCACGAGTTCTCGACGCTCGAGCACATGAAGGAGGACGTGACGGAGTTCCTCCTGAACCTCAAGAGCGTTCGGCTGCGCGCCTACGCGGACCGGCCGGCCCGGCTCTTCCTCGAGACCTCAGGGGAGAGCGAGATCACGGCGAGCATGATCCAGTGCACCGCCGACTACGAGGTCGTCAATCCCGACCTCCATCTCGCCTCGCTCGACGACGAGAACGCCTCGGTGGTCGTCGACATGAACGTCGAGACCGGCCGCGGCTTCATGCCGGCCGTGGTCTCGGACGAGCTCGCCATCGGCGTCATTCCGGTGGATGCGATCTTCACGCCTGTGAAGCGCGTCAACTACACCGTCTCCCACACCCGCGTCGGGCAGGCGACGAACTACGATCGGCTCGACCTGGAGGTCTGGACGGATGGCTCGGTCAGCGGCCCGGATGCCGTCGCGCTCGCGGCGGAGATCCTCCGGGAGCAGATGCTCCCGTTCCACGGCCTGGGGAGGCCGGACGCCGTGGGCCTCGCCGGAGGCGAACCCGAGCGCCACCGCGAGGGCCACGACACGCCGGTCGAGGCGCTCGGACTCTCGGTCCGCGCCTTCAACTGCCTGAAGCGCTCCGGCCTCACGACGGTCGGCGCGGTGCTCGAGAAGTCCGAGGAGGAGCTGCTCGCGCTCCGCAATTTCGGTGACAAATCGTATGAGGAGCTCCGCGCCAAGCTCATCGAGAACGGCTTCTCGTCCCCGCGGAAGGAGGCGCGTCAGGCGGTCGCCGCCGCGGTCGACGCCACCGGGGCGGCGGGCGAGGAGCCCGCGCCCGTTGCGGCGGCTGCCCCCGACGGCGACGAGGCCGAGCCGGATCCCGATGGCGACGACGGCGTGGGCGCCCTCGGCCAGGCGCTGATGGAGGCGCTGCGCGATGCAGGTACCGACGGCGACGGGCGCACGTAGCGCGCCCCGGCGTCGGAGGGTCGCGGTGAGGAGCGGACATGCGACATAAGGTGAGCGGCCGGCGGTTCGACATGCCGACCGCGCAGCGGATGGCGATGTTCCGGAATCTGACGACCGACGTCCTCCGGCACGGCGCGGTGGAGACGACCCAGGCGCGCGCCAAGGAGACTCGCCGCTTCGTCGATCGCATGATCACCCTCGGCAAGCGCGGGACGCTGCACGCGAGGCGGCAAGCGCTCGCGTTCATCTACGACCCGGCGGTGGTCGAGGCACTCTTCGAGGAGATCGCCCCGCGCTACCAGGAGCGACAGGGCGGGTACACGCGCGTGACGACGCTCGGCCGGCGCTACGGCGATGCGTCGCTGATGGCGCGGCTGGAGCTCGTTTGAGAACGGGGACGGGGCCTGTCGGTGCCGGGAGACCGGCGCTACGCGCTGCTGCTGGAGTATGACGGGACGGACTTCGCGGGATCGCAGCGGCAGCGCGACGCTCGCACCGTGCAGGGAGAGGTGGAAGAGGCGGCCCGGCGGTTCTGCGGGAGGGTGGTGCGCGTGGCCTTCGCCGGTCGCACCGATTCCGGCGTGCACGCGGCGGGCCAGGTCGCGGCCCTGACGCTCGCGGGCGGGCACCGACCGGGGATCGTGCGGGACGCGCTCAACCACTACCTGCCGCGGGACGTGGCGGTGCGCGCCGCCGGCCTCGCAGGGGAGGGGTTCGATCCGAGGCGGGATGCCCGGGGGCGGGTGTACCGCTATCGGTTGATGGATGGGAGGCCGAGGTCGCCGCTCGGGCGGCGATGGGCCTGGGGCCGTCGTGGCGTGCTCGATGAGCGCGCGATGGCGAAGGCGGCGGCGCTGTGGCCGCGGGAGCCGGCGGACTGGGCCGCCTACGCCGGCCCGGTGCCAGCGGGCTATTCGACGGTCCGCACGCTTCGGAGCTGCGAGGTGCGGCGCCGCGGCCCCTCGCGGCTCGACGTGACGGTGGAGGCGGACGGCTTCCTTCCCCACCAGGTGCGCCGCATGGTCGGCGTGCTGGAGCGGGTGGGCGGAGGCCGAGAGGAGATCGGATCGCCCGCAGCGCTGCTGGAAGCGGGACCCGGGAGCGCCGGCCCGACGGCGCCGGCATGCGGGCTGGAGTTGCTGCAGGTGCGCTACGCGCAGGGTGTAGTGGAGTGGGAGCCGGGGATCCGCGAGTCCGGGTACCGGGGAGCCGGGATGTGTGATGACGACGACTAGGACCTACCGCCTTCGCGGAGGCGAGTTGGAGCGGGCCTGGCACGTGCTCGATGCCGACTCGCGTCCGCTCGGTCGCCTCGCGACGGAGGCGGCATCGCTGCTGCTCGGCAAGCACAAGCCGAGCTACGAGCCCCACCTCGCGATGGGCGACTACGTCGTGGTCGTGAACGCCTCGCGCGTGGCGGTCACCGGGGAGAAGTCGCGCCAGAAGGTCTACTACCGGCACTCCGGGTACCCCGGCGGGCTGCGCGAGCGGACGCTTGAGCAGCAGCTGGCGCGCGATCCGCGCAGCGTGGTCGAGCGCGCCGTGCGCGGGATGCTGCCGCACAACGCGCGCGGCCGCGAGCTCTTCCGGCACCTCAAGGTGTATGCCGGACCTGAGCATCCGCATCAGGCGCAGCTCGCCGAGGGCACGGGCGCGCGTTCGCGGCGTCGGCGGCGCCGGCTCGAGGCGGCGCCGGACGGGGAGGTCGCACCGGCCGCGGGCGCGGCTCCCGACCCCGCCCCGGTCTCCGCGGCTGCGGAGGAGGCGACGGCCTCCGACGCGGCTCCCACCGAGGAGGCGACCGGGGCGCCCGCGGCCCGACCCTCGGGCTCGCCCAGCCGCTGGACGCGGGCGGAGCTCGACGCGGAGGCGGAGCGTCTCGGGATCGAGATCGAACGGGGATGGAAGAAGGCGGATGTGCTCGCCGCCATTCGGGCGCATGACGCGCAGGATGCCGGCGCGAACGAGCAGGACGGGTAGCCAATGGTCACCGAGCAGCAGCACTACTACTACGGGCTCGGCCGGAGGAAGAGTTCTATCGCGCGCGTGCGACTCTACCCCGGCGCCGGGGCAGTCGTCGTCAACGGCCGGCCGGTGGAGGATGTCATCCCGCGCGCCTCGCTGCGGCAGGAGATGCTCCGCCCGCTCGCCGTCACGGGCGCCCTCGGACGCTACAACGTGCAGGTCAAGGCGACCGGCGGCGGCGTCTCCGGCTGGGCCGGCGCCATTCGCCACGGCATCGCCCGGGCGCTGCTCGCCGCCGACGAGAGCAACAGGCGGCCGCTCCGGGCGCAGGGGCTCCTCACGCGCGATCCGCGCGTGAAGGAGCGCAAGAAGCCGGGCCTCAAGCGGGCGCGCAAGGCTCCCCAGTACACCAAGCGCTAGACGGCGCAGCCGTCGCCGGTGTCCTCGAACCGCGCATCCGCGGGGTGCGGGACGTGCACCCGTCTCTGCCAGTCGGCGGCGCGGCCACGCTACGCGGGGATGCCGGCGAGCTCGCGACCGGAGTGGAGCGCCGCCTGAACGCGCTCCTGCGAGGGCATCTCCGCATAGATGCGCAGCAGGGGTTCGGTCCCGCTGAAGCGCATCAGCAACCACCAGCCCCCCTCGAGCCGGAAACGATGGCCGTCGAGAGAGTCGACGGCTTCGACGGCGAGGCCGGCGATCGTGCGCGGCTCCGCGGAGGCCACGCGCCGGCCGATCGCGGCCCTCTCGTCGGCCTGGATGGAGATGTCGGCCCTGTCGTACTCGTGCGGCCCGACCTCTGCGTGTAGATCGGCGAGCAGCTCGGAGGGGGTCCGCGCCGTACGCACCATGTAGTCGAGCATCATCAGGGCGGAGAGCACCCCGTCCCGCTCCGGGATGTGACCCCGGAAGGCGTAGCCGCCGGACTCCTCACCCGCGATGAGCGCATCTTCCTCCATCATCCGCGGGCCGAGGAACCGGAAGCCGACCGGAGTCTCGAGGACGGGGCAGCCGTAGATCTCGCCGAGGCGGTCCACCATCCGCGACATCGTGACCGACCGTACGATAGGCCCGCGCTCTCCCCGCTCGGCGAGCAGGTAACGCGTGAGCAGCGCGAAGGCCTGGTGCTGCGTGACGTAGCGCCCGTGCTCGTCGACGATCCCGAGGCGATCGCCGTCCCCGTCGGTGGCCAGTCCGATGTCGTAGCCCCGCCCCGCCATCATCGTCATCTGCTCGCCGAGGTTGGCGGCGATCGGCTCCGGCGCGCGCAGCCCGGGGAATGCCGGGTTCGGCTCCCCGTGGATCTCCGTGACGCACGTGGCGGCGCCCGGCCCCACCGCGGCGGCGATCCAGCCACCGGCGGCGCCGTACATCGAGTCGACGAGCACCGAGATCCCGGCGTCGCGGATGCCCTCGATATCGACGAAGGAGCGCGCTGCCTCGAGGTAGCGGCTCTGCCCCTCGACGCGGCGGATCGCTCCCGTGGCCTGCGCCTCGGCGAGTGCGATCCGCCGCACGGCGGCCCCGGCGCGGACGCCCGGCACGGCTCGCTCGATCTCCTCCGTCACGTCCGGCGCGGCGGCTCCCCCGTAGGACGGCTTCACCTTGAAGCCGTTCCAGTGCGCGGGGTTGTGGCTGGCGGTGATCATGATGCCCGATCCCGCGCCGCGCTCGACCACGGCGAAGGAGAGCGCGGGCGTCGGGAGGGGGGCATCGGCGAGGGCGACGCGGAGGCCGTTCGCCGCCATCACCTCCGCCGCCGCGGCTGCGAAGGCGTCGGAGAGAAAGCGGGTGTCGTAGCCGATGACGATCTCGCGGTCGGCGAGGTCGTGGCGTCTCAGGTACTCGGCCGTCGCCTGCGTGAGGGTGCGCACGTTGTCGAAGGTGTAGTCCTCCGCGATCACCGCCCGCCAGCCGTCGGTGCCGAATCGGAGCTCGCTCATCGCTCTCCGCTCCGCTCCGGGCTGCGCGCGGCGCCCCCCGGGCCGATCGTGGTGCCGGGGGCGACGGCGGCGCCGGCCGGCACGTGCGCGCCGTGCGCGATCACCGCGCCGTCGATCGCCGCGCCCGCGCCGACGACCGCGCCCGAGGCGAGGATGCTCCTCCTCACGTGCGCTCCCTCCGCGATCCGCACGCCGTCCCAGAGCACCGATTGTGTCACGAGCGCGCCCGAGGCAATCGAGCAGCCCGGGCCGACGACGACCGGACCCCGCACGCAGGCGCCCTCCCCGAGGCGGCTTCCCGTGCCTACGAGAACGGGACCCTCTCCGCCCGGATCTCTCCGGAGCGCGCCGCCTCCCTCCGTGTCGGCCGATACCAGGTCGAGGTTCGCGCCCAGGTAATCGCCGGGCGTGCCGACGTCCCGCCAGTAGCCGTCGTGCACCACGCCGAGGAGGGAGCGCCCGGCATCGGCCAGGGCGGGAAAGAGATTCTCCTCCACCCGGTGGAATCGATCGGCGTCCATCTCGTCCAGCAGGGCGGGCTCGAAGACCCAGATCCCGGCGTTGATCCAGTGCGACGGCGCGCTCTCCGCCGACGGCTTCTCCACGAAGCGTTCGATGAGCGCGGGCGCCGCCGGGCGCCGGTCGGCCGCGACGCCCCGGAGCACGGCGACGCCGAACGACGAGGGGTCGTCGACCCGCACCAGGCCGATGGAGAGCTCCGCGCCGCGCGCCCGGTGCGCGGCGGTCATCGCGCCGATATCGAGGTCGGTCAGGATGTCGCCGTTGAGCACGAGGAAGGGCTCACTCGCGGGAGTCCCTCGATCGCCCCAGCCGCGCCCGACGCGCGCGATCGCCCCGCCGGAACCGAGCGGCGTCTCCTCGTAGGCGTAGTCGAGTTCCAGGCCGAGCTCCGCACCGTCGCCGAGCGCGGCGCGAATCGACTCGACGCGGCGCGCCATCGCCAGCGTCACGTGCCTAACGCCGTGCCGGTGGAGATGGCGCAGCACGTGCTCGATGAGGGGACGGTTGAGGACGGGCACCAGCTGCTTGGGCGTACGCCACGTGAGCGGTCGCAACCGGGTGCCCTCGCCACCGACGAGCACGATTGCGCGCATCGGGGGCATCCTAGGGCAGCATCGGGGGCCGGACAACCGCGGCCGCGCCGGGCAGGCTGGCGCGCGCCGCCGGAGGCCTCAGTCCGCGGCGGCCCGGAGCTCCTCGACGCGATCGAGGCGCTCCCAGGGCGCCTCGTCCGCATCGCGCCCGAAATGACCGTAGGCGGCGAGCGGTCGGTAGAGAGGTCGCCACAGGCCGAGCGACTCGATGATCGCCCGGGGGCGCAGGTCGAAGTGCTCGCGCACGATGCGGGCGAGGGCCTCGTGGTCGAGACGGCTCGTCCCGAAGCTCTCCACGCTCACCGACGTGGGTCTCGCCACTCCGATCCCGTAGGAGAGCTGGACCTCCAGCCGCTCTGCGAGCCCGGCGGCGACCAGGTTCTTCGCGATGTAGCGCGCCGCGTAGGCGGCGGAGCGGTCGACCTTGGAGGGGTCCTTTCCGGAGAAGGCGCCCCCGCCGTGCCGGGCGATGCCGCCGTAGGTGTCGACGATGATCTTGCGGCCCGTGAGCCCGGCGTCGCCCATCGGGCCACCCGTCACGAAGCGCCCGGTCGGGTTCACGAGGATGCGCGTGGGGCGGTCGACGTCCATCAGCTCCGGCGGACAGATCGCGCGGATCACCTCGCTCTCCACGTCCCGGCGAAGGTCCGGCGTATCGACGTCCGGCTCGTGCTGCGTCGAGATCACCACCGTGTCGATGCGGCGGGGCGCCCCGTTCCGGTACTCCACGGTGACCTGTGATTTCCCGTCGGGTCGGAGGAAGGGGAGCGCGCGTGTCTTGCGGAGATCGGCGAGGCGCCGTACCAGACGGTGCGCGAGCGTGATCGTGAGCGGCATGTACTCCGGCGTCTCGTCGCAGGCGAACCCGACCATCATTCCCTGATCGCCGGCCCCGAGCCGGTCGAAGGGGTCGACACCGTCCTCCCGCCCGCGCGCCTCCATCGCGTCCTCGACGCCCAGGGCGATGTCAGCCGACTGCTCCTTGATCGCGTTCAGCACGCCGCAGGTCTCCCAGTCGAAGCCGAGGCTGGAGCGGTCGTAGCCGATCTCGCGCACCGTCTTTCGGACGATGGCCTGCAGATCGACGTAGGCGGAGGTCGTGATCTCTCCGAAGACGAGGACGAAGCCGGTGGTCGTGGCAGCCTCGCAGGCGACGCGGGCCTCGGGATCCTCCGCGAGAATCGAGTCGAGGACGGCGTCGGCGACCTGGTCGCAGAGCTTGTCGGGATGCCCCTCCGTCACCGACTCGCTGGTGAGCAGCAGTGATGGTGAGGTCTGGAAGCTCGTCGCCACGACGGCCCTCGCCTTCTCGGTGCGCCCCGGCTCGGGGTCTATGCCTCGGGGCCGGCCGGGGCGCCGGCATCCCACGAGTTCAGATAGCGGCGCTGCTCATCCGTGAGGGTATCGATGCTGATTCCCATCGCCGCGAGCTTCAGGCGCGCGACCTCACGGTCGATCTCCGGCGGCACATCGAGCACGCGCGGCTCCATGCCGGCGTGCTCGGTTGCCATGTACTCGGCGCAGAGCGCCTGATTGGCGAACGACATGTCCATCACCGAAGGAGGGTGCCCCTCCGCCGCACCGAGGTTCACCAGGCGCCCGCCGGCGAGCACGACGAGGTGGCGGCCGTCCCCGAGCGTGTACTCCTCGACGTTGTCGCGGAGACTCCGCCTCGCCTCGGTCAGGGCCTCGAGCGCGGGGAGGTTGATCTCCGAGTCGAAGTGGCCCGAGTTGGCGAGGATCGCGCCCGACTTCATGCGGCCGAACGCCTCCTCGTCGATCACGTTGATGTTCCCTGTGACGGTGATGAAGATGTCGCCCTCGGCCGCCGCCTCGGCCATCGGCAGGACGCGATACCCCTCCATCGCCGCCTCGAGGGCCGGAAGCGGCTCGACCTCGGTCACCACGACGCTCGCCCCCATCCCGCGGGCGCGGCTCGCGAGGCCGCGCCCGCACCAGCCGTAGCCGCAGACGACCAGCGTCTTCCCGGCGATCAGGACGTTGGTGGCCCGGACCACGCCGTCGAGCGTCGACTGGCCGGTGCCGTAGCGGTTATCGAAGAAGTGCTTCGTGTCCGCGTCGTTCACGGCGACGATCGGGTAGGCGAGGCGCCCCTCCGCCGCGAGCGCGCGCAGCCGGATCACGCCGGTCGTGGTCTCCTCCAGTCCACCCGCGACGCCCGTGATGAGGTCGCGACGAGAGGTATGCAGGAGGGCGGTGAGATCGGCGCCGTCGTCGATGGTGAGCTGCGGGCCATGCTCGACGGCCTGCTCGAGATGGCGCGCATACGTCGGGGCGTCCTCGCCCCGGATGGCGAACGTGGGCACCCCGTAGTTGTGTACGAGCGCGGCGGCGACCTCGTCCTGCGTGGAGAGCGGATTGGAGGCGCAGAGCCGGAGGTCGGCGCCCCCGTCGCGGAGAGCGAGCATCAGGTTCGCCGTCTCCGACGTGACGTGGAGGCAGGCGGAGACGCGCACGCCCTCGAGCGGGCGTTCGCGGGCGAAGCGGCGCCGGATCTCGCCGATGACCGGCATCTCCCGGGCCGCCCACTCGATGCGACGCACGCCGTCGCGGGCCAGGGATCCGTCCGCGATCTCGGAGGGTATCGCGACTCCACCGTGTGCCGTCATGCCGCTCCTCCCTCGCGCGCATGGCCCGGAAGGCGGCGGAGCTCGATCCACTCCCCGCTGCGCTCCTGTGCGCGCCGTCCCGCTCGACTGCGGGCGCGGAGACGCCGCCACCACGCGCGGAGCCCCGCCGCCGGGCGCCTCACGAGCCGCGCCTCCACGACGTCGGCCGCGCGCTCATAGCCGAGGCGCCGGTAGGCGCGGACGGCCCGCGTGTTCTGGGGATCGACCGAGAGCGCGACGAGCCGGACTCCCCCGGCCAGAAGCGTCGCGGTGACCGCTCCGGTCACCCTCGTCGCGAGCCCGCGCGAGCGGTACGCGGGGTGCGTCATCACGTTGCCGACCACGCCGACCCCCCGCTCCGCCGAGACGATGTGGGTGCCGGCGACCGCCGCCAGCCGCCGTCCGTCGAAGGCCCCCCAGTAGGGCAGCCTCTCGATGTCGGACTCTGTGTAGCGGGCCGGCGCGCCGCCGGCGCTGTAGAGCTGGTTGAGCGCGGGGACGTCGATGCCGCGCAGCCGCCGCAGCGGCAGCTCGTCGGGATCGGCGGGTGCGTCGGGAGCGGGGCGGAATGAGTCGACGGTCGCCTGCATGCGGTGCATCGCCAGGCGGTCGGTTGCCTCGTGCGTCGCCGCCAGGGCCGCAAGATGCTCCGGCGCCGCGGTGGCGAGGTAGGCAAGGCGGGGACCCGGGTGCAGCGCGAGCGCGCCGCCTATCGCCGTCGGGTCGCCGAGCAGGAGCATCGTGCGTCCGTTCCCGCGGGCCTGCACCACGAGCCCGCTTCCCCCGTCGTCACAACGCGCCAGCCAGAACCGCGTCCGCCCGAAGCGCGGCGGATCGAGCTGCGCCAGCGCGTAGGCGCAGTAGGCGCGGTCATCGCCCATCGCGCTCTCGATCTCGTCCGGATCGCGGCTCTCGCGGACCCACACGAGCTCGCTGTTCGTCCGGCGTCCCGGTGGAGCGTGCATCATCGGAGGCCGGCGATGCGGCGCCCCGGCGAGCGCCGCGCGCGCCCGCGCGCCCACCGCGCTGGGGCGCCGACGCAGGGCTCTGCGCGAAGCGCCTCTGCCACCCGCGCTCCTTTGCCGCCCGGCGGGCTCCTCGCGCGTCGCGCCCCGCGGCGCCGCCCGCCGTCTCCGCGAGAGACAGAATAGCGGCGATGCGGCGCTCGCGCCCGGGGCACCCGCGCGGACGAGAGCGTGTAGCATCCCGGCCGTGGAACCGACTCCCCGATCCGCCGCGCGTGATCGTCCGCGTCCGCCTCGGCGCGCGGGCGACCCGCTCTCCGAGCTCGTGCCCTTCTACGACCTCGATGTCGAGGGCTACGACGCGGACATCGAGCTCTATCGGGAGTTGGCAGGACAGGTCACCCGGCCGGGCGCTCGCCCTGCGAACGTCCTCGAACTCGGGTGCGGGACGGGACGGGTCGCCGCGGCCCTCGCCCGCGCCGGTCACCCGGTCACGGCGATCGACGCGAGTGCCGCGATGATCGCCCGCTGCCGCGAGCGGTGTGCCGGGCTCCCGGTGCGCAGCCTGCGCCGTGACATGCGCTCACTGGATCTCGGAGAGCGTTTCCGGCTCGTGCTCGTACCGCTCGGCGGTCTGGAGCACATGGAGAGCGCCGCCGCCGTCGTGAGTGCGCTCGCCTCGGTGCGCCGCCACCTCGCGCCCGGCGGGCTCGCCGTCGTCGACGTGGCGGCGCCTCAGCCAGAGGATCT
>DAOULG010000234.1:0-4445 GCA_034420495.1 Dehalococcoidia bacterium
CCGGCTCTCGCCGAGCGCGGTTGCCGCCGCCCGCCGCACGCGCGCGGACGCCGAGCCGAGGGCGTCGATGAGGGCGTCGCGCGCCGCCTCGGTCCGGACCGTCCCGAGCGCACTCGCCACGGCGGAGCGGACGATGTCGCTCTCCTCCTCCGACGTGAGCGCGGAGGCGAGCGCCTCGACCGCCCGCGGCGAGCCGACGGCGGCGAGGCCCTCCGCCGCCTCGATCCGTCCGACGGCCTCCCGGTCCTCGGCGAGGCGGGCGCGGAGCTGCGCCTCTCCCGGCTCGAAGACGAGCCTCTTGAGGATGCGGTTCGCCGGGTCGACCGCGACCCAGCGGGGCTCGCCGTCGAGCGGGACGACGAAGGCGTGGGAGGGCTCCGAGAGATCGACGCGGCGGACGTGATGCCCGCGCTCCGTCCGGAAGGCGATCTCGAGCGGCATGCGGTAGATGGAGGTGAGCGGGTCCGAGTCCGCCTTCTGCTCCTGGGCGACCCGCACCGTCGCGAGCCGCTGCTCGGCGTCCCACGAGTAGGTGACCCGCAGCTCGGGGTGGCCGCCCTTCCAGACCCACTGGTCGAAGAACCAGTCGAGGTTCCGGCCCGTCGCCTCCTCGACGGCTCGCTGGAGGTCGTGCGTGAGCACCTCCCCCTCGCGGTGCTGCGAGACGTAGCGGGCGATCGCGCGCCACCAGAGCTCGTCCCCGAGGACGTAGCGGAGCATGTCGAGCACCTGCGCGCCCCGCTCGTAGAGGTGGCGGTCGAAGATGTCGATGGGCTCGGAGAAGACGTTCTGGACCAGGGGGCGGCGGTAGCTCTCGGCATCCTCGCTGAAGTAGGCCTTCGCCTTCTCCCGGAGGTCGTGGCGGAAGGCGTCCCAGCCGCGGGCATGCTCCACCCAGAGCGAGTCGAAGTAGGTGGCGAAGCTCTCGTTGAGCCAGCCGTGCGACCACTCGCGGCAGGTCAGCAGATCGCCGAACCACTGGTGGGCGAGCTCGTGGGCGGTGATGGAGTCGCAGAGCTCCGCGAGATCCTCGTGGGCCCGCTCGTCGTGCAGCAGCAGGTCGGTCATCGTCGTCGCCGACGTGTTCTCCATCCCGCCGAAGATGAAGTCCGAGACGGCGACGGTGTCGTACTTCGCCCACGGGTAGGGGGCCCCGATCCTCTCGGAGAAGAAGCGCACCATCTCGGGGGTGCGGCCGAAGGCGCGCCTCAGGGCCTGCTCGCTCCCCGCCGGGCCGTGGTAGGCGACGGGGACGTCGGCGCCACCGGGGGCGGCGCCGCGGGCGCTCTCCTCGACCGAGACGAGCTCGCCCGCGACGAGCGTGATGAGGTAGGCGGGATGCGGGCGCTCCTGCCGCCAGTGGTAGGTGACCCGCCGCCGCCGGCGATCCTCCAGGCGGGAGGCCAGGCGTCCGTTGGAGAGCGCGAACCATCCGAGCGGGACCGTCGCCGTGACCTCGGAGGTCGCCTTCTCGCCGGGGTAGTCGAAGCACGGGAAGTAGTAGGCCGAGTCCTCCGCCTGGCCCTGCGTCCAGATCTGCCGCGGCCGGTCGGGGTAGTCGGCATCCGGCGCGTTGAAGTAGAGGCCCCGCCGCGGCCGCGCGCGGTAGCGCACGACCGTCGTGATGCGCCGGCGGGAGGAGCGCGGCCGGCCCAGGTCGACGTGGAGCGAGCGCTCGCGCACCCGGAAGGGGAGCGCACGCCCCGAGCCGTCGGTCACGGACTCGACCTCGAGCTCGCGCGCGTCGAAGACGGCCTCGCGCAACCCGTCCGTGCGCGGACGGAAGGTGGTGGTCGCCACGCCGCTCAGCTCGCGGCGACGGAGGTCGAAGGAGAACTCGAGCGCGATGTGCTCGACGGCGAAGGGGCGGTCCCGGCCCCAGACCGGGCGGTCGCCCGGGAGGGCGAAGGGGTGCCGGCCCTCCTGCGCGGCGGAGCCCGAGCGCGCGGCGCCGAGCAGGCCCCCGCAGGAGATCTCGGGGAGCAGGCTCCCCCCGTGCGCGCCCTCGGCCATGCCCGTCCCCTCCCTCAGGCCGGCGCGGCGCCCGCGGGCGCCTCCGCGCCCGCCGCCGCCGCCCCGTCGAGGCAGACGAGCGCGAGGCGCAGCGCCGCCTCCGACGCGGCCCACTGCCGCTCCTGCCGCGCGCCGGAGAAGAGGGCGCGCTCCGTGAGCTCGCAGCCCGGCCCCACGGCGGCCAGGTAGTAGAGGCCGGCCGGCTTCGCCTCGCTGGAGGCGGGGCCGGCCACCCCGGTCTCGGCCAGCGCGAGCGCCGCTCCGAAGGCGTCCCGGGCGCCCCGCGCCATCGCCGAGGCGACCTCGGCGGAGACGGCCCCGTGCTCGGCGAGCAGGCGCCCCGGGACGCCGAGCAGCGCCTCCTTCGCGCCGTCGGCGTAGGCGATGATGCCGCCGGCGAGCACGGCCGACGCGCCCGGCACCGCGGCGAGCCGGTGGCCGAGAAGGCCGCCGGTGCTCGACTCGGCGGTCGCGAGCCGCAGGCCGCGGGCGCGGGCCCTCGCCACGACCTCGGCCTCGACGCCCCGCCCGAGCGGCGCCACCCGTTAGCCGCCGCGGCCGGTCACGCGCTCCGTGGCGGCCCGGAAGCGCTCCAGGTTGTCGGCGGAGCCGCGCGTCATGCGGTCGGCCTGCTCCTCGAGCGCCCGGGCGTCGCCCCCGCTCGCCGCCGCGTCGGCGACGCGCTTCAGCCAGCCGATCGCCTGCGGGGAGGAGCGCGCGACGGCGCCGGTGAGCGCGGCGACCTCACCCTCGAGGGCATCCTCGGCGACGAGGCGGTTCGCGAGCCCGATCCGCACCGCCTCCTCCGCCTCGACGACGCGGGAGCTGAAGAGGAGCTCCTTCGCGACGGCGGGACCCACCAGGCGCGTGAGCGCGACCGGGCCGACGATCAGGCCGTTCTCGGCGCCGGGGAAGCGGAAGCGGCCGCGGGGGGTGACGAGGCGCAGGTCGCAGGCGAGCGCGAGCACCGCGCCGCCCCCGTAGGCGGGGCCGTCGACGGCGGCGATCGTCGGCTTGGGCGAGTACTGGATGCGGCGGGCGGCGTCACCGAGGGGGTTCGCGATGGCCGCTCCCGGCGACCCGCCGTGGCTCTCGTAGGTCGCGAGCGCCTCGGTCATGTCGGCCCCCGCGGAGAAGATCCCCGGGGCGCCCGCTATCACGATCGCGGCGACCGCGGGGTCGGCGTCGGCGCGCGCCGCCGCCCGCTGGAGCGCGAGCGCGAGCGCCGCGTTGACGGCGTTGCGCTTCGAGGGCCGGTTCAGGCGGATGGTGGCGACGCCGTCCGAGACGCTCTCCAGCACCAGCGGCCCATCGCCGTCGCTCCCCGGAGCCCGCGACGCCGCGCCCGCCATCTCCCCGCCCCGTCCGTTCCGCGGCGTGACGATAGCAGGCGCGCCGGCTCCGCACGATGCCTCCAGCCGGGGCGGCTGATACGCTGCCGCCCCGATGGCGAGCAGCGACGACGGCGGTCCGGACCCGGGGGAAGCCGGCTTCATCGAGCGGCTGCTCTCTCCCGCCGTCGCCGCGCTGCGCCCGCCGACCTCGCTCTCCCCGCTCCCCTTCGATCTCAACGCGGGGATCCCCGACGCCGCGAGCCTCCCCGCCGCCGACCTCGCCGAGGCGGCCGGCCGGGCGCTCCGGCGCGATCCGGCCGGCGCGCTCACCTACGGCGGCGCGCTCGGCTACGAGCCCCTGCGGGCCTGGATCGCGGGGAGGCAGGGCGAGGAGACGGGCGTCGCGCTCACCCCGGAGCACGTCACGCTGACCTCCGGCTCCGCCCACGCCATCGACAACATCGCGGCGACCTTCGTGGGGGCCGGGGACGTCGTGATCACGCCCGCGCCGACCTACCCGGGCGCGGTCCGCGCCTTCCGGGCGCGGGGAGCCCGGATCGCGCCGGTCCGGCAGGACGCCCGGGGCCTCGACCCCCGGGCGCTCGCCGCGGCGCTCGGGCGCCTCGAGGCGGCCGGGACGCCGGCCAAGCTCCTCTACGTGGTCGCGAACTACGACAACCCCAGCGGCTCGACACTCCCCTGGGAGCGGCGCACGGAGCTGGCGCGCCTCGCCCGCGCGCACGGCCTGCTGCTGGTCGAGGACGACGCCTATACCGGCATCGACCTCGACGGTCCGCCCCCCCGCCCGCTCTTCGCCGCGGCCGGCGGCCGGGGGATCCTGCGCGTCGGCACCTTCTCGAAGACGATCGGGACGGGGCTGCGGGTCGGCTGGATCACCGCCGACCCCGCGCTCGTCGAGCGCCTCGCCTTCATGCGCTTCGACAACGGCGCCTCGCCCTTCGTGCAGAGGACCGTCTACGAGTACCTCGCCGCCGGCCGCTACGAGGCGCACGTCGCCGCGCTCTGCGCGCTCTACCGGGAGCGGCGCGACGCCTCGACCCGCGCCCTCTCCGAGCTCTGCGGTGCGCATCTCAGCTT
>DAOULG010000235.1:0-15019 GCA_034420495.1 Dehalococcoidia bacterium
TCGTCCGCACCCGCCGCTCCCGGACCACCTCCCCGTCGTCCCCGAGGACGCAGAGGTAGCTGTAACGGTCTCCGACATCGATGCCGACGGTCACCCGTCCCGAATCTCCCTGCTTCCTGCTCTCTGCCAGTGCTGTACGCTGTCCCACGGTCGGTCCCCCTACGTCGCTCAGGCTCATTCGAGCCGTCTTGGCCCACCTCAGGCCGTTTCTTCGGGGATTGTCCCCTCTGACGAGGGGGGCCGACCCTCATGACATCTCAGTAGCGGCAGCGGTTGGCGGCCGAGACGACGGTGTCGATCATGTCGTGCTCCGCCTTAGGGAGGCCCGAGTCCTCGTTGCGGAAGCTCACGGTGTGGGCGAGCTCCCAGAGGGCGGCCATCTGGCGCGGCCGGATCGACATCGCCACGAAGTTCTTGCGGATACGGCGGCGGATCTCGGCGGGCTCCGACTCGCCGGTCATCTGCCGGTAGGCATCGAGGATCTCGCCCTCCGCCTCGTGCGGCTCGACCGTGCGGACCCAGGCGATTCCCATCACGACCTCCCTGCTCTCGCCGGCCTCCGGGCCGGGACCTCGCTGTGTTCTCAGCCGAGGAAGTCGCGGACGACCTCCGCGAGCTCGCGCGGCTTGGTGAAGACGACGGGGTGACCGGCGCCCTCGAACGACTCGTAGCGCGCGCGGGGGTTGAGCCGGTGCAGCTCCTCCCAGAGCGGGCCGTCGAGCGAGGCGCCGGCCCCGAGGCGGCGCGCTACCAGGGCCGGGACCGTGAGCGCGGCGAAGTCGGCGCGCAGGTCCGACTCCGGGAGGCCGCAGAACTGCGCCATGCAGGCCATCGAGTCCGGGTCGTTGCGGAAGCGGAGCGCGGAGCCCTCCGCGGGCATCGTCGCCGCCTCGGCCCAGAGGCGCGCCTTCTCGTCGGTGATCTGCCAGTTGAAGTGGCGCCGCCGGAGCTTCTGCGCCCAGGCGACAACCTCGTCCAGGCCGGAGAACCGCAGCGCGCGCTGGCGCTCGGCGCTCTTCTCGAGCGCATCCTTGCTCTCGGCGGAGGGGAACTCCGGCGGCTGGTCGTCCATGATGAGCGCCGTGACGCGCTCCGGGTGGCGGGCGGCGATCCGCAGCGCCGTCGCCGCCCCGAACGAGCTCCCCATCACCACGACCGGGTCGGCGCCGATCGCGTCGAGGGCCGCCAGGGCGTCGGCGAGGTATCGCCCGGGGGTGTAGGAGTCGGGAGGACCCCACTCCGTGTGTCCGTGGCCGCGGGCGTCGACGGCGACGAAGCGGTAGCGGTCCGCGATCAGCTCCGCGAACTCGTCGGTCTCCTCGGAGAGGCCGCTGTAGATGTGGAAGTAGGCGATGGTGCGCGCCCCGGCGGGACCCGACTCGCGGAGGCGCGTGCGGATCCCGTCGATGGTGACGTAGCGATCGGTCGGCATCGTCCCTCTCCCTCCTCCGCGAGCGTGCGCCCGGGCCGGCTCCGGGGGCATCGTAGCGCGGCCGGGCGCTGGGGGGGCCTAGAGCTCCGGGCGGCGGCGGTGCCAGGGCGTCGCCTGCTCGTAGGCGTGGGCGACGCGGCAGAGCGTGGCCTCGTCGAAGTGGCGCGCGCCGATCATCAGGCCGATGGGAAGGCCGCCCGGGTCGACGCCGCACGGCACGCTGATGGCGGGGATGCCCGTCACGTCGTACGGCGCGGTGAGGCGCGCGAGGCGCGCCCGGAGGTCGCCCTCGGCGATCGTGGGGGCCGTGCACTCCGTTGTCGGGGAGACCAGCGCGTCGACCTCCGAGAGCACGTCCCGCGTCTCCTCGATCAGCAGCCGGCGCATCCGCTGCGCGTTGATGTAGGTCGTGGCCGAGACGCGCGTCACGGCCTCCAGGGAGGCGCGCACGTCGGCGCCGTAGTCCTCCGGGCGCTCGCGCAGCCAGCGCGCGTGGTAGGCCCCGGCCTCGGCGAGCAGCGCGCGGTGGAAGCGGCCGCGCTCCATGCGCCGCATCTCGGCGAGCAGGGGCATCTCCACCTCCCGTACCTCGGCGCCGAGTGAGCGCAGCCCCTCCACCGCCTCCTCGCAGGCCGCCCGCACCGGCTCCTCCACCTCCATCCAGAGCGGATCCCGGGGCAGCCCGACGACGAGGCCCCCGACCCCGCGCCCGAGATCGGCCGTCGCGTCGCCGCGGGGCCGCCGGGCCGATCCGGGGTCGCCGGGGTCGTACCCGGCGGTGGCGTTGAGCACCAGCGCGGCGTCCTCCACGCTCCGCGCGAGCGGGCCCACGTGATCGAGCGACCAGGAGAGCGGGAGGACGCCGCGGCGGCTGACGCGCCCGTAGGTCGGCATGAGGCCGACGACGCCGCAGAGCGCGGCCGGGATGCGGATCGATCCCCCGGTGTCGGAGCCGATCGCCGCCGCCGCGGACCCGACGGCGACGGCGGCGGCGCTCCCTCCGGAGGAGCCCCCGGGGCTGCGCTCCGTGTTCCACGGGTTGCGGACGGCTCCGAAGTGCGGGTTGGCGCTGGTCGTGCCGAAGGCGAACTCGTGGAGGTTCAGCTTCCCCGGCAGCACGGCGCCCGCCTCGGCGAGCCGCTCGACGATGGCCGCGTCGGCCGCCGGGACCCGCCGGCGGAGGAAGCCGGATCCGCCGGTGGTGGGGATGCCCGCCGTGTCGACGAGATCCTTGAGCGCCACCGGGATGCCGTGCAGGGGCCCCCGGTCGCGCCCCGCCGCGAGCTCCTCGTCGGCCGCCTCCGCCTGGCGCCGCGCGTGATCGGCGGTGACCGTGATGTAGGCGTTGAGGCGGGGCTCGGTCTCGCCGATGCGGGCCAGCGTCGCCTCCACGAGCGCGCCCGCCGAGAGCCGGCCGGCACGCAGCTCGGCGCCGAGCGCGCGGATCGAGAGCAGCGTGGGCGGGGTCGTCGCGCTCACCGGGCGCCGGGCGCCCCGTCGCCGAGGAGGAGGTCGAGCCGCAGCACGGATGCGGGCTCGACCTCGCCGAAGTCGTAGCCGTCGAGGGGGGAGGCGTCGGGGGGGCGCGCTGCGGAGCCCGCGCCCTCCGGCCCGCCGGGCGGAGCCTCCGCGGCCGGGGGCGCGGGGTGCTCGCGCCCGGGACCGGGCGCCGCTCCGCCCTCCGCCGGCGTCTCGCTCATCGGGCCCCCTCGCCCGCCGGCAGAGGATAGCAGGGGGGCTGGTATCCTCCACACCGGGACGCGGGCCGGCCGCCCCCGGGGCGCGCGGGGACTGCGGAGGGGCGATGGGGCGCGTCGTGGTCTCGCTGAACGTCGGGCGCCCGCGGCCCCTCCGGCACGCGAACGGCGAGGTCCTGAGCGCCATCCGCAAGGCGCCCGTCGAGGGCGCGGTGGCGCTCGGCCCGCTCGGCCTCGACGGGGACGAGCAGGCCGACCGGGGCTCGCACGGCGGCGTCGACAAGGCGCTCTGCGTCTACCCCAGGGAGCACGCCGCGTGGTGGATGCGCGAGCTCGGCGTCGAGCTCGCCCCCGGGGGCGCCGGCGACAACCTCTCGACGCTCGGCCTGCTCGAGGAGGAGGTCGTTATCGGCGACCTCTACCGCATCGGCGCCGCCTCGGGGACGGCGCCGGGGCCGCTCGTCCAGGTGAGCCAGCCCCGTCAGCCCTGCTACAAGCTCGCCGCCGCCCACGGCGCTCCCCGGATCGCGCTCGCAGTCCAGGAGGCCGGCGTGACGGGCTTCTACCTGCGCTGCCTCGAGCCGGGGGAGCTCCGCGCCGGCGATCGCCTCACCCTGGTCGAGCGCCCCGCGCACGGCGTGACGGTCACGGAGTCGAACCGCGTCATGCACCGCGACCGCGATGACGCCCGGGGGCTCCGGCGGCTGCTCGGGGTGCCCGAGCTCGCGCAGGCGTGGCGCACCACCCTCCGCGGCCGGCTCGAGGGCGGGCCCGAGGACGCCGCCTCCCGCGCGCGCTCCCCGGAGTAGCGTCAGCCGGGGATGTACGCCGTCAGGTCGGAGGCGAGCGTGAGCCCGGGGATGATGTGCGGGCCGGTGACGCCGACCACCGTCACCGCCGGCGGCGCCGCGGCGAAGGCGTCGCGCCAGGGGCCCAGCGCCGGCGCGATCTCGCGCAGGTCGGTCCCGAAGAGCTGCACGCGGACCATGTCCTGGAGCGACCCCCCGGCGGCCTCGCAGATCGCCGCCGCGTCCTCGAGCATCACCCGGAGCTCCTCGCTCCCCGGCGAGACCAGGAAGGGGGAGGCCGGGTGCGGCCGGGCCGAGGGGGCGATGCCGGAGGCTCCGGCGGCGTGGCGCCCCGAGAGGAAGAGGTAGGGGCCGACGCGGAGGCCCTGCGGCGCGTGGAAGTGCGGGCGCGGCGCGCGCTCGGTCTCTATCACCTCGACCGGGATATCGCTGTCGTCGCGCAGCGCGATGCAGTTGATCTCGACGCGCGAGCCCGTCATCCCCATCTGGTCGATCGGGACCACCGTCGTCGCCGGCGGATGGTCGCCGAAGGTGCGCTCCCAGACGTTGCGGAGGCCCGGCAGGTCGCGGCTGTCGGTGAGGTAGACGTTCGCCTTCACAATGCGCGTGACGCTCGATCCCGCCGCCCGCAGGTAGAGATCGAGCTTGTGCAGGTCGTAGGCGGCCTGCCGCTCGATCTCCGAGCCGTACCAGAAGTTGGGATCGACCTGGACCTCGTCGGGCTGCGTGTGGCCGAGCGCCCCCGGGTAGGGGGCGCGGCTGACGAAGTCGGTGGGCGAGGAGCCCGAGCACCAGAGCCAGTCGCCGTAGCGGATCGCGAGCGAGTAGCCGGCGCGCGGCATCGGGGCGTCGGCGGCGTCGATCGCCTCCTTGACGCGCCCCCCGGCCGGCACCACGGCGATGCCGTCGACCTGCATCTGGGCGCCCGGCACGAGCAGGTCCTTGATCGCGACCGCCGTCGACCCGGGCCGGTCGTGGGTGAGGTAGCGGTCGCGCACCGGCAGGTAGTGGCGGAACTGGTCGTGGTGCGGGAGGAACTGGTCGATGCGGACCATGTTGTCGAGCGTGGTGCCGCCGGCCTCGAAGAGCGCCCTGACGCGGCGGTAGATGCCGTGCGTCTGGCGGTCCATGTCGTAGCGGTCGTAGGGGAAGTCCGGGGGGGCCTCGGAGTCGCGCTCGATCCCGCTCTCCCAGTCCGTCGCCATCGTGCCGCCGAGGAACAGCCACTCCCCGGCGAGCACCGCCGGGGCCGCCGGGAAGGGGGCCTCCGGCACGCTCGCATCGCTCACAATCCGACGGCTCATCTCTCCCCCTCGCTCTTCCGCCCGCCGGGGCGCCCGGCCGGGCTTCCGGTCCGCTCGCCCTCCGGCGGGGCTAGCCTCCCGCCCCCCGCCTGTCCTCGAAGCGCCGCGGCTTCGATTCGATGCCGAAACGCGTCAACTCCTGCAGCTCACCCGGTCCGCGCACCTCGACGGCGATCGAGACCGAGAGCTGCGCCCGGAGCGCGTCCGAGACGTCGGAGGCGATCGCCTCGCGCTCCCCCGCGCCGACCGGCTCCGCGCTCTCGACGTGGAGCGTCATCCGGTCGCGGCCGTCGACGCGGTCGGCGATGCAGAAGAACTCGCTCCCCACGCGCGGGTCGCGCCGCGCCACGTCGCCGCAGGCCTCGGGCCAGACGTTGACGCCCCGGAGCTTCACCATCGTGTCGGCGCGCCCCTGCAGGAAGTCGATGCGGGTGAGCTCGGAGCCGCACTCGCAGCGCCCGCGCGAGAGGACGCGCGTCGTGTCCTTCGTGTCGTAGCGGACGACCGGGACGCCGGACTTGTAGAGCGCCGTCGTGACGATCGAACCCACCTCCCCGTCGGGGACGGGCTCGCCGCTCTCGATGTCGACGACGTCGACGACGAAGGCGTCCTCCCAGAGGTGCATCCCCGAGCGGGCGGGGCACTCCGACGCCATCACCTGCGTCTCGTGCATCCCGTAGTTCTCGAGCGCCGGGACGCCCCACTCCCTCTCCACGAGCCGGGGGTCGCCGCCCATCGTGGAGATGTGCGCGAGCCGGAGGTCCCGGCCGACCTCGAGCCCCATCTCCCTCGCGGTGCGCGCGAGCTGGATCACGTAGTCCTGGAAGCCGACGAGCCCGCGCACGCCCCAGTCGCGCATGATCTCGATCTGCCGCGTGCTCCGGGTGACGATGCCGGCGCTGGTCGTGACCGGGATGCACCCCAGCCACTGGTAGAGGGCCTCGTCGACGATGAAGGGGCCGTTGTGGGTGGAGTAGAGCATCGTGTTCTGCACGGCGTCGCCGGGGCGGAAGCCCGCCAGGTAGAAGGCGCGCTGCCGGAGGATCGCCCCGACCTGCCGGTCGCGCAGCGTGTAGAGCGTGGGGCGGGGTCGCCCGGTCGTCCCGCCGGAGGTGTGGATGCGCACCGGGCCGGCCCCGGGGGTCTCCTCGAAGCGAACGCCCTGGTAGGTGCCGAAGGGCGGCGCCTCCTCGATGCTCCGTCTGAGGTCGTCGACGACGTAGGTGGGGAGCGCGCGCAGCTCCTCGAGCGTCCGCACCTCCTCCGGGCGCCTGACGCCGGCCGCCCGCCAGCGCTCGCGGTAGAACTCGGTGCTCCAGGCGTGGGCGACGCAGCGCGCGATGCGCTCGCCCTGGAGCCGGCGCACCTCCTCCGGGGGGAGCAGGTAGGTGCCGGAGAAGAAGGCCGGCGCCGGCTCGTACTCGCGGACCGTCTCCTCCCAGTCCAGCGAGGCGTAGAGGTACGGCACGCGCACGCCGGCCGTCTCGATCAGCGGGCTGCCCACGCCGCCTCCCTCCTGCGGCCAGCGGGCCGGCGGCGCCCTAGGGCGCGTTCAGCCGGTCGGGGAGGAAGAGGCCGCGCGTCGCCGGCTCGTAGGGCCCGGCCCCGCTCTTCTTCGGGATCACGCGGACCAGATCCCGGTCGGCCTCGACCCTGCCGTCGAATGCGTCGCGCAGGAAGTCCGACATGTAGTAGTAGACGTCCTCGCCGCCGAGCCCCTCGATCGCCGGCGGCGAGTGGAAGTCGTCCTCGAGCACCCACATCTCGCGGGGACCCTGCATCTCCTCCCAGATCGGGATCGCCTCGTCGAGCGGGCAGAGCGGGTCGTACTCGCCGATCACGGTCAGCGACGGGCAGGTGATGCGCGAGGCGTGCCCCTCCATCGTCATCGTGACGGCCATCTCGTCGAAGCGCTCCTCGTCGTGCATGCCGGCCATGTACATGAACATCTGCTTGAAGCGGGGGGAGTCCTCCTCGAAGATCGCCCGCTTCGCCGTGAAGCAGGCGGAGGCGGTCGCGAGCGCGGCGACGCGGCTGTCGTAGGCGGCGATGCGCATCCCCCAGAACGATCCCATCGAGATCCCGGAGATCCCGATCTTCGACGCGTCGACCTCCGGCTGCCCGACGAGCCAGTCGATCACCGCCGAGCCGGCGCGCTCGTAGTTGTCGCCGGTCACGCGGATCTTGCGCATGTTGCTCGTTCCCTGGCCGGGCCCGTCCATCGCCAGCACGTTCATCCCGCGCTGCACGAAGGGGTTGCGGGTCGGCCGCGGGAAGGTCTCCTTCGTCTGATCCATCCCCGGGACCTCGATCACCGTCGGCGCGTTCGGCTCGCCGGTCATGTGGAGGAGGCACTGGATCTGCTGCCCCTCGAAGGGGATCTCGACGAGCCGGATCGGGTAGGGAGCGAACTCGATCACCTTCGCGTAGCACTCCAGGAGCTTCCCGTGCAGGTAGATCTTGTCGGGGTGATCGTCCCAGTAGAGCGGGTGCTGGGCGTCGCGGTAGAGATCGGCGGCTCGCCAGTAGTGCTCGAAGGCGGTCTCGCGGTGGCCCGCCTCCTCGGCGCCCTGCGCGACCTGCTCCACGTGGCGCGCGTAGCGCTCGATGACCTTCGGGATCTGGCGGTAGGTCTTGACCTCCGGCGGGTGCTGGCGCGTGTCGTAGGCGAAGTTCTGGACGCGGCCGGTCGTCTTCGCCATCCAGTCGAGCAGCCACTGCTGCCCGTCGCGGCGCCGCTCCTTGCGCGATGCATCGGTGGGTCTCATACGTCGCCCCTCCCGCGGATCCCCTGACCGCCCCGCCCCGGCCCGCTCGCCGGCCGGGCCGGGTCCCGTCCCGGCGGACGCGCCCCCGGGGTGCCGACGCTAGAATGGCCGGGGCCGGGCGCCACTCTGCCACAGCCGCACGAAAGGAACACGATGCCGCTCTCCGACGTCAAGCCGATCGACGTTCACATCCACCCTTTCACGGTGGAGACGCGGCTCGGTCACGGTCCCTCCTACACCGAGGCGCACGACGACTACTTCGGCCGCTCGGAGGAGGCGCCGCACCACGGCCGCCTCGACATCCCGATCGAGACGAGCTACGACACCTTCCGGGCGGCGGGCGTCGAGCGGGCGGTGCTGGTGAACATGGTCTCCTACCACCGCTGGGGGCGCGCCCTCCCCAACGACTACATCGCGGAGTACTGCCGCCGCTACCCGGAGATGTTCCTCGGCCTGGGCGGCGTCGACCCGCACATGGGGGCCAAGAACGCCGTCGCCGAGCTCGAGCGCTGCGTGAACGACCTGGGGCTGCTCGGGCTCAAGTTCCACCCGGCGTACCAGGAGGTCGACCCGGCCGACCGCGAGCTGATGTACCCGATCCTGGAGGCCTGCGAGGCGATGGACGCGGCGGTGCTCATCCACACCGGCACCACGCGCATGACCTACAGCAAGATCCGCACCTGCAACCCGATCTCGATCGACGACGTGGCGACCGACTTCCCGAATCTGCGCCTGATCATCACGCACTTCGGCTGGCCGTGGACGGCGGAGGCGCTCGCCGTCATCTGGCGGCACGAGAACGTCTACCTGGATCTCTCGGGGTGGCTCCCGCGCTACGTCTACCAGGCGGAGCCCATCGTCTTCCAGTACATGAACACGGTGCTGCAGGACAAGTTCGTCTTCGGCTCCGACTACCCGGCGATCGATCCGAAGGTCTGGCTGGACGACTTCGACGCGATCGTCGAGCGGGGCTACGTCTGGGGAGGGGAGCGTCGCGAGTTCCGCCCGGAGGTCTACGAGAAGTTCGTGCGCACGAACGCGCTGCGCGCGCTCAAGCTCGAGCTCTAGCGCGGACGGCACCGGAGGGAGCGGCGGATGGCGACCGGGCAGGCCGCGGCCGGCGGGGAGCAGGGGGCGGGCGCGAGGCCGCTCTCGACGGTGGAGCACGCGATGGGCTCCTACTCGGCGTACGGGTGGCGCGCGCGCATCGGCGTCGTCGTCCCGCCCGGCAACACCTCCAACGAGGCCGAGTTCAACCTGATGGCGCCGGAGGGCGTCTCCATCCACGCGGCGCGCTCCCCCGCCTTCCAGGACGCCGATCGCAGCGAGGAGATGCTCCGCTGCCTGTCGGACGGCGTGGCGCAGCTCGGCGGCGGATCGCGCGTCGACGTCGTCGCGCTGGCGTGCACGACGAGCTCGATGCTGCTCCCGGTCGACGAGCTCGACCGGAGGATGGCGGCGATCGTGGGAGGCGGGACGCCGACCACCTCGGCGGGCGGCGCCGTCGTGCGCGCCCTGCGCGCCCTGGGCGCGCGGCGGATCGGCATCGCCACCCCCTACCCCCGCTCCCGCGATCCCCTGGCGCGCTCCTTCTTCGAGGGCGAGGGCTTCGAGGTCCTGGCGCTCGAGTCGCTCGGCATCGGCGAGGAGGGGTGGCAGGTGGAGGGGGGCTACCTGGCGCGCATCCCGCCGGAGGTCGCGTACCGCCTCGCCCGGCACGCCGATCGCGCGGAGGCGGACGCCCTGCTCATCAGCTGCACAGACCTGCCGGCGCTCTCCATCGTCCCGCGGCTGGAGGAGGCGCTGGGCAAGCCCGTCGTGACCAGCAACACCGCGCTCTTCTGGGACTGCATGCGCCGCTGCGGGCTCAACGAGCGCACCGACGGCTTCGGGCAGCTCCTTGCCGAGCACTAGGGGGCCGGCATGACCGGGGACGCCGCGACTCACACGCTCAGCCAGCGCCTCGGCGCGTTCGCCTCGGGCCTCGGCGCCGGCGACCTCCCCGACGCGGTCGCCGACAAGGTGAAGGCGCTGCTGCTGCACGCGCTGATGGTCGGCCTCTCGAGCCACGCGGAGAGCGACGTCTCGCTGGCCGAGCGGGTCGCCCTGGGCGGCGCCGCGCCGCTCGCCTCCGGCGGCGCGCGGATGCTGGCGAGCGGCGGCCGCGCGCCCCGCCGCGACGCCGCCTTCGTCAACTCGGTGCTGATGCACGCCCGCGGGCAGGACGACTCCTACCGCATGCTCACCCACCCCGGGTGCGCCATCGTGCCCGCGGCGCTCGCCGAGGCGGAGGGGCGGGGCACCGACGGGGCCTCCCTGCTCGCGGCGCTGGCGGCGGCCTACGAGGTGCACTGCCGCCTCGCCCGCGACCTGGTCCCCTCCACGCAGAACCACGGCTTCCGCTCCTCGGCGCTCTTCGGCGTCTTCGGCCCCGCCGTCGCGGCGTCGCGGCTGCGGGGGCTCACGGCGGAGCAGACGGCGCACGCGATCGCGCTCGCGGTGAGCTACGCCTTCGGCAACCTGGAGACGAGCCGCGCCGGCACGCGCGAGATGACCTTCCAGGAGCCGGTCGCGGTTCAGTCCGGGATGACCGCCGCGGCGCTCGCCGGAGAGGGCGTCACCGGCGCCCCCCTCTGCATCGAGGGAGCGGTCGGCTTCCTCTACTCCTTCTCCGGGAGCTCCGCGGGCGAGCTCACCGGCAGCTTCGTCGGCTCAGAGCGCATCGACGTCGCAGAGATGGCCGCCTCGCTCGGCGATCGCTGGGAGCTGCTCGGGGCGACGATGAAGATCTACTCGGGCGCGGGCTTCGTGCAGCCCGTCATCGATCTCTGCGCGCGGCTCGGACGGGACCACGCGATCGATCACCGCCGCGTCCGCGAGATCCGCGTCGAGATGAACGAGTGGGAGACGTACTACCCCTCGCCGCGCTTCCCGCGCCCCGCGACCGACGAGTGGAACAACGCCTACTTCGCCGCGAAGGCGCTCATCCAGCGCGGCTACGCCTCGACCGGGCGGCGGCTCTCCTACGGGGGCCGCGACGCCGCTGGCTCGGACGAGCCGCCGGAGGTGGAGGCGCTCTCGCGCCGGGTGCGCGCCGTCGCGGCCGACCGGGCGCAGTACGCGCCGCGCGTCACGGTGGAGCTCGACGACGGGACGACCCACGTCGCCGAGGCCGACGGGACCGAGTTCGCCTGGGATCTGGCGACGACGCGCTCGCGCGATCGCGCGCTCTACGGGGCCCTCCCCTTCCCCGAGGCGCACGCGGAGCGGATCGCCTCTCAGGTCGCCTCCCTGGAGTCGCTCGCCTCGGTCGACGAGCTCGTCGACCTCCTGGTCCAGAGGCCGCCTCCGGGCTAGCGCAGCTCCTCCAGGACGGCCGCTATCTCCTGCGCCCGGCGCACGAAGTCGTAGCCGGCGACCTTGTAGACGACCATCCCCGCCTCCATGATCACGAGGCCCTCGGCCTCGCGGACCTGGGCCAGGGTCGCCCCGTTCACCATCGCCGCCCGCAGGTGCGCCTCGCCGCCCCAGGGGTTGTCCAGGATGGTGTCGCTGACGACGGCGTTGAGCTCCTTGACGATCTTCGGCGTGTGGCCGCCCTCCTCCGGGCGGCGCATCGTGTAGCGCCGGAGCAGGTAGTAGCCCTCCAGCATCCCGCCGCTCTCCCGGCCGAGCGCCGCCCAGAACTCCGGCATCGGGGCGTTGAAGCTGCGCTCGAAGTAGGCGTGGATCGCCTCCATCGCCTCGCCGCGGGGCGGCTCCCGCGCCGGCTGCTCGCCCGGCGGCTGCTCCCCCTGGGGCAGCGCGGCGTCGGCCCAGCTCGCCGGGATCTCGACGGGCGGCATCGGCTCGGGGTCGCGCTCGTAGTCGCCCGACTCCCGCACCGCCCGCGCCGCGTGGATGCAGCGCTGGCCGATCTCCCGGAAGGTCGACATCCCCTGCCCGGTGATGTTGAAGCCCAGGACCTCGAGAAGCTCCTCGAGGAGGAGCCCCCAGCGCGCGCCGACCCGCGACCACCACTCGGCGGCCTCGCCGTTGCGCGCGGTCATCGCGATCGAGGCGCAGAGCAGGGCCTTGTAGCGCTTCGGCAGCGCCCCGCCCTCGGAGGGGTCGCGCATCAGCTCGCGCCACATGCGGTCGTGGCCCTGCAGCGACGACGGCGCGACCTCCGCCAGGAGGGCGAGGTGGGGCGGCAGCGCCCCCGTCTCGCGGCGGAAGCGCTCCACGATCTCCTCCACGGGCCGCTCGTCGACCTCGGGCGACGGGCCCGGGGCGCCCTCGGACGCGGTGCTCATCTCACTCCTCCTCCCGCCCGGCCGGGTGCGGGCGGGCGCATTCTACGGCCTGGGGCGGCCGGGCCGCGGGGGTGCCGCTCCCGCTCAGGCGCCCCCGGAGGCGCCAGGGGGCGCCTCGCGGAGCTCGACGCGCGCCTCGGCGCCGGGCAGGGCGCGCAGCCTCTCGTCGAGCGCGCGGACCTCGGGCGAGAGGAGCCAGCTCTCGGCGGACTCGCGGGAGTCCCACCAGCTCGTGAGCAGGAGAGAGCGCTTGGAGATCCAGCGGTGCATCCGCGCGCAGCCGGGAGCCGCGCGCCCCAGGTGGTCGAGGCGGCGGGCGTGGCGGAAGGCGCGCGCGGCCGCCCGCACGCTCGGGAGGTGCCAGGAGGTGAGCAGCAGGACCGGTGCCGGCGGGCCGTCCATCGCGATCGAGCATACGGCGGTCGTCGAGTTGATGCAGGACGCCCGGTCGGGCGCGGCCCCGGGCACGCCGCCCCCGGAAGGCGCCGCCGTGCTACGTTACGGCGCATGGCGGCAGGGGTAGTCGGCGTCAACATCGCGGCCGGGAGCGCCAGCGCGGCGGCCGATCAGGTCGTGCAGGCGGAGCGCGCCGGGATCCCGGCGGCGTGGGGCACCATCGGGATGGCCGGCGGCCAGGACCCGATCGCCGCCTTCGCGGCGGCCGCCGTCCGGACCGAGTCGGTGCTCATGGGCACCTGCATCATCCAGACCTGGCCCCGGCACCCGCTCGTCATCGCGCAGCAGGCGCTGGCGCTCGAGTCGCTCGCGCCCGGGCGCTTCCGCCTCGGCATCGGGCCGGCGCACCAGCCGGCGATGGAATCCTCCTACGGCGTCACGTGGCGGAAGCCGCTCACCCAGCTGCGCGAGTACCTCACGGTGATCCGCGCGCTCTTCGAGGAGGGCGAGGTCGACTTCGAGGGCGAGCACGTCGTGGCGCGCGCGAGGCTGCGCGGGCCGGTGGAGGCGCCGGTCATGGCGTCGGCGCTGCGCCCGAGGTCCTTCGAGCTCTGCGGCGAGCTCTCCGACGGCGCGATCTCGTGGATGTGCCCGCGCGCCTACCTGGTCGAGCAGGCGCTCCCGGCGCTCGAGCGCGGCGCCCGGGCCGCCGGCAGGCCGGCCCCTCCGCTGGTGGCGCACGTGCCGGTGATGGTCGAGTCCGACCGGGAGAAGGTGCGCGCCTCGGTGCGGGGATCGCTCGGCTACTACGCCCAGAGCGCCAACTACCGCGGGATGTTCGAGACGGCCGGCTTCCCCATCGCCGACACCTACTCCGACGAGCTCCTCGACGACCTGGCGATCTCGGGGAGCGCCGAGGAGGTCGCGGCGGGCCTGGTCGGCCTGCTGGAGGCCGGCATGGGCGAGGTGCTCGCGCACCCGGTGATCGATCGCGACGATCGCGCCGGCTCGCTGGAGCGCGCCTTCGGGGCGATCGCGCTCGCCGCCCGGCAGGTCGCCGGCTAGCCCCGGCCCGCCTCCCCCGCGCGCCGGCGCGCGCCGTGATGCGGGAGGACGCGCACCGTCAGGCGCGCGCCCCCGCGTCGCTTCCCGGAGCCCCCGTGAGCGCGCCTACCACCAGCCCATGATCTGGCGGTGCGCCGACCACACGGTCGTCGTGGCGCCGAGGAAGGCGGGGTCGAGCGCCCACGGGTCGACGTCGGCCCGGAAGACCCAGCCGGTGTCGATCTCGGCGATGTGCACGCACGGGGCGAAGTCGAGCAGATCGCGCTGGAGGTCCCGGTAGAGACCGGCCTGCTCGGCCGAGTCCGCGGCGCGGACGGCGCGGATGCGGGTCGTCCAGGCGCGGTCGAAGTTGTTCTTCCCGCCCCACATCCCCATCGGCGGATCGTAGTCGTGCGCCAGGTCGTACATCGGCTCGTAGAGGGCGTGCCCGCACTCCTCCTTGAACCACATCGGGACCTTGGTGCCGAAGGGGAGCTGCGTGTCGAGCCGGACGTCGACCGAGATGCCGAGCGGGAGCAGGGCCCGCTGCGTGATCTCCGCGAGCCGGAGCGACTCGTAGGAGGGCTTGATCCAGAGCTCGGTCTCGAAGCCGTCCGGGTGGCCGCTCTCCCTCATCAGGGCGCGGGCGCGCTCCAGGTCGTAGCCGTAGGAGTCGAAGCCCGCCTCGTGGAACTCCGAGGTGGAGCAGATCGGGCTGTGGCTCCGGCGCGCGTGCCCGCCGTAGACCTGGTCGAGGATGCGCTCGTAGGGGAGGGCGTAGGAGACGGCCTGCCGCACCCTCTGGTCGTCGAAGGGCGCCTCGAGCCAGTTGAGCTCGAGCGTCGAGTGGTTGGCGCGCACCTTGCGCGTGACGAACTCGGGGCGCCCCGCGTAGCGCGCGAGTTCCTCCGGGTAGAGGCCGAGCGCCATGTTCGCCTCGCCCGCGTCGAGCATGCGCAGCCCCTGCTCCCGCCCCTCGACGCCGACCTGGACGAGGGAGTCGACGCCGGGGCGGCCCATCCAGTGATCGTCCCGGGCCGCGTACTCGATGGCCTCGTCGCTCTGCGCCTCGACCGAGAACTGGCCGAAGCCGCAGGCGTTGCGCGCGAGCCACGACGTCGCCCAGGGGTCCTCGTCGCTCGCGTGCCGCCGGGCCTCGGTCGAGTCGACGACGTTGCCCGAGGCGAAGAGGAGGTACTGCGGGAACTGCGGGTTCGCCCCCCGGAGACGGAAGCGCACCGTGCGGTCGTCGACGGCCTCGACGTCCTCGGCGG
>DAOULG010000236.1:0-2780 GCA_034420495.1 Dehalococcoidia bacterium
TCGTCATCTACGGCATCTGGGGCTGGGCGCTCGAGCCGACCGGCGCCGAGCCCGCCGCGGGCGGGCACTAGGGGAGCGGGGGAGCGAGATGGCGCAGGCCTCGCACGCGGCGGCCGCACCGCACAGCTCGACGGGGATCGACAGCCGCAAGGTCCTGATGTGGATCTTCCTCGCGTCTGAGTGCCTCTTCTTCGGCTCCCTGATCGCGACCTACCTGGTCTTCAAGGGCGACATCCCGCTCCCGCCGGCGGGCTTCCTCGAGGATCACACCGACCACGGCGTCGTCACCGGGTGGTTCCCGACGGACCGCGTCATCGACGGCATCGAGTACAAGGGCGTGCTCAGCATCCCCATCACCTCCGCCTCGACCTTCGTGCTGCTGATGAGTTCGGTCGCGATGGTGCTCGCCGTCTACGGCGCCCAGAACGGGCGCCCGAAGATGATGAAGCTCTGGCTGCTCGGGACGATGCTGCTCGGGATCATCTTCCTCGGCTTCCAGGTCTTCGAGTTCCACGAGTTCGGCGCGCACGGGCTCAACCTCGCCACCAACCAGTTCGGGGCCTCGTTCTTCGTGCTCACCGGCTTCCACGGCGCGCACGTCACGGTCGGCGTGCTGATGCTCGGATCGATGCTGCTCGCCTCGATGCGGCGCACGGGGCTCGGGCCGGAGGCGGGCTTCCACGTCGAGACGATCGGTCTCTACTGGCACTTCGTCGACATCGTCTGGATCGTGATCTTCACGGTCGTCTACCTGATACCGGCATGAGCTCCGGGATCGAGGGCGGGAGGACCAGATGAGCGCCGGAGGCGGACACGCGGCGGGGTCGCACGAGCGATCGCACCCCACGGTGCGCCAGTACGTGCTGATAGGGCTCCTGCTCACGGTGATCACGATCGTGGAGCTGGCCGCCTCCTACACGCCGGGCCTGGGCGTGCTCCTGATCCCGATCCTGGTCGTGCTCTCGGCCATCAAGTTCGCCATCGTCGTCGCCTACTTCATGCACCTGCGCTTCGAGGACGCGCTGCTCACCCGGCTCTTCGTCTTCGGCTTCGTGCTCGCCGGCGCGATCCTCATCGCGCTGCTCGCGCTCTTCTGGGGCGATCCGGCGGTCATCAACCGCTAGCGGCCGCGCCCCGGCCCGGCGGGTCTACGCGCGCGCCCCGCGGGAGCCGAGCGGCTCCGCCGGCGACGCCCCGGGCTCGTCGGGCCGCCCCTGGCCGCTCTTCTCGTACCAGACGGCGAAGATCGCGGCGGCGACCCCGAGCATCAGCAGCTGGCTCGGCGCCCACATGATGAGCCCCGCGATCTGCTGGTCGGTCGCGACCGAGATGTCGATGAGCTGCCGTCCCTCGTAGTAGGGGTAGAAGGGCTCCTCCGCGAAGGTGAGGAAGGCGCCGAGTATGTGCTTCGGCACGCCGATGGCGAGCACGAAGAGGATGCGGGGGAGGTAGGCGAGCCGGGCGCGCAGCGGCGCCGGATCGATCACGTTCCACCACACCAGGAGGCCCACGGCCGCGAAGGAGACGTGCTGCAGCTCGTGGATCCACTCGCTGGTGAGCGCCGCCTCGTACCAGCCGGGGCCGAGGTGCCAGAGCCAGAGGACGGCGGTGAAGAGGCCCCCGGCGAGGAGGGGGTGCGTCACGAGGCGCCAGGCGCGCCGCACGGAGTGGCGCCGGGCGAGGCGCCCGACGACGCCGAGCCGGAGCTCCCGGGGGAGGCCGCGGAGGAGCGGCGTCGTCGGGGCGCCGAGCAGCAGGAGCGAGGGAGCCACCACTATCAGCAGCTCGTGCTGGATCATGTGGAAGGTGAGGTGGTGCTCGGCCGCCGCGTCGAGCGGCGACTCGACGGCGAGCAGCAGCACCAGCAGGCCTGAGTAGAAGAGCGCCGTGCGCCAGCGGGGGTGCGCGCGGCTGCGCTCGGGCCAGCGCGCGAGGCCGCGCGCGTACCAGACGGCCGCCAGGGCGACCGGGACCAGGAGCTGCGGGTCGACGTTCCACGCGCCCCACAGGTCGCCGGTGTGGTTGAGGTGGCCGGGATGCCAGGTGTCGGGCGCGCGGGGGACGAGACCAAGCTGCACGGGCGCTCCTCGCCCACGCCGCGCCCTCAGTCGGCGCCGCCGGGTCCCCGAGTGTGCACCGGGCGGGGGGTCAGGGGCGAGCGCGGCGCGCCGCCGGGCGGCGGCCTGCGGGCGCGACTGCTAGCCTGATCGCGCCGGGTGCTGCCGGCGCGAGGGGGGGACCGGACGATGCCGGCGTCGACGCTCCGGCTCGCGCTCGCGCAGCTCAACACGACCGTGGGCGACTTCGAGGGCAACGCGCGCCTCGTGCTCGCCGCCGCGCGCCGGGCCCAGGAGTCGGGCGCCCAGCTCGTCGCCGCGCCCGAGCTCGCG
Source organism: Dehalococcoidia bacterium (assembly GCA_034420495.1). Classification (GTDB taxonomy): domain Bacteria; phylum Chloroflexota; class Dehalococcoidia; order UBA2979; family UBA2979; genus VYDC01. Next base: position 2,391 of record DAOULG010000236.1, read on the forward strand.
CTCACCGGCTACCCGCCCGAGGATCTGCTGCTCCGGCCGGCCTTCGTCGCAGACGCCGAGCGCGCGCTCGCCGCGCTCGCCGCCGACGCCCGGGGTCTCCCGCCGCTCGTGGTGGGCACCCCCGAGCCGGCGGGCCCCGCGGGGCCCGGCCCCGCGGGCGGCGCGCTCTACAACGCGGCGGCGCTCCTCCACGGGGGGCGCGTGGTGGGGCGCTACCGCAAGCAGCGGCTCCCGAACTACGGCGTCTTCGACGAGCGGCGCTACTTCGTTCCCGGGGAGGACGCGCCGCTCTTCGTCGTCGGCGGAGCGCAGGTCGGCCTCACCGTCTGCGAGGACATCTGGTACGAGGACGGCCCGGCCGCCGCCCTCTGCGCGGCGGGCGCCCAGCTC
>DAOULG010000237.1:0-3323 GCA_034420495.1 Dehalococcoidia bacterium
TTCATCGGGGGCCCGGACGGGACGATCGTGGGGCACTCCGACATCACGCTGATAGGCGGGGACGTCGAGGACCTGCTCGGCGGGGTGGTGGACCTGCCCACTGCGGAAGGCGAGGGCATTTGGGTGGAGTCCGAGTCGCTGCGGGTGTTCGTGGCCGGGGCGAACGGCTACGTCTTCGGCTCGGGCTGGAGCCGGGGCGCCGCGGGGAACTGAAGCCTCTGACGGCGTGCTATGTGCCGGGAAGCGGGGTCGTGAAGCGTCGCGGTTTGGCCGCGCCCGCACGCCGCGTCGGTGTCGGCGCGCTCGGTTGACGTTCCGGCTGCAGCTGCTGCTTGTGGCCCTTCTCTCCGTCGGGTGCGTGACCATCTCGACGGAGGCCGGGCGCCCCACCGCGACGCCTCGCCCGCTGCGTACGGCCGAGGCTCCGCCGATTTCGTCGGAGCCCGATCCACTGCTTCCCTACCGCGAGTGCGATCGACTCCGGCTGCACCCGGACGCCCTGTCGATGGCGGAGCTGCATGCGATGTTCGCAAGGCTGGCCCACGTCGACGATTTCGACGCGCACGGCGACGAGCTGAGCTTCCTCGTCTGGGGGAACCTCACGCGGCCATTCGGTGGGTGCCACACCGCGCTGTTCTCCGTCGTCGAGGGCGATCATCTGCCGCCCGGGTACGTCGAGGAGACGGTCGCGGAGCTCGCGGCGGCCTATGATGTCGAGGTTCCGAACCTGTCGTTCGACGTGTCGCGCTGCCTTGAACGCTCAGAGGCGTGCGCACTGCGTGGAGCCGGCGGGGAGAGTCTGCTCGTCTTCGGCGAGGACGGCGCGGACGCGCGCGCGGTCCTCCACGAGTTCGCGCACCACCTCTACTGGGAGCGCGGCCACGTCGGCGTTGGACACAACCGGGAGTGGCTGGCGACCTATCTGCATCTGCTCGACGACGCCGGCTACATCGACCCGTCGTGGGTCTGCGAGCTGCTCGACAGCGCGGCCGTCACCGTCGCGTTCTGCCTCAGCCCGTCCAGGTAACCCTTCGAACTCGAGGAGCCGCATTGCATCCGCTCAGCCGGGCCCGGAGCTCGCGCACGGTGCGCTCGGCGGCCGCCAGGCGCCTCCGGAGCCGGTGCGCCTGCGTCCGGCAGGCCGACCCGCAGTAGATCGGTAGTCGCAGTCGACGCCGCTCAAACCGCCACCACGAGCTCACCGGCTCCGCCGATCGCGGCAGGCAGTTCGTCGCCATGGTCTTCGCAGGACGCGATGAAGTCCGCCGCCACGCCTTCGAGATTGAACGGGGCCTCTTCGACTGTCGCACCCGACGCCCGGCAGCCCGGCAAGACCGGTACCTCCGCGAGGTACATGCCCTCTGTCTCCTCGGACGGCGCCCTCAGCGTGTACGGCAGTCGGTACTGCCTCGGCGTATTCGCCTCTCAGCGACGCGGCCGACAACGAGAGTGTACGGATTCACACGGGCGGGCTCGCTGCCGGCGACCGGCTGGTTTGAAACCCACTACAGCGTCTACACCATGAGGCAGGCGTCACGGCGCTCCGGGCGCATCGACCAGACCGCAGCCCGTGCCGGCAGAAGCTCCAGTCGTCGCTCGCCGTCGGAGCCCTTCGTGCTGGGCGACCTGCACATCGACTACGCCGCGCGCAGGGTGACGGTCTCGGGACGCCCGGCACCGCTGACGCCCACCCAGCGTCCGCCTGGCGCCGTCCAGGGCGGCCGCCGGCGAGCGGCCCTGCGGACTTGCAGGGGTTTAGTATCTCTCTCGGGGGGTTCGGGCGTCCGTTCGTGGAGATTGCCGTTCCCCCATCGGCCCAGGGAAGGACCGATGAGCACGCGCACTGACCGAATCCGATTCGCGTTGCCGCTCGCGGTCGTGGTGATGATCGCGGCCGTCGTGATGATCGTCAGCGCCATCTTCGGCAATGCCGCACCGCCGATCGGTCAGGCGCCCGCGCCGGAGCTGATCGCGGTCACGACCGGCAATGCGGGCGAGGTGCTGCTGGAGTGGCACATCGACCCCGCCCCGGCCGGCGTGACCGGCTGGCAGTACCGCTACCAGGTGACCCCGTACCAGGCTGAGATCAAGCCCGACGCCGCGGCGTGGGGGCGGTGGACGACCGTGCCCGGCGGCGCGGCGGCGCGCTCCCACCGCGTCACGGGGCTGGCCCTCCGGTTCCACTACTTCGAGGTGCGCGCCGTCGCGCTGCGGGGCCGCACCGGCAAGGCCGCGGCGACCGTCCAGGGCAGCCCCGCGTACGTGGGCGCGGACGGCATCCCCCAAATGCTCCCGGGGGACATCATCGAGGGCGGCCGCACGTGGCGGCTTCACGCGGGGCTGACCGTGGTGGACGTGCCCGCGGGCACGCGCCTGGTAGGCGGCAGGGTCGCGCTCTCTGACCCCGGCGGGCGCGTGGTCGTGAGCTTCAGCGACCTGGCGACCGGCGCGACGCAGGTGGTGGACACCCGCCGCGCCGAGGGCGTGGGGCGCTACCCGCCGGACCCGTCGCGGGAGGCCGCCCAGGGGCGTGACGTGGACGCGATCTTCGATCAGATTCTCGCCTCGGCGCGCCTGGCGGCCGAGTCGCAGAGGCGGCTCCATCTCACGCTGCTGACGCCGTCCGCGAACGGAGGCCTCAGCGCCTCCCCGGAGGCACCGTCCTACCGGCCGGGCACACCCGTCACGGTGACGGCGACGCCGAAGTATGGCTACCGGCTGACGGCGTGGGGCGGCGACTGCTTCGGCACGGCCGCATCGAGCGCGACGTGCACGCTCACGATGGACGTCGACAGGACCGTCAGCGCCATCTTCGGGGAGCACGATCCGCTCAGTCTGATCGTCGTCTCGGACGGCTCGACCGACTCGCTGCTGATCGAGTGGACGGGCGGGCCGGAGAACGTTTCGAAGTGGCAGTACCGGGTGAAGCGGCACGTGAACTACTCCTACGGGGAGTGGATCGACATTCCCAACAGCGGCGCCGCGACGCGGAGCCACCGCCTTACCGGGCTCGGCATCAGCAGCCCCTACGGGTACGAGGTGCGGCCCGTGGTGGGCACGACGCCGGGCGCTGCGTCCGACGGCGCCTCCGGGCGCACGCAGACGCCGGGCAAGTACCCGCGGCTGCGCCCGGGCACGATCGCCGAGGGCGACGGGCGCACGGAGTGGCAGGTGCACGCACTCGGGTTCGTGATCACGATCCCCGACGGAGTGCGCCTTGAGGCAGGTTACGGGCGCCAGCCCGCGGTGGGCCAGGCGCCCGTCACGGTCACCCTGAGCCCGTCCGGGGGCAGCGTGTCGTTCTCCCACGAGGGCCATGTGCT
>DAOULG010000238.1:0-13195 GCA_034420495.1 Dehalococcoidia bacterium
GCCTCCCCGCCGCGACCGGGAACGCCTCCCCCCACGCGGTACCCCACGGCTGCTACCCGGCGCAGCCCGAGGGGGAAGGCGCGCGCTGGGTCGCCCTCGCCTGCGAGAGCGACGGCCAGTGGGCGAGGCTCGCCTCGGCGCTCGGCCGTCCCGAGTGGGCCCGGGACGGGCACCCCCGGGCGAGCATCCCCGGGCGGCTCCGCCAGCGGGAGGAGATCGACCGCGAGGTCTCCGCCTGGACCTCCCGGCGCACGCGCCTCCAGGCGGTCGACGAGCTCCAGGCGGCCGGCGTCATCGCGGCGCCGGTCGCCGAGCCCTCGGCGATGCTCCCCTCGCCGCAGCTGCAGGCGCGCGGCTGGTTCCACCCCGTCGAGCAGCCCTACCTGGGGACGCGGCTCCTCCCCGGCTTCCTCTGGCGGATGGAGCCCGACGGGTCCCGCTACGAGCGCCCGAGCGCGCTCGTCGGAGAGCACAACACCGAGGTGCTCTCCGAGCTCGGCTACTCCGCGGCCGAGGTGGAGCGGCTGCGCGCCGCCCACGCCGTGGGGGAGCGCTACGACGAGGAGACCGAGGCGCTCGCCTCCGCCCCCTGAGGCGATCCGGCGGACCCACGGCGCCCGCCCGGATGGGCTAGAGTCGCACCCCCGGGGCCGCTCCCGGGGGAAAGGCGGGGCGCCCGGTGCTGACGCTCGTCCCGGAGGAGATCGAGGAGTACGCGAGGCGGCATACCTCGCCCCTCCCCCCGCACCTCGAGGCGCTCCAGCGCTTCACGCTTCAGGAGCGGCGCGACGCGCTCATGCTCTCCGGGCCCATCGAGGCGGGGCTGCTGCAGCTGCTCGTCTGGGCCTCCGGCGCGCGGCGCATCCTCGAGCTCGGCTGCTTCACCGGCTTCAGCGCGCAGATGATGGCGGCGGCCCTCCCCGAGGACGGGAGGCTCATCACGCTGGAGCTCGATCCGGAGACCGCCGCCACGGCGCGCCGGCACGCCGACTCCGGGCCGGACGGGGAGAAGATCGAGATCCGCGTCGGCCCGGCCGCCGAGACGCTCGCGACGCTACAGGGGCCGTTCGACCTCGTCTTCATCGACGCCGACAAGGAGCCGTACGTCGACTACTACGAGGCGGCGATGGCGCTCCTCTCCGAGGACGGGATCATCGCCGTCGACAACGTGCTCCTGAACGGGCGCGTGCTCGACCCGGAGTCGGAGTCCGGCCGGCGGATGGACCGCTTCAACGCGCACGTGGCGTCAGACGACCGCGTCGTACAGCTGCTGCTCCCCGTCCGCGACGGGCTGATGCTGATACGGCGGGTCCCGGGAGGAGGAGGCGCGAGATGACGGCCGGGTACCCCCGCCGGGGCTTCGTCCACGGCCCCGACGGCAACATCGAGTACATGGAGGGAGGGAGCGGGCCCGCGCTCGTGCTGCTGCACCCGGCGCCGAGCTCCTGCACCACCTTCCAGGACGCCCTCCCCCTGCTCGCGGGCGACTTCCGCGTGATCGCGATGTCGCAGCCGGGTTTCGGCGAGTCCGACGCCCCGCCCCGCGCCTACACCGAGGTCTCCGAGTACGCGCGCGCGGTGACCTGGCTCCTCGACGGGCTCGGGCTTGAGCGCGCCCACGTGCTGGGATCCCTGACGGGATCGCTCACCGCGCTCGAGACGGCGGCGGGGTGGCCGGAGCGCGTCGACCGCCTCGTCGTCGAGGAGTGCTTCAACTGGAACCGCCCCGGGCGCATCGAGGTGCTCGAGCGCGAGCACGGCGTCGACGAGAGCCCCGACGGGAGCCATCTCCTGGCGATGTGGGAGCGCGCGCTCTCCGTGACGCTCAGGGAGGCGAGCGAGCCGGCCGAGGTCGCCCGCCTGGCGCGCCGGCGTCTCCTCTCCGCTCTCAGCAGCGCGCGGCCCGGCCCCGACGGCGTCACCGGGCAGGATGCATCCACGCTCGCCCTCTCGCGCTACCCGCTCTGGGAGCGGGCGCCGCTGGTTCGGGCCCCGACCCTCGTCGCGCACGGCACCTCGAGCGCGCTCGCCGGCGCGCACGAGCGGCTCGTGGGGGCCATCCCGAACGCGCGCGGCATCCGCCCGCCGAGCACGCACCAGTTCAACTGGCGCGTGGCGCCCGAGCTCTGGGCGCGGGAGCTTCGCGTTTTCCTGGCGGAGGACTAACCCCGGCAGCGGTCGCGGTTGTAGGCTGGCGCGGCGGAAGGCACGGCCCTCCCGGGGCGCCGACGAGCGGCCCCGCGGGCCCGGGACGAAGGAGGTCGGGGATGCACGAGTACACGACGGACATGTACGAGGGGATGCTGGCGGAGACCGTCGCCTTCCCCGGCGACGGGGGCGAGCTGCTCACGGCCTACCTGGCGCGGCCGCTCGGGGCGGGGCCCTACCCCGGCGTCGTCCTCATCCACCACCTCCCCGGGTGGGACGAGTACTACCGCGAGGCGACGCGGCGCTTCGCCTACCACGGCTACCTGGCGATCTGCCCGGACCTCTACCAGCCCGAGGGCCACGGGACGCCCGAGGACGTGGCGTCGATGGTGCGCGGCGTCGGCGGCGTCGCCGACGACCAGGTGGTCGCCGACATGTCGGGGGCCGCCCGCTACCTGCGCGCGCTCCCCTCGCACAACGGGAAGGTCGGCGTCTTCGGGACCTGCTCCGGGGGGCGCCACGCCTACCTCGCCGGCTGCCGCACGACCGACTTCGACGCGGTCGTCGACTGCTGGGGCGGCCGCGTGGTGATGAGCGAGGAGGAGCTCACGGAGAAGCAGCCGGTCTCCCCCCTCGACTACACCGAGAGCCTCTCCGCCCCGCTGCTCGGGCTCTTCGGCGCGGAGGACCAGAGCCCCACGCCCGAGCAGGTCCGGCAGCACGAGGACGAGCTCCGGCGCCACGGCAAGGACTACGAGTTCCACATGTACGAGGGGGCCGGGCACGGCTTCTTCTACCACGACCGCGGCGCCTACCGCGTCGAGCAGGCGATGGACGGCTGGGGGAAGCTCTTCGACTTCCTCGGGCGTCACCTGGCCTAGGGGCACCGCAGGGAAGAGCGAGGGGAGAGCGACATGTGCACGATGATCCTGGAGCGCGTCGCCGTCTCGGGCGCGGGGAAGCGCGAGCAGGGGTGGTTCTCGCTCAGCCACGCGAGCGTGACCTACGATCACCCCTTCCACGTCCGCCTCGAGCACGCCCTGAACATCGACTTCGTCGACCAGGGCGGCGGGCCCTCCGCCCGCCTCGCCGTCGAGCTCGAGCCCGACTCGGCGCGCGCGCTGGCTCAGGCGATCCTCGCGGCGCTCGAGCGCGGCGACGAGGCGGGTGTCTAGGGAGCGCCCGCGGGCTCAGGCGGGCGCCGGGGCCTCGCTGAAGGCCGGCATCACCTCGCGCGCGAAGAGGCGCAGATCCTCGGGGCGCGGGTTCGAGAAGAGCACGCGCCGGACGCCGGCCGCCTCGAGCAGCCGGAGGCGCTCAATGCACTCCCGGGGCGTCCCCAGGATGGCGCTCTCCTCGGTCGTCCGGCGCGCCGCCTCGGGCTCGCTGTAGAAGGGCCGGCTCGCGCGGAGCGCCGGGGCGGCCCCCTCCGCCGCCAGCTCCGCGAGGCGCCGGACGGTGCGCTCGCCGCGGGCCGCCGCCCGCTCGCGCTCCCCCTCGCTCGGCGCCAGCAGGAGGCCCCGCGTCACCGCGATGTCGCCCGGATCCTGCGGCAGCCCGCAGGCCGCCTGCTCCTCGCGGTAGACGCGGACGCGCTCCGCCGTCAGCTCGAAGGAGCCGATCTGGTCGAGGAAGAGGCGGTAGCCCTCGCGCGCGGCACGCCGGATCGAGGCCGGGCTGCCGGCCCCCTGCCAGAGCGGCGGGTGCGGCGACTGCAGCGGCCGGGGCTCGATGAAGATCTCCTCGAAGCGCCAGTAGCGCCCGTGGTGGGAGATGCTCCCCTCCGAGCTCCACGCCTTGCGGATCACCTCCATCGCCTCATCGGCGCGGGCCCCCGCCTCCTCGATGGGGATCTGGAAGCCGCGGAACTCCGGGAACTGGTAGCCGCGCCCCACGCCCAAGTCGAGGCGCCCGCCGGAGAGCACGTCGACGGTCGCCGCCTGCTCGGCGACGAGCACCGGGTTGTGCCAGGGGAGGACGACGACGGCCGTGCCGAGGCGGATGCGGCTGGTGAGCGCGGCGAGGTAGCCCAGGAAGGTCAGCGAGGCCGAGAGCTGGCCCCGGCGGCCGAAGTGGTGCTCCACGACGTAGACGCCGTCGTAGCCGAGCTCCTCGGCCTCGAGCGCCAGGTCGACGAAGCGGCGGTAGCTCGCGCCCGGCGGCTCGGGCCCCTCCTCCGCCGGACCCCCGAAGATCCCGAAGTGCATCGAGCCCCCGCTCCCCGCGCGCCCGGGCGCCCGGCGATCCGCGCGTGATTCTCGCACAGCCGCCCCGGCCGCGGCCCGCACGGGCGCCCGGCGCCCCCTAGCGGAGGAGCGCCTCCCAGAAGCGCCCGGCCTCCTCGGGCGTCCCCGGCGGGACGTAGAGCATCTGGAGGTCGGCCCCGAGCGAGGCGCGCTCGCGGAGCTGCTCCCGGACCTCGCCGAGGGTCCCGATCACCTGGATGGAGCGGACCATGCGCTCGGAGATGGCAAGGAGCGCCCCCTCGCCGTCCCCCTGCGCCCAGGCGCGGCGCGAGGCCTCGACCTCGGCCTCGAAGCCGTGCTCGACGAAGGTGCGCCAGTAGAAGTCGCCCATGCGGTTGATGTAGTGCTCGAGCGGGCGCCTCGCGTCGAGCCAGGCCCGCTCGTCGTCGCGGCCGTCGAGCACGAAGACGTTCGCGTTCGGGGCGAGGGTGAGCTGCTGCGGGTCGCGCCCCGAGCGAAGGGCGCCCTCGGCCAGCGTCTCCCGGAGCGCGGCGAGCCGCTCCCGCGGCCAGTGGATCGCGAAGAGGCCGTCGGCAATCTCGCCGCTCTGGCGGATCGAGGCGGGGCGGATCGCGCCGATGAAGATCGGGATCTCGCTCCGGAGCGGCGGCTCCATGAGGCGGAAGCCCCGGCTCATCTCGAAGATCTCGCCCCGGTAGCGGAGGCGCTCGCCCCGGAGCAGCAGCCGCACGATCTCGACGTACTCGCGGAGCCTGCGGAGCGCGCGCCGGTAGGGCGTCCCGTGGAGGTGCTCGGCGACGTTCGGGGAGGTGGAGCCGAGCCCGAGCAGCATGCGCCCCCCAGAGAGGCGGTCGAGCAGGGCGAACTGCTCGGCGTAGGCGGCGGGCGAGCTCGCCCAGCAGTCGACCAGCGCCGTCGCCACGGTGATGCGGCTCGTGTTCGTGGCGAGCACCGCCGCCCAGGGCACCGCCGCCTGCCCCGCGCGCGCCGCCGCGAGCTCGAAGCCCAGGTCCTCGGCGACGCGCACCTTGGCAAGCGCGCTGCGCCAGTCGTCCCCCAGGTCGCGCCGGATGTCGGCCCTGAGCCCGACGCGCATCCCCGCCTCCCCCGCTCCGGCACAGGATAGGCGGCGAGCATCGAGTTGACTCAGGGATGCCAGATCGCGCAGGTTGGCGGACAGAACGTATGTTCGCTAGACTGAACCCATGACCACCACCCATCGCACCTACCAGTTCCGCGGCTACTGCCGCCGGGGCGGCTACGAGCGCCTCCGCGCCACGCTCGCGTTGTGCTGCGAGCTCACAACGCGGCTCTGCAGGAGCGGCGCGACGCCTGGAGGCTCGGCCGTCACCGGGTGAGCCTTTACAGCCAGCAACGGGCCCTCACCGCGATCCGGCGCGACCTGCCCGAGTGGGGCGGGCTCTCCGTTCAGGTCGGGCGGGGCGTGCTGCGGCGCGTCGAGTGGGCGTTTGACGGCTTCTTCGGCCGCGTGCGGCGCGGCGAGCGGCCGGGCTACCCGCGCTACAAGCCGCGAACGCGCTACCGCACGATCGAAGTCGCCCAGGTGAACCCTGCCATGCTCCGCGTCGCCCCGGACGGAGGGCGCGCCTCCGTCCGCATCAAGGGGCTGCCCGGGGTCGCGCTCAGCGTCAATCGCACGCTGCCCGACCCCTGCCGCCTGCGCTCGCTCCGCCTCCTCTTCCGGGCCGGCAAGCTCTATGTCGACCTCGTCTACGAGGTGGGGGTGGAACCGTTGCCGTCCGGCGGCCGCACCACCGGCATCGACATGGGGGTCCACGCCCGCGTCGCGCTGAGCGACGGTACGGTCGTCGCCGGGCTCACCCCCGACCGCAGGCGCGAGCGACGGCTGCGGCGCCAGATCGCGCGTAGCCGAAGGGGCAGCACGCGGCGCGCCCGCCGGGTGGCGGCGCTCGGCCGCGAGACGAACCGCAACCGCGTCGCCCGGCGCAACGAGACCCACCGCCTGACGACACAGGTGGTGCATTGCTACGACCGGATCGCGGTCGAGGCGTTGAGCGTCGCGAAGATGACGCGCTCGGCTCGCGGCACGGCCGAGGAGCCGGGCACGAACGTGGCGCAGAAGCGCGGGTTGAACCGCCGCATCCTGGACCAGTCGCTGGGGCTGGTCCGGAGCCAGCTCACCTACAAGGCAGCATGGGCCGGTCGGGAGCTGGTGGCGGTCGATCCGAGGCATACCTCGCAGGAATGCTCACGCTGCGGCACCCGCAGCGAGCAGCGCGAGTACCGAGTCTACCGGTGTACCTCCTGCGGCATGGAACTGGACCGCGACGTCAACGCCGCCCGCAACATCGAAGAGCGGGCCTTCGGCGAGGGGACGTGGCGCGCTAACGGGGCCGGCGATTCGCCCCGGAGTGCTCAACCCGCACGGGTGGGTGCACTCGAGATCGTCGCTTGACCCTGCGTCGAGTAGACAATCGCCATAGACTCCCGGAATGTCCCAGGGCCCCCGCACCCCGGTCCGCGTCGTCCTCTCGGACCGGAGCTTCCGCCGGCTGTGGCTGACCGGCGCGCTCGCCTCGGCGATGCGCTGGCTCGACACGCTCGTGCTCGGCGTCTTCGTCTTCGACCTCACCGGATCGGCCTTCCTCGTGGCGCTCCTCTTCTTCACGCGCCAGGTGCCGCGGATCCTCTTCGCGCTCGCCATCGGGACGCTCGCCGACCGCGTCGACCGGCGCGTGATGCTGATCGCGTGCTTCTCGCTGCTCACCGCCGTCTCGGCCGTGCTCGGCGCGCTCGTCCTGACGGACCGGATCGAGTACTGGCACCTGCTCGCGGCCTCGTTCGTCGCCGGCACGCTGTGGGCGGTGGAGTTCCCGGTCCGGCGCGCGATGCTGGGCGACGTCGTCCCGCGCGAGCTGATCGGGCGCGCGATGGCGCTCGACATCGGCACCAGCTCGCTCACCCGCGTCTTCGGCCCGCTCACCGGCGGCATCCTGCTCGCCGCGATCGGCGCCGAGGCGGCCTTCTTCACGCAGGCCGTGACCTTCCTGCTCGCGCTCGCGGTGCTGGCGACCCTCTCCTACGCGCCGCCGGAGCGCAGCGCCGCGCCCCAGGCCCCGCTCGCCGACCTGGTGGACGGCGTGCGCTACATCCGGCGCCGGCGGCTGCTCGCCGGCGCCTTCCTCGCGAGCCTCCTGATGAACGTCTTCGGCTTCCCCTACCTCACGATGGTGCCGGTGATCGGCAAGGAGACGCTGGGCCTCGACGCGGTCGGCGTCGGGATGCTGCAGTCCGCCGAGGGCTTCGGGGCGCTGATCGGAGCGACGCTCATAGCGAGCCTCGCTCCCACCCGCATCTACACCTTCCTCTACGTCGGGGGCATCGCGTTCTTCATGACGATGGTGCTGCTCTTCTCGCGCTCGGAGATCTTCCTGCTCTCGATCGTCTTCCTCTGGATGGCGGGGTTCGGCATGGCCTCCTACACCTCGATGCAGACGACGCTCTTCGTCGCGAGCGCCCCGCCCCAGCTGCGCGGGCGCGTCATCGGCACCGCCTCGATGGCGCTCGGCGGCAACCCCCTCGGGGCGCTCAGCGTCGGCGTCACCGCCGAGCTCCTCGGCGCGCCCATCGCGACGACGCTGATGTCGGTCGAGGGGCTGCTCGCGCTCTCGGCGGTGGTGCTGGCGTGGCCGGAGCTGAGGCGGCGCTTCGTCGTCCCCGCCGACGACGACCTCAAGGTCGCCCCGTCCGCCGGGACCTCGCGCTAGCGTGCCGCTCGCGGGGACGGGGCGGAGGCTCCGGGGCGTCTACTTCGGCTGGTACATGATCGTCGCGGCGACGATCACCAACATGGTCATGGGCGCCGGGCTCGTCGGCTACCTGCCGGGGGTCTTCCTCGAGCCGATGACGGAGGAGCTCGGCTGGTCGCGCGCCGAGTTCATCATCTCCTTCACGATCGGGCAGTTCGTCACGGCGGCGACGGCGCTCGCCATCGGCAGCCACATCGACCGCCGCGGCGGCCGCGGGCTGATGCTCGCCGGCACCTCGCTCACGGTCGCCGCGCTGCTCCTGACGGCGGAGGTCCGGGAGCTCTGGCAGTGGGTGCTGCTGCGCGGGCTGATACAGCCCATCGGCCTGGGGATGGCCGGCTCGCTCGTCGTCAACGTCGCGCTCTCGAAGTGGTTCGTCCGCTACCGCGGCCGCGCCATCGGCATCGCCGCCTGCGGCTTCTCGCTCGCCGGCATCGTCGTGCCCAACTCCCTCACCCCGGTCGTCGACGCCCACGGCTGGGAGGCCGGCTGGCGCGTGCTCGCCCTGGTCGCCGCCGCGCTCATCCTCCCCGCCTCGCTGATGATGCGCCGGCAGCCCGAGGACTACGGGCTCCGGCCGGACGGGCGCTCCCCGGACGCCCCGGCGGGGAGCGCCGACGCCGAGCGCGAGCGCCTCGACTACGTCACCTCGCTCACCCGGGGCGAGGCGCTGCGCACGAGCGCGCTCTGGCTCATCGTCGTCGCCTTCGGGGCGGTCGGGCTCACCCTGCTCGGGCTCGTCACGCAGGCGATCCCGCTCCTCACCGACGCCGGATTCTCGCGCCCGACCGCGGCCGCGATGCTCGCCGTGCTCACCGTGCCGGGGCTCCTCTCCCGCCCCTTCTGGGGCGTGGCGGCCGAGCGCATCGACCCGAGGCGGCTCGCGTGCGCCGCCTTCCTCGCGCTGGGGACGGGCGTGCTGGTCATCATGCTCGGCGCCCGCGCGCAGAGCCTCCCGCTCGTCGCCTGCGGCTTCTTCGCGATGGGCTCGGGGATGGCCGGCTACGTCCCCGTGCAGGAGATCATGTGGGCCAGCTTCTTCGGGCGGCGCCACCTGGGCGCCGTGCGGAGCTCGGCGATGCCGGTCGCGATCGGGCTCGGCGCCTCGGGCCCGGTGCTGGTCGCCTACTACTACGACCGGACGGGGAGCTACGAGGGGATCTTCGTCGCGCTCTCCGCGCTCGTCCTGGCGAGCGCCGCGCTCGTCTTCCTCGCGAGGAGCCCCGACCGCACGGAGCGCCCGGAGCGGGCGCGCACCGCGGGCCGCTAACCCGCCTCGAGCGAGGCCGCGCGGTGCCTCGCCACCAGGATCCCGGCGCCGGCCAGCACCGGGAGCGCCGCCATCGCCGCGATGCCGGTGGCGTAGGTGCCGCTCGCCCCCTCCAGCACCGCGAGCGGGAGCGGCCCCAGCGCCGACATCAGGATCATGATCGAGGTCGCCGACCCCTGCACCCGCCCCAGCCCGTGCCGGCCGTAGTAGTGCGCCCAGAGCACGCTCTGCACGATGCGCTGCGCCCCGCTGCTGGTGCCGAGCAGGGAGGCGTAGAGCACGGCGTCGGCGCCGCTCTCGATGAGGCGGGAGGAGCCGAGCGCCAGCAGCAGCAGGAGCATCGAGAGCAGGAAGAGCGGGACCGGCCCCAGGCGATCGACGGCGAAGCCCGCGAGCGTGGAGAAGAGGGCGGTCGTGAGGGCGAACGGGACGAAGACGGCGGCGGCGAGTCCGGCCGAGAGCCCCTGCTCGGCGAAGATCCCCGCCTGGTGGAAGACGAGCGCCGTCACCACGAAGGGCGAGGTCGTGAGCGGGAGCGCGAGCAGCCAGAAGGTGAGGGAGGAGAAGACGCGGCGCCCGTCGGAGGCGCCCGGCGCCGCGGCGGCCTCGCGGAGCGGCGGGTGGTCCAGGCCGTCGGGGTGGAGCCCCATCTCCTCGGGGGTGTCGCGCGCCAGGAGCAGCGTCGCCGGGATCACGAGCACCCACACCATCACGCCGAGGGCGACGTAGGCCTCGCGCCAGCCGACGGCGTCGATGAGCGCCCGCGAGAGCGGCGGCAGCAGCGCGAGCGACGCCGCGAGGCCCAGCCCCATCATCGCCATCGCTCGCCCGCGCCTCAGCACGAACCACTGCGCCGTGAGCAGCGTCGCGTTGATCGGGGTCGAGCCCTGCCCGAGCGCGCGCAGCGCGGCGAAGGCGAGGAAGAAGGCGGCGAAGCCCGTCGCGAACGCCATCCCGAAGCAGGCGGCGCCGAGCGCCGCGGCGACGAGGGTGGCGACGAGCCGGGGCCCGACGCGATCCGCCAGGCGGCTCACGAGGGCGACCATCACGGCGCTGACGCCCGTCCCGACGGCGTAGAGCAGCGAGATCGTCGTCCGCGAGAGCCCGGTGTCCTCGATGATCGAGTCGAGGAAGACCGAGAAGACGTACGACTGGCCGGGGCCCGAGCTGAAGGCGATCAGGAAGGAGACGGCGACGACGACCCACCCGTAGAAGAACGGGAGACGGCCCGCTCGTCCGTCGAGTCGTTTCGCCATCGGGTCTCCCGTCCCACGGTCTCGCCGGGCACCGAGTCGCAGGAACGGCTGGGCTGCGCCTCGCATCGGCACCACGCAGGGTCAGTTGGGGGCCAGCCGGGCGCAAGAACTATCCCGCGGGCGAGCGATACGGAGCCCGTCAGGGAGTACAGACAGGAGAGACGCCGGTGCTGGCCGGATGTGTAGAATCTCCCCGTCACGGAGGGTGTCGGGCCGACCGAGCCTCGCAGATCGTGAGCGGCCATGGCGACGGCCGAGCGCACAAGTCCCATCGAGACCAGCGGCCGTGAGCGGGCGTTCGACACTATGCGAACATCTGTACTAGAATACATGTTCGTGGACGGGTTCAGTACTTGAGTTCGGGAGACGCAACAGCTTCCGTGGCGGGTGCGCCGACGGACAAGACTCGGCGCCAACTCCTCGCGCTTTGTGCGATTCCGGGAATCGACTGGAGTTTCATCGCCAGGGAGACCCTTAGCCGGGGCGCAATCTCCGACCTGCTCGTCGGTCGCTCTGCCGAACGATCAGCCGCCGCCACACGGGCATGCCGGCTGATCGGGGCGGCGCGCGAGACCGAGGCAGATCGCCTCGCGTATGTAGACGAGCAGCTGCGGCGCGCCGCAGAGGTAGGGGCGACTCTGATCACAGTGCTCGATGAGGAGTACCCGGCCAACCTCGAACTCGTCTTCAATCTGCCACCTTTCCTCTTCGTGCGCGGGGTGCTGTCGACGGTCGACGCTCGCTCGGTGGCGGTGGTCGGAACGCGCCACGCGTCCCGCGAGGGGCTCTCCCGCGCGCGCGCCATGGCGAACAGGCTGGCGGACCAGGGCGTGACCATCGTCTCCGGACTCGCGCGCGGGATCGACACCGCAGCACACGAGGCGACCCTCAAAGCAGGCGGCCGGACGATCGCGGTCATCGGCACGGGGATCACCCGAACCTACCCCGACGAGAACGCGGGTCTCTCGGAGCGGATCGCGGCCAGCGGCGCAGTCGTTTCGCAGTTCTGGCCCGACGGCCCGCCGACACGCTACAGCTTCCCACTGCGCAACGTCACGATGTCGGGCATCAGCCAAGGGACCGTCGTCATCGAGGCGAGCAGCACGTCCGGTGCGAAGATGCAGGCACGCCTCGCGATCCAGCACGGGAAGTACGCATTCCTGACGCGCTCGCTCGCCACGGGGCAACCGTGGGCCAGAAACTACCTGGCGCGACATCCCCGCTGGGCCATCGAGATATCCGATGTCGACGACGTCGTGCGGCATCTCCACGCGCCCGAGCGCATCGAGGAGATCACGGAGCAGCGACGCCAGCTCGTACTCAGCCTGGACGGCTGACGGTCAAGCGGTGACGCAGGAGTTCGATCGCCTCAATCCCCGCCCACCGG
This sequence comes from Dehalococcoidia bacterium, assembly GCA_034420495.1. GTDB lineage: Bacteria > Chloroflexota > Dehalococcoidia > UBA2979 > UBA2979 > VYDC01. Next base: position 12,060 of record DAOULG010000238.1, read on the forward strand.
GATTCGGCAGGTGCCCGCGCTGTGCATATCTGCGTGGGGGTTCCGCCGCGATCTGCTTCACGTGCGCATCCCGCTCCACCGATCCGCTGCCCGCGGCGCGATGTGACCTCTGCGGTCAGGAGATCGCGGCGGACGGCGACTGCGAGAACATCATCTGCGGCTGGGCCCGGCGGGATCGCTGGTACGGACGCGTCCATGCGATCGCGCGAGATTCGGGCCCGATGAAGAGCGTCATCCGTCAGTACAAGTACGGGAATGCGGACGCGTGGGCGCAGATCCTCGGGCGTGTGATCCTCGGCCATCTGGGCAGGAACGAGCCGGACTTCCGACAGTACGACGCGATCGTCCCGGCGCCCGCACATACCGGACCGGGGTCGCACCGCCGGTGGGATCACATCGATCTCATCGTGCGGCGGGCAATCATCGAGGACTCGTACGGCTGGCCCTTCTGCCGCGAGCCCGCGCTGATCGTGAAGAACGCCCCGACCGAGACGATGAGCAGGAAGGGTTGGACGACCCGCCATCAAATCGCGACGACGGAGTTGAGGGCCGCGCTGCACGTGCCGGACCGTGCAGCTGTCTCCCGTAGACGGATACTCGTCATAGACGACGTGTTCACGACGGGCCACGACATGCTGGAGATCGCCCGGGCGTTGAGGCTGGCCGGCGCCGCCGCAGTCGACGGCCTCGTGATGGCTCGGGCGCAGTGGCGAAGCAACGTCTGAGGCTGCGACCCGCGAGCACACGCGCGGCCCGGGCGCACGGATTCGATGCGCGTTCGACGCCGCCCGCCGGTCGCCCCGGGCGCCTAGCGTACCCGCGGCGGAGCCCGCCCCGCCGGGGCCGCTCCCGGCCCCGCGGGTGAAACGGCGGAGCCGCGTCGCTACTATCACGCATGCGGTGGGGAGCGACCCCGCGGCACCGCGATGGAGCGAGGCCATGGACTGGACCGACACCACGGCGGAGGCGAGCTTCCGGCAGGAGGTGCGCGAGCTCATCGCGCGCATGCCCGAGCGCTACCGGAGGATGGCGGAGCACGAGTACACCGCATACACGCAGTGGGCCCGCGACCGGCTCGAGGAGGACGAGGGGGCGCGCTCGGCGGCCGGCGAGTGGTTCTCCGCCTTCGCCGAGAA
>DAOULG010000239.1:0-3434 GCA_034420495.1 Dehalococcoidia bacterium
GCCGGGCCGCGGATCAGCATCGACTCGATGTCCTCCTCCGAGACGCCGCGCCGCTCGAGCTCGGCGCGGCCGCGCTCGGGCACGTAGCGCCAGGTCGAGGGCGGCTGGTGCGCCCCGTGGGGGCGCCAGTCCATCTCCCCGCCCCAGTCGTGTCCCAGCATGAGCCGCGCGGCGTGGCCCTCCCGGCAGAGCGCCGCGACCGTGTCGAGCACCGCGGGCTCCTCCTCGCGGTCGCGTCCGAAGTGGTCGATGGAGAGGTAGTGGCCCGCCGCGAGCACCGAGCGGAGGTAGTCGATGTCGTCGGTGAAGGAGTGCCCGATGGCCGCGAGGTGCGGCGGCAGCCCCTCGTCGGCGAAGATCCGGATCTGCTCGCGCCCGATGTCGTAGGGGCTCGTGTGGGTCGAGATCGGCACGCCGGTGCGCCGCGCCGCGCGGGCCGCTCCGCGGAGGATCGTCTCCTCCGCCTCGCCGATCCCGGGCGGGCGGTTGTTGGCCACCTTGATGACGCCGGCGCGGACGGAGGTGCCGGCCGCGCCGCGCTCGATCTCCCGGCAGAAGATCTCGGCCGTCTCGTCGGCGTCGGCGCCGTTGCGCCCGTCCCATCGCCGCTGGAAGAGGCGCGGGATCTCGAGCCATATCCCCGTGGGGACGATGACCCGCACCCCGGAGCGGCGCGACGCCTCCGCGATCATCTCGACGTCGCGCCCGAGGTCGGGCGTGGTGACGTCGATCACGGTGCCGACCCCGGCCCCGGCCGCGTCCCGGAGCTCGGCCGCGACGTGATCCACGGCCGCCTCCCGGTCGTAGAGCCACGGGTACTGGTGCTGGAGTCCCGTCGAGTGGATGAAGAGGTGCTCGTGGGAGAGCGTGATGCCCAGCTCGTCGCTGTCGACCGGCCCCGTCGCCGTCTGCACGTCCGCCACGGATCTCCCCTCCCCGGCCGCTCCGGCCCTAGGTGACGACGGGGCCGAGCGCACGCCGGCGCCTGGCCTCGATGTCCTCCACGCGCGTGCTCGCCTCCGAGCGCGTCTGGACGCCGAAGAGGTGGTTCTCGGGGTCCAGGAAGTAGTGGATGGCCCCCCCGCCGTCCCCGGTGCGGTGGGTCGGCCCGACGCGGCGCGCGCCGGCCGCCTCGAGCTCGGCGCCGAGCGCCGGGGCGTCGTCGGCGCGCAGCAGGAAGGCGTCGGGGACCTCGCCGCGGTCGGCGGGGAGCGGCTCGGGCGGGCACCCGAGCGCGACCTCGAGCGTGAGCGTCCCCCCGAGGTCGAGCAGCGCGGCGCGCTCCGCCCGCATCAGCACGTCGAGGCCGAGCGCGTCGCGGTAGAAGGCGACCTGCGTCTCGAGGTCGGTGCAGCGCACGACGATCCAGCCGAGCCCCGCGATCTCGCCCTCCAGGGCAGGGGCGCCGGGGACGGCGAGCTCCCCGGAGTCGCGCCGCCTGCGCCACTCGACGTCCTTGGGCCGGGCGCTCTCCTCGTTCCGCTCCTGGAGGCCGGTGATGTGCCCGCCGGGGTCGCGGAAGTAGGCGAGGATCCCCTCCCCGCCCCCGATCGCGAACGGGTCGTTGACGAACTCCACGCCGCGTTCTCGCAGCAGCGCGGTGGCGCGCTCCATCGACCGCACGCGGAAGACCGGCATGAAGGGCGCCTCGCTGCGGTCGCGGTAGCGCCGCTGCTCCCGGCCGCCCTCGTTGATGCCGAGGACGACCGTCTCGCCGCACCAGAAGACGGTCGTCGTGCCGTGCGTTCGGAGCACGGGGAGGCCGACGACGTCGCGGTAGAAGGCGCCGAGGCCTGCGGGGTCGGCGGTGCGGCGGACGAGCCATCCCAGGCCCTGGATCCCTGCGCGCATGCGCGCGACCCTCCTATGCTCGTGGCGCGAGGCCGCCGCCGGGCCCGCAGGATGGTAGCAGGAGCGCGCCGGCCAGCGAGCAGCGGGCCACCCGGCGGCGGCGCAGGCGGAGGGGGGATCACGTGCCGTTCGATATCGAGGAGCTGCCGGAGGCGGTGCTCGCCTTCCTGGCGGAGAGGCACATCGCGACGCTCAGCACCACGCGGCCCGACGGCAGCCTGCACGTGACCCCGGTCGGGTTCGGCTACGACGCCGCGGAGCGCACCGCCCGCATCATCACCTTCGAGGGGGCGCGGAAGGCGCGCAACCTGGAGGCGGAGGGCGGCGCCGGCCGCGCCGTGCTCTGCCAGGTCGACGGCGGCCGCTGGCTCACGCTCGAGGGGCGCGGCCGCGTCGTGCGCGATCCCGCCCGGGTGGCGCGGGCGGTCGAGGCGTACAGCGCCCGCTTCGGCGCGCCCGGCGAGCGCGAGGGCCGCATCGCCATCGAGGTCTCGATGGAGCGCATCATGGGGCGCGGGTAGGCGCCGCCCGCGGGAGCGCCGCGCCCCCCGCTCACCCGGTCGGCGGGAGCGGATCCTCGTCGACCGCCACCTCGAAGTACTCGCGGGGCGGGCCTCCCGGCGGCTGGTGGACGTGCGCCGCCATCTCGGCGATCCGCTCGTGGTAGCCGGGCATCTCCGTGAGCTCCTCGTAGGAGGCGATGGAGTCGAAGAGCCGCACGTGCGTGAAGTGCGTCGGGTCCTCCAGCGAGCGCAGCAGCCGACGGCCGAGGAAGCCGGGATGGCGGCGCATGAACGAGGTGAACTCGCCCGATAGCCGCACGTACTCGTCGGCGTGCATCCCCGCGTCGAGGGTGTAGGCCTGGCTCACGACGACCTGCATCGTCCCTCCTTCTTCCCCCCGGTCGCCGGCCGCGGCGTCAGCTCCCCGCGAGCGGCAGTAGCAGCCCGGCGACCTGCTCCGGCGCCGTCAGCATCGCATCGTGTCCCTCGTCGAGCACGACGTAGGCGGTCCCGCCGGCGGCGTCGAGGCGCCGCCGGAAGCGGGCGGCCGGGAAATTCTCCGGGCTCCGCTCGCAGAAGATCAGCGTCCGGGGAAGCGCCGCGGCCGCGGGGTTGGCGAGCCGGAGCCGCTGGAGCTGGGGACGCGGGGGCTGCGGCCGCAGCCGCTCGCCCACCCAGGCCGCGTCGGAGGGGTCGGTGATGCCGAGGCGCGCCATGCGCTCCTCGTGCGGGGGCGGCTCGCGCTGGCCGTGCTCGTCGCGATGCTCGGGGGCGAGCAGCTCGGCGCTGCTCTCGCCGTCTGCCGGCACCGGTGCGTCGAGATAGACGAGTCGCCCGATGCGCGAGGGATCGCGGTGCGCCGCGGCCGTGATGACGACGCCCCCGTAGCTGTGCCCGACGAGCACGACGTCCCGCAGATCCTCGAAGAAGAGCACGTTCAGCACGTCGGTGACGTGCGTCTCCATGTCGACCTGCTCGGAGGCGAGGTGCGCCCGCTCGCCGAGACCGGTCAGCGTCGGGGCGTGGACCTCGTGGCCGGCCCCGCGCAGGAGCGGGGCGAGGCGGCGCCATGCCCACCCG
>DAOULG010000240.1:0-4343 GCA_034420495.1 Dehalococcoidia bacterium
CGCGGGGCCGAGCCGGGGCCCGTCGCGACGGCGAGGGATCCTGCGCCCGCGCCGCGGCCCGGCGCGCCGGGGGCCCGCAGCTCGACGGTCGGGAGCGCCTGAGCGCCCGGGCCGCCCCCGTCCACCACGAGCAGCAGATCGAGCTGCGGGTCGAGGCTCCGCGCCAGGCGGGCGAGCGCCTCCGGGGCGGCGCCCGCCTCCCGGGGCGGCGCTGAGGCGACCCGCCCGCCCGAGGCGAGCTCGACGACCAGCGCCTCCGGGCGCGCCTCGGCGCGCGCGACGCGGTGGCCGAGGCGGCGCAGCTCCTCGGCCAGGGCGGCGACGAAGAGCGCCGCGTCGCCCGAGGGGGCGCCGGAGATGCGCACCAGCGCCGGGGGGGAGGGCGCGGGGGGGATCAGCCCCCGGGCCCCTCGACGGGGCCGACCAGGAGCACCTCGCACTCCTCGCCGGCCTCCACGGCGGGGAGGTCCTCCGGACAGACGGCGTAGCCGTTGGCGCGCGCCATCGAGGTCAGCACACCGGAGCCCTGCGGGCCGGTGAGGGCGGCGACGTAGCGCCCCGTCTCCTCCCGGCTGACGACGGCGCGGGCGTAGACGCGCCTCCCGTCGGGGTTCTCGATGCGCTCCCTCGCGACGGCGCGCACGCGCGGGCGCTCCCAGTCCGTGCGGCCGAGCATCGTGTAGAGGACGGCCCGCCCGAAGAGCTCGAAGGTCATCATCGCGGAGACGGGGTTGCCGGGGAGCCCCAGGTGCGGCACGCGCCGCCCGCCCCCCGCCCCCGGCCGCGGGAAGGAGCCGAAGGCGAGGGGCTTCCCCGGGCGCATCCGCACGGTCCAGAAGCCGATCTCCCCCTCGCGGGCGAGCACCTCCTTGACGATGTCGAAGTCGCCGCGCGAGACGCCGGCCGAGGTGACCAGGAGATCGGCGTCCGAGAGCGCCTCGCGGATGCCGGCCGTGAGCGCCTCGGTCGTGTCGCGCGCGATCTCCAGCACGCGGGGGCGGCCGCCCGCGGCGAGCACCTGCGCGGCGAGCGAGAAGGCGTTGGCGTCGTAGATGGAGCCGGGCGGGAGCGGCTCCCCCGGCCGGACCAGCTCGTCGCCGGTGGAGAGGATCGCGACCTGCGGCCGGCGGACGACCTCCACGCGCTCCCGCCCCAGCGAGGCGAGCACGCCGACCTGCGGCTCCCCGACGACCGCGCCGGCGGCGAGCACCACCTCGCCCGCGCGCACATCCTCGGCCGCCGGGCGGATGTTGGCGCCGGGGCGGGCCTCGACGTCGATGCGGACGCGCTCGCGGGCGGCCTCGCGCCACGGCACGCCCTGCTCCTGCTCGTCGGTCTCCTCGAAGGGAACGACGGAGTCCGCCCCCTCCGGGATGGGCGCGCCGGTCATGATCCGCACCGCCTCGCCGGGCCCCACCCGCCCCGCGAAGAGGCCGCCCGCGGCGAGATAGCCCGCCACCCGGAGCTCGCGCGGGGTGTCGGGCGTGGCGCCGGCGGTGTCGGCGGCGCGCACCGCGTAGCCGTCCATCCCAGTGTTGGCGAGGGGCGGGATGTCGATGGTCGAGCGCACGTCCCGGGCGAGCGCCTGGCCCAGCGCCTCCACCAGCGGGACCTCCACCGGCTCGAGCGGGGCGATGCCCCGGAGGATGCGCGCGCGCGCCTCCTCCACGGAGATCATCGCCGGGGCGCCGCCTGGTCCGGGGCCTGGGAGCATGCCTCAAGTCTAGACGGAACCGGGCCGGGGGGCGCCGCGGGGCGCGGCCGGCGGGTAGCATCTGCCGCGCCACGTCGGGGCGAGCGAGGGGGGAGCGCGCGATGGACACGGCGGAGCTCCGGATCGCCGTCCCGCCCGGACCGACCGGGCTCGACGCGGAGACGCGGGGTCTCCACGCCCTGCTCAACCGGCTCTGCTACCGGCGCCTCGCGCGCTACGCGCTCGGGGAGGGGCCGACCGGCGAGCCCGTCGCGCAGCCGCCCCACCTCGTCCCCGAGCTCGCGGAGGGCTGGGAGACGCTCGACGGCGGGCGCCGCTACGTGGTGACGCTCCGGCAGGGCGTCCGCTCGGCCGCCGGCAACGAGCTCACCGCCTCAGACGTCGTGTGGAGCTGGCGGCGCGCGATCGCGCTCCGGGACGTCGGCAAGTGGGTCGCGCGCATCGGATCGATCTGGGATCCGGAGGCGGTCTCCGCGGCCGGGCGCCACGAGGTCGAGTTCCGCCCGCGCGCCGCGAACCCCTCGCTCCTGCAGCAGCTCACCCGCGCGACGCCGGCGATCATCGACTCGGTGGAGGCGGCGCGCCACGCCTCGGACGACGACCCCTGGGCCAGCCGCTGGCTGGCCGGACACGCCTCGGGCTTCGGCGCCTACCGCCTGGAGTCGCTCACCCCGTGGAGCGAGGCGGTGCTGGTCGCGAGCTCCGATCCTCCGCCGGCCTTCGCGCGGGTGCGCGTCCTCTTCGTCGCGGGCGCGGCGAGGCGCCGCGAGCTGCTGCTCTCGGGCGAGGTCGACCTGCTGCCGCGCATCGAACCCGGGGAGCGCGAGCTGCTTCAGGGCGAGCGGGGCGTCCGCGTCAGCCACGCCCCCTCCGGCGCGCACCTGATGCTGATGATGAACTGCCGCCGCCCGCCCTTCGACCGCCGGGGGGTGCGCCACGCGGTCTCCTACGCCGTCCCCTACGAGCGCATCCTCGACGAGGTCTACCGGGGGACGGCCTGGCCCTGGCGGGGCCCCCTGGCGAGCACCACGCCGATGGCGTCGGAGGCGGGGTGGCCCTACCGCTACGACCCGGAGCGGGCGAGGGAGCTGCTGGAGGAGGCCGGGCACGGCGCGGGCCTGCGGACGGCGCTCTTCTTCGGCGCCTCCTCGGAGTCGCACCGCCACGCGGCGGGGATCGTCGCCGGGGCGCTCGCCGAGGTCGGGATCGAGGTCGCGCTCGAGCCGATGGACGGCGCGACCTTCTTCGCGGGGGCGCGCTATCACCGCGCCTACCCGATGCTGCTCTACGAGAGCATGCACCAGGTCCCCGATCCCTACTACGCGCTCGTGCACGACTACTACCCGGGCCCGATGGGGCTCATCAACTGCGGCGAGTACGAGAGCGAGGAGGTCGCCCGCCTCGTCGACGCGGTGGAGGGGGAGCCGGAGCCCCGGGCGCGCGAGCGCCTGGTGAACGAGGCCGAGCGCCTCATCGTGGCCGACGCGCCCAACGCCCAGCTCGCCCAGCCCGGCTTCCTGGCGGCGCTCCGCGACGACGTCGCCGGCTTCTCGTGGGCGCCCGACGGCGTGGCGCAGGCGGAGCTGATGAGCCGGCGCGCGCCGTGAGCCCCGGCGCCGGGCGGGCGCGGGGAACTACCGGAAGAGGCGGCCGAGGCCCCGGCCGGTCACCTTCCCGGCGGCGCGCCGCGCGATGCGGCGCCCGACGCGCCCGCGCCGGACGGCGTTCACGTCGCCGAGAAACCTCGCCAGCCAGTAGAGGAACCCGCGCGTGCCGGAGATGCTCACCGGGTCGCTCCTCCCCGCCCCGTGGCGCCGGGCCCGCCCTCAGAGGTTGACGGCGAGGCAGGTGGTGGTGCGCTGGATGCCGTCTATCTGCTGGACCTCGTCGGTGATGCACTTCCCCAGGCGGTCGAGATCGTCCGCCTCCAGCTGCATGATCACGTCGAAGGGACCGGTCACGGTGTCGACGGCGAGCACCTTCGCCGCATCGGAGGTGAGCTGGCGCAGCTCCATCCCGACCGCCTGCGTGCGCCCCACCTCGGTCTCGACCAGAACGTAGCCGCGGATCGCCATCGATGCCCCTCCCTGCGGGCCGCCGCCCCACGCGGCGGGCGGCGCGCCGATGCTCGGGGCGCGGCGGCGTGCCTGTCAAACGGCGGGCCCGCCCGGGCCCCCGCGCGCCCCGTCTCAGGGGAAGTCGCGCAGCACCGCCGGGCGCGAGAGCTCGGCGAATCCCTCGGCGCGCACGTAGCCCGGGCGCGTGCGGATCAGGAAGCGCCGGTAGTCGGGATCGCCCCGGTGCGCCTCTCCCTCGGGGCGGCCGCCTGAGGCGACCCGCCGCGCGAAGAAGTCCTCCACGTCGGCGGGATCCTCGAGCAGGCGGGCGCGCCCCTCGAGGAAGACGGAGCGCGGCGCCCAGGCGCCGAACCCCGGCCTGCTCTCGGCGCTCACCCAGAGGTAGGCGACGACCGGGTGCCGGCGCACGTGCCGGGTCTTGTGCTGGATGTCCTGCGTGACGGTCTCGACGCTCCAGTCCGTGACCATCGCGTTCACCGGCCGCGTCAGCGGCCGGCCGTCGCGGCGGAGCGTGGTCAGAAAGCACGCCGTCGCGCCCCGCTCCCCGGAGA
>DAOULG010000241.1:0-4895 GCA_034420495.1 Dehalococcoidia bacterium
CGCCCAGGAGCTGGCCGCCGATCCCGACCAGGAGGACGAAGGTCGCCGTCGCTCCGGCCATCGCCTCGGCGTCCCAGCCCAGGATCGAGAGCTGGAGGTTCCGCTCCAGGTGCGCCGGCAGGAAGGTGATCGCGCCGCGGTAGACGAAACCCTGCCCCACGGCGGCGAAGTAGACCAGGAGCAACGAGGGCATCACCCAGGAGCGCTCGCGGGGCGGAGTCGAGCCGGCGCGGCGGCGCGGGTCGGCGAGCTCGCGGGCGCGCAGCCGCCGCCGCTCGCGCTCCGCCTCGTCGCGGCCCGGCACGAGCCGCCACACGACGACGGCGGCGATGAGCGCGAGCGCGCCCAGCACCAGGTAGGCGGCTCGCCAGTCGACGACGATCGCCACGACCGTCACCAGCGCCGGGGCGAGCCCGAGGCCGAGGTTCCCGCCGACCCCGTGGCGGGCGAGCGCGCGCCCGCGCCGCTCCGTGAGCGTCGCCACCATCGCCGTTCCCGGCGGGTGGTAGAGCCCGATGGCGGCGCCGAGAAGGGCGAGCGCGACGGCGAGGAGCGGCAGGTTCGGGGCCGCCGCGGCGAGCGCGCAGAGCGCGGCGCCCCCGGCCATCGAGAAGGCGATCACGGCGCGCTCGCCGTAGCGGTCGGAGAGGTACCCGGCGGGGATCGCCGTGCTGCCGAAGGTGATGGTGCCGGCGTTGGCGACGATGCCGAGCGCGGCGAGGCCGGCCCCGAACTCGGCGCCGATGCGCAGGAGCAGCGCGGCGAACGCCACCTCCATGCCGTGCGTCATGGCGTGCGCGACGATGGCCGCGATCACGACGCGACGCTCCATCACGCCTCCCCGGGGTCCCCGTCCGCCGCCGCGCGCCCGAGGCTAGCAGAGCGCGCGGGCGCCCGGCCCGCGCCGTGCTCGGTCACCGATCATCGCCCGCGCGGGGGTCGTGCGCGAGCCTCCCCGGTCGGGCGGGACCCGGGGCCCCGCGCCCGGCGACGACCGCGCGCGCGACGCCTCAATGGACGCCCTGCGCCGGCTCCCTACCGGGCCGGCCCGCCGCTCGCTGCGGCGTCGCGGGCGAGCAGCCACTGCTTGCGCTCGATCCCGCCGGCGTACCCCGTGAGCGAGCCGTCCGACCCCACCACGCGGTGGCAGGGCACGACGACGGCGAGGGGGTTGCGGCCGACGGCCTGCCCCACCGCGCGCGCGCCGGCCGGCCGTGCGACGGCGCCGGCGATCTGCCGGTAGCTCCGCCGCTCGCCCGGGGGGATGGCGCGGAGCGCCTCCCACACCGCGAGCTGGAACGCCGTCCCGTGCGGCGCGAGCGGCAGCGCGAACTCGACCGCCCGCCCGCCGAAGTACGCGTCGAGCTGGCCGAGCGCCCGGGAGAGCGTCGCGCGGGCGGAGCCCGCCCGCGCGTCGGCTCCGGCCCGGGCGGCGTCGATCTCGAGGGCGGCGTCGAGCCACGTCTCGTCGCGCTCGGGGCGGACGAAGTCGACGCGGTGCAGCCCCGCCTCCGACGCGCCGACGAAGAGGGGACCGAGCGCGGTCCCGAGGATCTCCCGGGTCGTGTTCATCGTCGCTCCCTCCCCCCGATTGACAGCGCCGGCGCCCCCTGCCGATCCTCACCGGGGCGGCCGCGCAGCGCGACCGCGTGGGGAGGGGGGAGGCGGCCATCCGACCGAACCGACTGAAGGCGGCCTGGAGCGAGGGCCGCGCCACGCTGGGCGGCTGGCTCACCATCGAGTCCGCGTTCTCCGCGGAGCTGATGGCACACCAGGGCTTCGACTGGCTCTGCGTCGACATGCAGCACGGCCTCATCGACTTCGGTGACGCCGTCACCATGCTCCAGGCGATCTCGACCACCGACGTCGTCCCGCTCGTCCGCGTGCCGTGGAACGATCCGGCGCCGATCATGCAGGCCCTCGACGCCGGCGCCTACGGGGTGATCGTGCCGCTGGTCTCCACCGCGGAGGAGGCGGCCCGCGCCGTCGCCGCCTGCCGCTACCCGCCCGACGGGATCCGCTCCTCGGGCGCCGCGCGCGGCACCCTCTACGGCGGGAGCGACTACGCGGAGCACGCGAACGCCGAGATCGCCTGCGTGGTGATGATCGAGACCGCCGAGGCGCTGGAGAACCTCGACGCGATCCTCTCGACCCCCGGCGTCGACGCCGCCTACGTCGGCCCCTCCGACCTCGCCTACGCGCTCGGGATCGAGCCGACCGGCGACAGCGCCCACCCGCGGCACGCCGCCGCCGTCGCGGCGGTGCTCGCGGCCTGCCTGCGGCACGGCGTCACGCCCGGGATCCACACGCACAGCGCCGAGTACTCGCGCCGCTACATCGAGGACGGCTTCCGGATGGTGATGCTCGGCGCCGACGGCCGCTTCCTGCGCACCGCCGCCTCGGAGATCGCCTCCCTCCGCGACCTCGTGCCGGCGCCCGCGGCGGACTGACGGCGCCGGCGGGGCGCCATGCGGGGGCTGCGGCGGGAGCCCGAGAACGCGAAGGATCTCGAGGATCTCTGCGCCGCACTGGGGGAGCGGCTGGGCCTCGAGGTCCGGCGGCAGCTTCCGGTCGGCCGCCGCATCTGGGGAGCGCGGCGGCGGATCGATCTCGTGCTGACCGACCGCGAGAGCCGCCGCGCGCTCGGCATCGAGTGCAAGTTCCAGAGCAGCAAGGGAACCGCGGAGGAGAAGATCCCGGCGACGGTCCAGGACATCGCCGCCTGGCCGATCGAGGGGCTGATCTGCTTCGCCGGGCCCGGCTTCACCGAGCACATCCGCTACTACATGCTCTCGACGGGGAAGGGCGTCGAGTACGCCGACCTCGAGGCCTGGCTGCGCCTCTACTTCCTGATCGGGGAGTAGACGCGCCGGCACCGTCCCGCCCACCCTAGCGCGCCGCGCCGCGCCCGAGCGCCTCCACGAGCGGCGGGTTCATCACGATGAGCTCGTCGATCGGCGACCGGCGGTCGCCTCGGGAATTGATCATGCGGCGCGCCGGCACGAGCTCGAGCTCGTGGCGCGCGTACGTCGCTCCGGGGGATCCGTCACTCCCGCCCACCCGGTAGCGCGCCGTCTCGTAGGCCGCGCGCACCCAGTCGGCGTCGGAGTTCGAGAGCATGACGAGGACGCCGCGCTCGGTCAGCTCGTCGATGAGCCAGCGCAGCTCGAGCTGCTCGCGCTCCCCGAACCTCCCCGTGGTGTAGTCGGTGAAGCTCGACGTCTTCGAGAGCGGGAAGAAGGGCGGATCGATGTAGACGAGGTCGCCGGCGACGGCGTCGGCGACGGCGTCGGCGACGTCGACCGAGCGCAGCTCGACCGGAGCGAGCGCGCCCGAGGCGCCCCGCAGCGCGTCGGCGTCGAGGATGCGCGGCCGGACGTAGCGGCCGTGCGGCACGTTGAAGCGCCCGGCACGGTTCACGCGGTAGAGGCCGTTGTAGCAGGTGCGGTTGAGAAAGAGCATCCGCGCGGCACGCTCCACCTCGTCGGAGGGCTCCGCCGCGCGCACCTCGTAGTAGTAGCGCTCGCGCCCCGCGTCGTCCCCCTCGAGGTACTCGCGCGCGTAGGTCTCGAGGCGCCGGATCAGGGGCTCGACGCGATCGCGCACGACCCGGTAGGCCTCCACCAGCTCCGCGTTGGCGTCGTTGAGGACGGCGCGCGCGAGGCGGCGCCCGTCGCCGCCCGCGAGCGCGAAGAAGAGCGCGCCTCCGCCGACCATCGGCTCGAAGTAGGCGCCGATCTCGACGGGAACCCGGCGGAGGAGCTCGCCGCGAAGCTGGCCCTTCCCCCCGGCCCACTTGAGGAAGGGTCGCGGGGACGGCGCGAGGGCCGGCCCCGCGCCGTTGCGTGCGGCGCCGACCTCCGGGGCCGCGGCGGCCGCCGTCCGCGGCGCCGGCGCGCGAGCGGGCGTGCGTCCACCGGCACCCGGGCGAGGCGCGGCCATGGAAGCTTCCATCCCGTGGGGAGACGAGCCCGATTCTAGCGCGTGCGGGGCACAGCTGCCCGGGTGGGCGGCGGCTCGCTCGCGCCCGGCGCCGGCGGGGCGAAACCGGACGGCAACCGCAACGCAACCTCGCGGAAACACCGGCGCAAAGCTCGGGAAACATCGCCCTGCGATGCTCCGGGCGGGCATCGGACCCGCGCCGGTCGGGTCGGGCGGGCGCGGCCGCAGGCGGCCGGCCCGGAGGGAGGCCCGGAGGGAGAAGCCATGGACTCGGGCGCCACCGCTTGGCTACTGACCAGCTCCGCCCTGGTGCTCTTCATGACGCCGGGGCTGGCGCTGTTCTACGGCGGGATGGTGCGGGCGCGCAACGCGCTCGCGATGCTGATGAACAACTTCGTGGCGATGGGCATCGTCACGGTGACCTGGATCGTGATCGGGTACACGCTCGCCTTCGGCCCCTCGGTGGGGGGCTGGGGGATCGTCGGCGGGCTCGACTACAGCGGCCTCGAGAAGGTGGGATCGGGGAACCCGATCCACGGCGCCGCCGTCCCCGACTCGCTGGTGATGGCGTTCCAGATGATGTTCGCGATCATCACGCCGGCCCTCATATCGGGGGCGATCGCCGGGCGCATGAAGCTCTCGGCGTGGATGATCTTCATCGCGGTCTGGTCGGTGATCGTCTACGCCCCGATGGCGCACTGGGTCTGGGGCGGCGGCATCGTCGGCGGCGACCTGGGCGCCATCGACTTCGCCGGCGGGCTGGTCGTGCACATCAACGCCGGGGCGGCGGCGCTCGCCGCCGCGCTCGTGCTGGGGCCGCGCATCGGCTTCGGCCGCGATCTGATGCGGCCGCACGCGCTGCCCCTGACGCTGCTCGGGACGGGGATCCTCTGGTTCGGCTGGTTCGGCTTCAACGCGGGCTCGGCCATCGCCGCCGACGGCGCGGCGGCGAA
>DAOULG010000242.1:0-17341 GCA_034420495.1 Dehalococcoidia bacterium
CGCCGCGCAATCTTCGCTTCGGCTCGCGGCTCGGCCGCGACCCTCCGGAAGGACCGCCGACCGACATCACGACGCCGCTTCCGGAACCGCTGTGCCTGCTGATTCTGAGGAGGTCTCGGCAGTGGGAGTCTCGGTCCCCGCGGACTCGCCGGGGTTGACGAGCCGGGGCGCGCGCGGCTTCCACGTCTCGAGGTTCTGCACGACCGTCCCATAGAATTCGTTCAGGAGGGAGTTGATGGAGCCGATAAAGGAGCGTTGTCCGGTACCCCGCGCCATGCCCATGTCCCGCGTCAGCGTCACGTGGAAGCTCCGAGGCGCGACCCGCTGGTCATCGAGGAGTGCCGCCTCGGGCTGTTCGATCAGGGTCTCGAGGAGGGTTGACGTCGTCACCGAGCGGGACTCGAACCTCGCGTCCACACGGACATTGGCCGGCGCACCCTTGCGAAGGTGACGAACGAGCCAGTTGACGCGCGTGCGGGGTCGCCCCTCGCCCGGGGCATCGACCTCGAGAGAAGCGGAGATGGTTCGGGTCTTGAGTTCAGCGCGGAGGATGATGTCCGCGACGGCAGCGGGCACGCGCAGGACGCACTCGAGGATGCCGTCATCAGCCAGGGCCCTGGCGGCCCGCGCCCGACGCCGCGCGACATCCTGTCGATCGCGCCGCGGGATGATCTGCCGCACGTCGGCGCCCAACTCACGGCCGAGCTCGAGACACAGGTAGCGCGAGAGTTCGTCCCAGCGCGCGACGACATCGTCGACCCCATCATCGTGCGGCCCGAGCGTGGCGGCCTTCGCGCTGTCACGGATGGATGTCCAGTGCCGGCCCATGTCCTCGAACCGCATGGCCCCCGAACCGGGGTGTTCTAGGTAGGCGATCAATTCGCCGAGGATCCATGCCTGATCGGTGTCGGCCACCCCCCGGTGCTCGTGCTCCATCACAGCCTCGGTCAACAGCGCGACCCAGGAGATGTGGTGCAGGTCGACCTTCCGCAGCTTGCGCCTATTGACCGAAACCGGGTGGTCACCGGTAGCCGGTACGATCTGGTTCGAGATCGTCACGACCGCGTCGAACTCGTGCTCGCGCGCGGCATCGAGATAGGACTCGACCTGCTGGCGCTCAAGCTCCGTCGTTCCCGTCTTCACCTCGAAGATCGCTACCCAGGTTCGCGTACCGCGCCGGACTCGGACGAGCCCGTCCGGCCGCACAACGGAGCCGTCGGCCATCTTCAGCGGCACCTCGACGTAGGCCTCGACTATTCCGGCAGGGGCGCCGAAGCGCCCGCGGAGAATCGTCTTGCCAAACTCGTCCACGGCACCAAGCACGCTGAGCAACGCGGAAGTAGCGCGTGTCTCGCGTTCGCGTTCTCCTCTGATTCCTGAGGTCGGAATCAGCCGGGCAGATAGCCAAGCCTCCTCAGCCATGCCGCCTCCAATCTCGTCACCCACTCACCGACTGCGGCGCGGAAGACCGCCCCCGACTGACAATCTAAGGCCAAGTCGGAGTGTGCGCAGGGAGAGTGATGAGAGACACGCGCGCCCGCGGTGCATAGGGCCGAAGGCTGAACGGCCGCGTTAGCTCCGGTCGGTCCATGGAGACGTGATGCCTCCGCCGACGATGCTCGGGATGCTGCGGGCTTGGGCTACGATGCAGAGCGCGCTGGAGGGACAGTGGTAGACGCACAGCGCGTGGGCGTGATCGGTGCCGGGGCCGTCGGCAGCTACTACGGAGCCCGCCTCGCCGAGGCGGGCCACGACGTCCGCTTCCTCTTCCGGCGCGACTACGAGGCGGTCCGCGCCGGCGGGTTGCGCGTGCGGAGCGTGGACGGCGATCTCCATCTCCCGCGGCCGTTCGCGGTGTCTGCGAGCGATCAGATCGGCTCCGTCGACTGGGTCGTGTGCGCGCTCAAGGCGACATCCCTCGACGAGGTTCCCCGGCTGCTCGGGCCGTGCCTCGAGGACGGGACCCGCATCCTCGTATTGATGAACGGGCTCGGCCTCGAGGAGCGCTTCGCGCGCTGGTTCGGGGCGCACCGCGTCTTCGGCGCGCTCGCCTTCACCTGCATCAACCGGGGCGAGCCCGGCGTCGTGAACCACCTGCGGTACGGCCCGATCACCATCGGCCACACCGAGGACGATCCGGCGGAGCTCGAGGCCGCGGCGCGCCTCTGGCAGGGCGCCAGGGTCGAGGTCTCGACGGCGCCGTCCCTGCTCCGGGCGCGGTGGGAGAAGCTCTGCTGGAACATCCCCTTCAACGGTCTCACCATCGCAGCCGGCGGCGTGGCCACCGACCGGGTGGTCGGAGACCCGGCGTTGCGTCACGAGGCCCGGGAGCTCATGGCGGAGGTGGTCCGGCTCGGAAATGCCGAGCTCGCCCGCGACGGCGAGCCGCGCCGCATCGACGGCGAGGCGGTGATCGAGCGCATGTTCGCGATGACCGACGCGATGGGGCCCTACCGGCCCAGCACGCTCATCGACTTCCTCGAGGGCCGTGAACTCGAGGTCGAGGCGATCTTCGGAGAGCCTCTCCGCCGCTCGCACGTCCTCGGCGAGCCCGCCCCGCGCCTCGAGCTGATGACGGCCCTGCTGCGCTCCCTCGACGCCCGCGCCCGGGGGCGCGACACCGGGGACGGCGCCCCCGCCCCCTGAACGGGCAGCGCTGCGACACGCAGCGCAGGTAAGCCCCCGGCGCCGCGCCCGCCCCGCCTTAGAAGTCGCCCTCCCGGACCCGCCGTGCCCCGCGCGTCCTCACGACGTCCGGGGTCACCGGGTCGTTGCCGGGGAGGATCCCTGCGCCCTTCTTGACGGTCGCCGCGGCGACGCTGTCGAGACCGGCCAGGCTTTCGGCGCCCTCGAGCGTCTTCAGATCGCCCCCGTAGTAGTCGAACCACGGCAGCCCGGCATCGGCGTACTCGCGCGCGGTGGGGGGCTCCTGCGGCGGACGGGCGCCGGTGACCTCGAGGAAGCGGGCGCTGTTCAGGATGTGCACGAAGCAGCGGGAGCGCACCGACCGCTCCCACTCGTCGAACCCGTACTCGTCCTCGAAGATCTCCTGCCGCATGAGGCCGCCGGGAGCGAGTCCCATGTCGGGGAGGGGCGCGCTGACGCGTGCGTAGAGGGCATCGTCGGCCCTCAGCCGCCGCCGCTCGCTCTTGAGCGCCTCCCACGTCGAGGCCTTCATCGGGTAGGCGGAGATCTGCAGCCCGCCGTGGCTCGCCTCCCCGGTGAGCTGCTCCTCGGCCGAGTAGCCCTCCCCGAGCGGCATCGCGACGAACTGCCGGATCAGGCCCTTCGCGACGCAGAAGCCGTCGAGCCACGGCTGGTCGGGGACGACGAGGTAGTCCTGCGGCTCCTCCGTGAGTGCGTCCCGCCACGGATCGCCGGTAAGGGCGTTGACCTTGCCGGCGGCGACCTTCACCGCCATGGGGTATTCCGCGTCGAAGTTGATCCACATCGCTTCGGCCTGGTGCATCGGGAGGAAGGTCCCGCCGCGCCTCTCCCACTCGGCGGGGAGCCTCTCCGCGTGGTCGTCGACGTGGTAGAGCGGGAAGCTCCCCAGCCCCGGCGGCAGCGGGTACTCGCGGTTGTCGTCCGGGATGCGGAGCGTGCGCTGGAAGTCCACCTCCAGGACGGCCTCCTCGTGCACCTCCGGGAACCGGAACACCAGGCTGTTCTCACGTAGCTCGATCATCGTCACCCCTCTTCTCTTCCCGTCTCGTCTGGCGGTTGCTGACGTGCCGCACCATCCGACCACCCCCTCGAGCATCGTCGTCTCCTCTTCTCTTCGCGGCTCGTCCGAGGCGCCGGGCCGCCGGATTGCTACCAGTCGCCGTCCCGGATCTCGCGCGCGACGCGGAGGATGGCGTGGTCCGGGGCGTCCCGGAGCTCGCGGATCAGCTCCGCGAAGAGCTGCGGCCGCCTCAGGACGATCGCTTGGAGATCGCTCGACACCTTCCCCGCCATCGCGAGCAGCAGGTCGGGATCGGCGCGAAGCTCGGAGGCGAGGCGCCGGATCGCCGCCTCCGACGGGGGAGCCACCTGGTCCCGCTCGATCTTGCTCAGGTAGGCCGGCTCCACGCCGATCCGCTGCGCCACGCGCCGGACGGAATAGGCGGGATCCTCCCTCCGGAAGGACTCGCGGGCCCCGCGGACGTACGCGCCGAATGTCATGTGTACTACATAGTACACATCTTTCTCCCCGTCAAGCGCTCGGGCGGCACGCGGGGAGCAGCCACGAGCAGAGCGCGACCCAGGCAACGGTCGGCGATCGACGCCACTGCCGTCACAGCGCCGATCCCGAGGCGGTGGCGCCGGGGCTGCCCCCGCACGCGCGGGGCTACGCCGCCATCTCGCGGCGCCCCGAAGCGGGGGATCGACGATCAGGTGCTGCTCTGGGCGCTACCGCCTCGCGCCGTCCGGACGGCCTCAGCCGACGCTGGTGAGCACGGCCGTGCCAACGGATGCCACAACGGCGGCCGCGTAGAGTGCCATCAGGCCTGCGGGGATTCGGGTCTCGAGGCCTGTGAACGGGCGGTAGAGGGAAGGATCTAGTCCTCTGCCAAGCGCGCCCCACTCCGCGGCGAAGACCGCAGCCGGAAGGTGCTCCTCCAGGAGGTGAATGATCTTGAACTGCGCCGCGTTCAGTTGGCGGAACGACGTCACCATGCGCCACCACGCGAGGCAGATGAAGAAGCCGAGCACGCTTAGTCCGGCGCCGACGCCCCCACCCGCGACCGGGGTCAGGTCCCCCTCCCGAAGCAGCACCCCGGCGAAGATCAGCAGCGCCGAGTTGATCGAAAGGAAGAACGTGTTGGCCGCCTGGCGTCGGGCTACCACGCGCTCCGACGACTCCACGAGCAAGCGGTACTGGTCCAGGAGCGACTGCCGGGTCCGCCCATCTCGCGACGGGGGCCCCGCCGGGAAGAGCTGCCGCTCCAGTGGGTCGGCGTCGGAAGTCACGCGTTCACACCGCCAAGCTCACGCATGATGACCGCGATGTCCCACGGGACCATCGGGACGCCCAGCTCACGCAATGCTCTGGGCGGCCGTCGAACGTCCGGGTCCAACTGCACGGCGAGGAGCTTCTTGCCAAGTTCGTCGCTCTTGCGGATCTCCCAGTCCACCGCGTCGCTGCTCCAGGTCGACGTCCCGACGAGGCAGATGGTTGCCGAGCATCTCCGGATGAGTCGTTCGACGTTTGTCTTCCATGCGCGCTCGAACGGCTCCTTGACCGAGTAGTCACGAAACTCGAGGTCGGAACGGCCGCTCCGCGCCTGTGCGCGGAACGCGCTCGCCAGCCGCTGATCCTCCATCGCGAAGCTGAGGAAGACATTTCGCGCCACCGGCACCCGCCCATCGCTTTCCACCCGGCAGTATAGACGGATGCGCACGTGCGTTCTACATTCGCCAAGCCGCCTCTATGCCGCCATCGCCGCGGCGGCGGCGGGCTGCGACTGACCGGCACCGTTGCGATACTCCGTCCCGCTACCAACGCGCAATGGAGTCGGGGTCGACGTGGGCAATCCGTGGGTCGTCGGCGTTTTCTGCGTCTACTTCGCCGGCCTCATCCTCATCGCGCTCAGCGGCGCCCGCCGGATGCGCAACATGGGCGACTACGTCCTGGGCGGTCGGAGCCTGAGCAGCGTCACCGCCGCTCTCAGCGCCGGATCCTCGACGACGAGCGCCTGGACCATGCTCGCCCTCCCCGGCCTCGCCTTCGCCCACGGCCTCGGCGAGATGTGGGTGCCGGTCGGCGCCTCGCTCGGCATCTGGCTGAGTTGGACGGTGCTCGCGAGGCGACTCCGGCGCTACACCATCGAGGCGGGCGACATCCTGACACTGCCGGAGTTCTACGAGGTCCGCTTCGGAGACAGGACCGGCGTGCTTCGCACCGTCGCGTCTCTGATCACGATGCTCTTCGTGCTCTTCTACGTGACCTCGGGCCTGGTCGGGGGCTCGAAGCTGCTCGAGACCATCTTCGACGTCGACGCGGCGAGCGGGGTGCTGCTCACCCTCTTCGTCGTCGTCACCTACACCCTGATCGGCGGCTTCCTCGCCGTCTCCCGGACCGACGTCTTCCAGGCGCTGCTGATGCTCGGGAGTCTCGCCCTCATCGCCGTCGTGCTCACGGCGCACGCGGCCGACGACCCCGCGGGCCTCGACGGCGGCAGGGGCCTCCTCAACCCCTTCACCCACGACGGCACGCCGCTCGACCTCGTCTTCGCGCTCTCGACCGCCGGCTGGGCCCTCGGCGCCTTCGGCTCGCAGCGGATCCTGCAGCGCTTCATGGCCATCGAGGACGAGGATCTGGTGGAGCGCAGCCGCAACATCTCGGCGGTCTGGCTCGTCGCGGTCTACGGGCTCGCTCTCGCCGTCGGCCTCCTCGCCGCCCCCGTCCTCACCGAGCGCGATCTCCTCCCGGAGGTCGCCGACCCGGAGCGCGTCTTCCTGGTCGTCTCCGAGGTCTTCTTCCACCCGGCGGTCACGGGCGTGCTCCTGGTCGCCGTGATCGCGGCCGTGATGAGCACCGCCGATTCGCAGCTGCTCCTCGCCTCGGCGGTCGCCACCGACGACGTGCCCCTCATGCGGCGGGTCAGCCGGAGCCTCACGCAGCGGTCACGGGTGTGGATGGGGCGCGGGATGCTGGTGGTCATCGGCGGCGGCGCGGCGCTCGTCGCGATCTTCTTCCCCGAGTCGATCTTCGACCTGGTGAGCTACGCCTGGGGCGGCATGGGCGCGGCCTTCGGCCCGGTCACGATCCTGGCGCTCTACTGGCGCCGCCTCAACGCGTGGGGAGCCGCCTCGTCCATCGTCGCCGGAACGGCGGTCGCCACGATCTGGTGGTCGCTCTCCGGCGGCCCCGGCGACATGTGGGAGATGCAGCCCGCCACGCCGGGCTTCCTGGCGGCGACCGTCGCCGCGGTCTCGGTCTCGCTGCTGACGCCGGAGCCGCCCGCGGAGGTGGGCGCGCTCTTCGACCGGGTGAATTCCCCCCGCGCGCGGCCCTGACGGCCCGCGGCGGCGAGGAGCGGGCCGGAGGCGGCGCCCTGCCCGCCCGGCGCGCGGGCACCTACAATCTCGGTGCGCACCCGCCCGCAGGGGTCGCGCCAGGGAATCGGGGAGCCGTGGCCGAAAGGGACGACGAGCCGGCCGCCGGCGCGGCCCGCGGCGCCCGGGGGGCGCGCGGCGAGGCCGCGGCCCCGCATCCGCTCGAGGCGATCTTCCACCCGCGGGCGATCGCCGTCGTCGGGACCCCCTCCGGCGACCCCCACGGCGGGAACTTCCTCCGCTCGCTGCGCGCCACGGGATACGACCGGGAGCACGCGCTCTACCCGGTGAACCCCCGGGGCGGCACCATCGGGGGCCTCCCCGCCTACCCCTCGCTCCTCGACTGCCCCGGGCCCGTCGATCACGTCATCTCCCAGGTGCCGGCCGTGGCCGTCCCCGGCCTCGTCGAGCAGTGCGTCGAGAAGGGCGTGCGGACGCTGCACCTCTTCACCGCCGGCTTCTCCGAGACCGGCGACCCCGAGCGCGCCCGCGCCGAGCGCTCCGCGGTGGGCCGCGCCGTCTCCGCCGGCATCCGCGTCATCGGCCCCAACTGCATGGGCATCTATGTCCCCGGGGAGCGCATCTCCTTCACCGGGGAGCCGCCGACCGAGCCCGGCAGCGTCTTCCTGCTCTCCCAGTCCGGCGTCAACGCCGCCGACACGATCTTCCGGCTCGGCGCCGTCGGGCTCCGCTTCTCGAAGGTCGTCTCCTACGGGAACGGTGCCGACCTCACCGCGCACGACTTCCTCGACTACGCCGCCTCCGACCCCGAGACCGAGATCGTCGCCGCCTACATCGAGGGCGTCTCCGACGGGCCGGCGTTCGCGGAGGCGCTCCGGCGCTGCGCCCGCGTGAAGCCGACCGTCATCCTCAAGGGCGGCCTCACCGGGGCGGGGGCGCGGGCGGCGAACTCGCACACGGGATCGCTCGCCGGCTCGACCGAGGTCTTCGAGGCGCTCTGCCGCCAGGCCGGCGCGCTGCGCGTCGAGAGCATGGCGGAGCTGCGCGACGTGCTGCTCGCGCTCACCACCTCGGTGCGGCGCGTCCGGGGCCCGGGGGTGGTCGTGCTCAGCTCGGGCGGCGGCTTCGCGGTGCTCTCCTCCGACGCGATCGCCCGCGCGGGCCTCGAGGTTCCCGAGCTCCCCGGGGAGACGCAGGGGGCGCTCTCCCGGCTGGTGCCGGTCGCCGGGACGTCGGTCCGCAACCCCGTCGATGCGAGTTTCGACGGTTCGCAGGGGCGCTCCGAGGGCGACCCCGACCGCCTGAGGCTCGCCGTCTCGGAGGTCGCACGCTCCCCCGTCACCGACGTCGTCTTCCTCTCCACGAGCCGGGTTCCCTGGCTCACCGACTCGGCCTCCGGCGCCGAGGACGAGCGCGACCCCTACGAGGCGGCGCGGGAGCTCGGCGAGCAGGTGGCGGCGCTCCAGCGCGGGCTCGAGACGCCCCTCCTCTACATCCAGCGCGAGCGGATCTGGGGGGATATCGGCCCGGATCTCGAGATCGCCCGCACCGCCTATGCGGGCGGCGTCGCCGTCTACGAGAGCATCGAGCGCGCCGCGCGCGCGGTGGCGCAGCTGCTCGCCTGGCGCGCGTATCGCGATGGCCTCCCCGAGATCCTCTAGCCCGCCCGCGCCGGCGGCGCCCCTCCTGGTCGGCCAGTCGCTCGAGATCTGGCGCGAGCCGGCACCCGGCCGGCACCCGCTCCGCGCCTCTCCGCAGGAGCGCGAGTCCTCCGCGAGGGCGCAGCTCGCGCTCGGCGCGGGGGCGCTCGACCTGAACGCCGGCGCGGGCGGCGACCTCGCGGGCGAGCTCTCAGGCTCCGCCCGCCACCTCGCCCGGCTCTTCCCCGACGTGCCGCTGCTCCTCGACTGCGGCGACGCGGGCGCGCTCGCCGTCGCGCTGGAGCGCGCGGCGATGGGGGCCCCCGCCCGCCCGGCGCCGCTGGTGGCGAACTCCCTGCGCCCGGGCGATCCGGCCGCAGGGAGGCTGCTCCGGGCCGCCGTCCGGACCGGAGCCGGCCTCGTGATCTCCCCGGCGGAGGCGGATCGGCGGGACCCGCCGCGCCCGGTGCGGCCGCTGCTGGCGCTCGTCGAGGTGGCTGCGCGGCGCGCGCGAGAGGCCGGTGCCGAGGGACCGCTCTTCGCCGACGCGCTCGCCTACCCGCCGCTCAGCGATCCGGATCGCTCCCGCCGCTCGCTCGAGCTGCTGCGGGCGTTCCGGGACTCGCCCGAGGGGCTCATCCCGCTCGTCGCGGTGGGAAACGTCGGGGTCCGCGGCCCCGCCCGGCTGCGGGCCGCCGTGCGGCGCCTCTACGCGGCGGCGGCGCTCGGCTCGGGGGCGCGGGCGCTCATCCTCCCGGTCGAGGATCGCCGGCTGGTCGCCGCCATCTCGGAGCTGACCGCGGCCGGGCTGCCGGGGGCGGATCCCGGTCCCCCCGGGGGCGCGCTCTCCCGCGAGCTCCCCTGGCTCCGCCGCGTGATGCGCGCCGCCTCCGTGGGAGAGGAGCTTCCCGCCCCTCCCTCGTCGCTGCGGGGGCACGGGCGGGAGGCGTGGGAGATCCTGCGCGCGTGAGTGGGACGGCCCGGCCGCTCCCCTCCGCCTACGCGCCCTCTCCGAGCATCCCGGCCAGCTTCTCCAGGGCCTGCGTCCACCCGCCGCCGGCGCCGGAGGCCATGGCGTCGTCGCCCCATCCCTCCTGGCGGAGGGTGAGGCGCGTCGTGCCGTCGCCGGGATCGGCGAGGGAGACCGAGAGCACGGTCTCGCTCGGGGCGTCCTCCGGCATGCCGTAATGGCTCGCCGGCACGGTGTTGCCGGCCGCATCCGCCATGCACATCGTGGCGACGAGGCGCTCGTTCGGCACGAGCTCCGTGAAGACCCCCGCGTTGTAGTACTCGAAGCCGTCGGGCGAGCGAAGACCCCAGAGGTAGCGGCCGCCGGGGCGCAGGTCGATCTCGCAGAGGTGCCCGCGCATCCCGGCCGGCCCGTACCAGCGGATGACCTGCTCCGGCCGGGTCCACGCCGCCCAGACGCGCTCGGGGGGCGCGCCGAGGACGGCGCCGACGATGACGGCGCCCTCCTCCACGCTCACGCTCGCGGTCCCGTCTGCTGCCATCGTCTCCTCCTCGCGGCCGGCGGGGTCGTCGCCGGGGCGGAGCCGGGCGCGACGCCGCGCCTCCCCCGCCTCCGTCCGGCCAGCCTCTGGGCGCGGTGCGCGCCGGTCAAGGAGGCGGCCCGGCGTCCGGGGCGACGGGTCTTACCCGCGGTACTCCTCCCGGAGCGCCTCTCTCGCCTCCGCCAGCGCGGGGGCGTCGGCTACGGAGAGCCGGATGCCGAGGCCCGCCGCGACCGGCTCGACGAGCCGGGCGGATGCGGACGAGTCGACGACGATCTCCGCCGGGAGCCGGTCGGCGCCCTCGAGCAGCTCGACGAGCCGGTCCCGCCGCTCCGCGGTCGACGGTCGCTCGCCCAGTATCTCGGCGCCCAGTATCACCCCCGAGCGCCCGTCCACGGCGAGGACCACGGTCGGGTAGTAGGGCCGGCTCCCGCTGCGCTCCTGGACCGGCGCACCCAGGAAGAAGCTGTCCACCTCCCAGACGGAGGGGCCCCGGCGCCGGGATCGCACGAGCCGCCTCAGCCGCAGCTCGTCGGTGCTCTCGGGCGGGGCGGATTCCAGCGGGTGCGACGCGGGCCCGGGGCGCCCCTCCGGCTCCCGCTCGTGCGTGGGCAGCCGCGCCGGGTCGGCGGCCGGCGCCTCCGGCCTCACCGGCGCGTCCCGGGTGAGCTCGGTCACCGTCCGGAGCGCCTGCGTCAGGAACCGGGCCTCCTCGGCGTCGAGGTGCCAGGGCGCATAGCCGGGCGTGAGCCGGCGGAAGAGGGGCCAGCGGCCCCGTCCCCGGAAGCGGATTCCCAGGGTGCGGATGACGGCGAGGTCCGCGCTCCGGAGCTGCTCCCTGTCGACCCGCAGCGCCCAGATCGCATTCAGGGCGTGCACCGCCTCCGGCGACTCCGGGTCGAGCTCGTCCGACATCGTCCGGTAATAGGCCGCGAGTCCGTCGTCGCCGAGGTAGAGGGCGAGGCCGTATGCCGTCCCGGCCGCCCCCGTGACGATGCCGTACCCCGCCTCGCCCCGCAGCTCACCGTCGCAGACGATGAGATCCGAGTCGCCGAAGAACCGCCACGGCTCCGCGCCGCAGTAGTCGGCGAACGCCGCGTGGAGACCCCGCCACACCGCCGTCGTCGGCTGCGCCATCCGCCCCCGCCCGCTCCGGGCCCGGCGATGCGGGCACGCCTACCCTACAGCGGCGCCGCCGCCCCCGGCTCCCGCCCACCGGCCTCCCCCGGCTGCTCGATGGTGAGGCGCGGCAGCACGCGGTCGAGCCAGCGGGGCACCCACCAGTTGCGCTCGCCGAGGAGCTCCATCGCCGCCGGCACCAGCAGCAGCCGGACCACCGTTGCATCGAGCAGCACGGCGACGGCCAGGCCGAGACCGAGCATCTTGATGGCGCGGTTGTCCTCGAAGACGAAGCTCCCGAAGACGACGACCATGATGGCCGCGGCCGCGGTGATGACCCTTGCCGTCGAGGCGAGCCCGTCGGCGACCGAGGTCTCGGCGTCGCCGCTGCGGTCGTACTCCTCCCGCACGCGCGAGAGCAGGAAGACCTCGTAGTCCATCGAGAGCCCGAAGACGATGGCGAACAGCATCATCGGGATGAAGGGCTCGATGGGGCCGGCGTCGACGCCGATGAGCGAGCCCAGCCAGCCGTGCTGGAAGACCAGCGCCACGATGCCGTAGGCCGCGGCGATGGAGAGCAGGTTCATGATCACGGCCTTCAGGGGGACGAGCAGCGAGCGGAAGACGACCGTCAGCAGCAGGAAGGAGAGCACGAGCACGGCCGCGATGAAGACGGGCGTGCGGCCCGCCAGGTAGTCGGTGAAGTCGACGCCCAGCGGGACGAAGCCGGTGACGTTGACCTCCATCGTGGTGCCGCCGACGACCGCGGGGATCGCCTCCGCGCGCAGCCGGTCCACCAGGTCGGCGGTCGCGGGATCCTGCGGCGCGGTCGCCGCGAAGACCCGCATCACGTAGGCCTCAGAGCGCTCGGGGTCGGCGGGGTTGCTGGGCAGCGGGCGGTTGACGGAGACCACGCCCTCGGTGGCCGCGATCCCGGCGACGAGCGGCCCCAGGGCCGCGCGATCCCGCTCCGCGCCCACCTCGGCCGTGATGGTGAGAGGCCCGTTGAAGCCGGGGCCGAAGCCCTCGGCGAGGAGGTCGTAGGCGCGGCGCGTGGTCGTCTCCTCGGGGAAGTTGCCGTCGTCGGCGAAGCCGAGCTGCAGCGAGCGCGCCGGCGCCGCCATCACCAGCAGCAGAGCGGCGCCGGCGATGAGCGCTACCCAGGGCCGCGACTGCACCAGGCGGCTCCAGCGCCAGGAGAGCGTCTGCTGCATCGGCGCGCGGGCGCGGCGCGGGACGATCCCGCGAAGCGGCCTCACCACGAAACCGGCGACCAGCACCAGCGCGGCGAGCGGGACGCCGAGCAGCAGCGGCCGGAAGCCGAGCCCGAGGCCCAGCAGCGCGACCGCGACCAGCCCCGCCGCTATGAGGCCCCGCCAGCGCGTGACCTCGATCCGCTCGCCGGCGATGCGGATCAGCGCCGGCAGGAGGGTGACCGAGGCCGCCATCGTCGCCGCCACCGCGAGCGCCGCCGTCACGGCGAGCCCGGCGATGAACGGCAGGCCCATCAGGAGCATGCCGAGGAGCGAGATCACGACCGTGAGCCCGGCGAAGATCACCGCCCGACCGGCGGTGTCGAAGGCGACGCCGGCGGCGGGCCCCGCGCCCTCCCCGCCGGCGAGGCCGTCCCGGTACCGCGTGACGATGAGGAGCGCGTAGTCGAGGCCGACGCCGATCCCGATCATCGCGCCGATGGTCGTCGCGAACTCCGGGATCGAGAGCGCGTTGGAGAGGATCACCGCCAGGCCGAGGCCGAGGCCGACGCCCGCGGCCGCGATCGCTATGGGGAGTCCCATCGCCATCACCGAGCCGAAGGCGACGATCAGCACCACGACGGCGAACGCCAGCCCGATGAACTCGGACTGCGGCGGCTCGAACTCGCTCAGGGCCTCGCCGCCGATCTCGACCTGCAGGCCCGGCAGCTCGGGGATCAGGTGCGCCAGCTCGCCCCCGAGGCGGGAGGTCTCGTTGAAGTCGAGCTCCGGGGCGAGGTCGAGGCTCGCGAACGCGACGCGGCCGTCGGCGCTCACCTGCGGCCGGCCCGGCATGTGCGGGGTCCCCGGCTCGGGCGCCTGGGGGATGGGCGACGTCGCGGCGTACGGGCTCGTCAGGCTCACGCCCTCGTAGGCCGCGGCCTCCCGGAACATCTCCTCCATCGCCGCCCGCACCGCCGGATCGTCGACGCCCGCCTCGGAGCGGAAGACGATGGTGCCGCGGAACCCGCTGCCGAGGCCGCCGAAGTGCTCCTCCAGGGCCTCGAAGCCGTCGCGGCTGTCCGAGTCGGGCGCGTCGAGATCGGCGAAGAAGGCGGGCCCGACGGCGGCGGCCGCCGCGAGCGCCGCCACCACGGTCGCCACCCAGAGGGCGACCGTGCGCAGCGGGTTCCGGTAGCACCACGTGCTCAGCCGGAGCAGCATCCGCGCCCCCCGCCAGCGCCCCGGGCCGGCGCCTGCGCCTCGCGCGGCGCGCCCGCCGGGGCCCGCGCAAGTCTCGGTGCTGCGGGGTTTACGGTCACTGGCCGCGGCCGGCATGCGGGAGGGCCTCAGGCGCCGGCCTCAGCCGACCGGGGGCTGGTGCACCCGCTCATCGATCGCATAGCGCAACCGGGGTACTCTCGATCGGGGGGCGGTTCCGGAGGCCTCGATGCGGTCGATGAGGGAGATCGCCGGCGAGCTCGGTCTCGACTGGGAGGCTATAGAGCCGTTCGGGCGCGACAGGGTCAAGGTGCCGCTCGGCGCGATCCCGCAAGGCGGCCCCCCGGGAAAGCTCGTCGTCGTCACCGCGATCACGCCGACGCCCGCCGGCGAGGGCAAGACCACGACCTCCATCGGGCTCACCGACGGCCTCGCCCGCATCGGGCGGCGCGCCGTGCTGGCGATCCGCGAGCCGTCGCTGGGCCCGCTCTTCGGCAGGAAGGGGGGCGGGACCGGCGGGGGGCGCGCGACCGTCGAGCCGGCGGCCGACATCAACCTGCACTTCACCGGCGACTTCCACGCCATCCAGTCCGCGCACAACTTCCTCGCCGCGATGGCGGACAACGCGGCGCGCTCCGGCGCCGTCGAGGGCCTCACCCCCGAGGCGATCAGCTGGCGGCGGGTGACCGACGCCCAGGACCGGGCGCTCCGGCGCATCGAGACCGGTCTCGGCGCGCGCGCCAACGGTCCGCGCCGCGAGACCGGCTTCGACATCTCGGCGGCGTCGGAGATCATGGCCGTCGTCGCGCTCGCCTCGGACTACGACGACCTCAGGCTGCGCCTCTCGGAGATGGTCGTCGGCTGGACCACCGACGGCCGGGCGGTGCGCGTCTCCGAGCTGCGCTGCGTGGGGGCGCTGATGGCCCTGCTCCGGGACGCCCTGAAGCCGAACCTGGTGCAGACGGCCGAGGGCCAGCCGGCGCTGGTCCACGCGGGGCCCTTCGGGAACATCGCGCACGGCTGCTCCTCGATCCTCGCCGACCGGCTCGCGCTCGCCACGGGCGAGCTCGCGGTGACCGAGGCCGGCTTCGGCGCCGATCTCGGCTTCGAGAAGTTCATGGACATCAAGGTCCGCCAGGGCGGCCCGGCGCCGTCCGCGGCGGTCGTCGTCGCGACGGTGGGCGGGCTGCGCTGGCACGGCGGGGCGCCGCAGGACCGGCTCGCCGTGCCCGACCCGCGGGCCGCCGAGGCGGGCACAGCGAACCTTGAGAACGCGGTCGGGATCGTCCGGCGCTACGGGCTCCCCGCCGTCGTCGCCATCAACCGGCGTTCGTCCGATACCCCCGAGGAGATCGCGATCGCGAGGCGCGCCGCGCTCGACGCGGGGGCTCTCGCCGCCGTCGAGGCGAAGGGCTTCAGCGAGGGCGGCGCGGGGATGACCGAGCTCGCCGAGGCCGTCGTCTCGGCGGTCGAGCAGCCCTCGGAGGTGCGGCTCCTCTACGAGGACGGCCAGGGCGTGGTGCGGAAGGTGGAGACGCTGGCGCGCGAAATCTACGGCGCTGACGGCGTGGAGTGGGGCCCGGGGACGCGCGAGGCCGCCCGCCGCTTCGACGAGAGCGGCTGGGACTTCCCGATATGCGTGGCGAAGACGCACCTCTCGCTGTCGGCCTTCAGGGAGCGGCGCGGGGTGCCGCGCGGGCACACCTTCCCCGTCGTCGAGCTGCGGGTGGCGGCGGGCGCGCGGCAGGTCGTCGCGCTCGCGGGTCCCATCATCACGCTCCCCGGCCTACCGGAGCGGCCGAACGCGCTCGGCGTCGACCTCGGGCCGGGCGGGGAGGTGCTCGGCCTCAGCTGAGCGGAGAGAGGATCGCTCCCGCCTGCGACGGTCGCCGCGGCGCACGTCGGTGTGACCGTCCCCGACGTAGGCTACGGGGTGAACTCGCCACGCTGGGCCCCACGACCCCGTCGGGAGGCGTAGTAGCGCGCAGCATGGTATTAGTCAGCTGCCTACGCACTTGAATTACCGCCTCCGTCGCTGTCCAATGAGTTTCCGATCCAGAAACGCCCGACTCCGGGCAAAGCGATCAGGAAGATGCGTGCCAGACATCAAGTCGCATCAAGAGGGCAGAGTGTCGATCCGAGGCCTCGGCGCCCGTACCTGCGGACCCAACCACCAAGCGTTGTTTTGGGAGAATCCTCAAGATGCGACGCTCGTTGCGTACGAATTTCGGCTCGTGCTGCCGAACGGCATCACGTCACCGTGGCACTCCCTTGCCGTGGATCAGTTGCCCTGCCGAGACTGGAACACCCACTCTGTCGTGATCCACCACAATCTCGACAGCCCGTGGGAGTTGGCAGTGGAGCTTCGCGGCGTGAACGCCGTTCACCATGGTGACCCCCCGGTATCCATCCACTTGGCAGCGATGCACGAGGTCGAGTACGGGAGGCATCGGTGGGAGAGCCGCGATCCGCGAGGGGGTCGCTCCCGCTTCGCTATGGGACTCGAGAATGAGGATGGCCGGACGTCAGGCCCCATGCGGGACATGTCGGCCGGGATGTTGAGTCTCAAGATCAAGGAGGATCAATCGATCGAGGAGGCCCAGTCCAAAGCGACCGGCCGAGGTACGCGGTACCGACGTGAGGGCGAGGATTGGCAAGTGCCATCGGCAAATGCGAGGAGACGCTCCTTCGATCACCTCCGGCCGAGTTCACTACCATCAACGAGCTACGGCCCGGACGACGTTCTCGGCGAAACGCTGGTGAGCCGCGACTGGGACTTGCGGGTGCATGCTGAAGGCTCAGAAGTGTGGTTACTCGTACGCGAGGATCGGACTTGGGAGAAGGGTTACGACCTGCGTGACCTTCCGCTGCGGGGTGTCCCAGACGTCTCCTTTCCCTACGACAGCGAGTAGCCCGGCTGGGCCGAGTGGTGCGCTTGGGCGTCCAATCATGAGGTCGAGCGGCATGCAGCGGGCAGTCAGCTGCGCTCTTCCGGTCTTCTGCATCCCGGCCGATAGCGCCACCGCCCACCGGGAAGTCGCACTACAGTACGTGTAGGCCCACCAGCACGTACCGAACTCATAACTCGGCCTGACAGAGCCACGTCGGCGGCGTCCGCGCCCCCGATGGGGCTGTCCGGCGGCGTCGGGATCGTGTAGTGGATCGTGGCCTGCCCGGGCCGCACCAGGATCGCCTTCACGAACGAGCGCACGAACGCCCGCGTCTCGGTGATCTCGCTGGTCTGCAGGAACTCGCTCATCTCCTCGGCGAACGCCGCCACGGTCTCGGCGCTGTCCAGCAGCACGCGCCGCTCGGCCAGCATGACGCGCGCCTCGTCGGCCGCCACCTCCAGTTGCCGCTGCCGCTCGCGGTGCTCCTGGATGCGCTCCGAGGCGTCCGCCAGATCGAGGTCGGTGTTCTCGACGACCTGCCAGACGCGGCCCAGTCGGCGCCGCACCTCCTCCAGCTCGGCCTCGATGCTCTCCAGCTTCTCGCGCTGCTCGCGCGCCACGCCGTCCATCTCCTCGTCGAGCAGGCGAACGAGGTCGCGGATGTTGGACTCGGTGAGGATGTGGTCGCGGAGCTGGCCGATGATCGTCTCCTCGAAGCGCCGCGCGTTGAGCCTGGGCGTGACGCAGGCCTCCTTGCCGCG
>DAOULG010000243.1:0-1658 GCA_034420495.1 Dehalococcoidia bacterium
ACGAGCTCGTCGCCGTCCCGGAGGCGTGGCAGCTCTCGGCCATCCCCTGGCTCTCGCTCATCGCGCAGAACACCTCGCGCATCGAGATCGGCACGACCATCGTGAGCGTCTACTCGCGCTCGCCGGCCGTGCTCGCCCAGGAGTACGCGGCGCTCGAGCTGGTGTCGGGGGGCCGCATGAT
The DNA here is from genome assembly GCA_034420495.1 of Dehalococcoidia bacterium. Lineage (GTDB taxonomy): Bacteria > Chloroflexota > Dehalococcoidia > UBA2979 > UBA2979 > VYDC01. Next base: position 182 of record DAOULG010000243.1, read on the forward strand.
GCTGGGCATCGGGGTCTCGAGCCAGCTCGTCGGCGAGCAGATGCACGGGGTGCCGTTCCGCCGGCCGCTCCGGCGGCTCCGCGAGTACACCGAGATCTTCAAGATCCTGATCCGCGGCGAGAGGCTCCACTACCGCGGTGAGATCTTCACGCTCGATCGCGGCTTCAGCATCCGGTACGAGCGCCCGCGCGACGACGTGCCCGTCTGGATCGGCGCCATCACCCCGAAGTCGCTCGTGCAGTCGGGCGAGATCGCGGACGGCATCATGCCGGTGCACTGGCCGACCTCCCAGATGGGGGAGCTCCGGGGGTACCTGCGGCAGGGCGCCGAGACGGCGGGGCGGGACGCCTCCGAGATCACGATCGCCCCGCACACCCCGGTCTACCTGCTCGACGGCGTCGACGACGAGGAGACGCTGAACCAGGCGAGGGCGCGCATCGAGAACTACATCAACCGGATGTGGAACTACTACCACGAGATGCTGACCCGGATCGGCTGGGCCGACGAGGTCCGCGCCGTGCAGCAGGCGTGGGCGGAGACCCGCGACCGCGAGCAGGCGATGGCCGGCATCAGCGACCGCATGATCCGCGAGAACGAGGTCGTCGGAACGATGCCGGAGGTGCAGGAGCGGCTCCGGGAGCGGGCGGAGAACGGCGCCGACCTCCAGATCATCTACATGCCGAAGGGAGACGCCGCCGAGGCGGGGCGGCTGCTCGAGGCCTTCATCTCCGCCTGAGGCGCGACGCGTCTGGTACGCCCGCGAGGCGGCGCGGCCCGGACGCCCGGCGGGCGGGGCCTCGGACGGGGCGTCGAGTCAGCGATCGCCCGCGGGGGGCGCGGCGCGTCCCGCCTCGCGGCCGTACCGGACGGCGAGCATCTCGGCGAGGATCGAGACGGCGATCTCCGCCGGCTCCCTCCCGCCGAGATCGAGCCCTATCGGGGCCCGCAGCCGGCCGAGCGCCTCCTCGCCGACGCCGCGCGCCCGGAGCTGCTCGAGGCGCCGCGCGTGCGTGCGGCGACTCCCCAGGACGCCGACGTAGCAGGCGTCGGAGGCGAGCGCGGGCAGGAGCGCCGGGACGTCGAACTTCTCGTCGTGGAGCAGCATCACGACGTAGGAGTGCGGGCCGAGATCGGCGCTCCCCAGCGCCTCGTCGGGCCAGCCCACGACGACCTCGTCCGCGCCGGGGAAGCGCTCCCTGGTCGCGAAGGCGGAGCGCGGGTCGATGACGGTGACCCGGAAGCCCGCCTCGCCGGCCATGCGGGCGAGCGGCGGGGCGACGAACGCGGCGCCGAGCAGGAGGAGGTGAGCGGGCGGGCGGAAGGCCTCCAGGAAGACGGCGCACTCCCCGCCGGGCGCCGGGAGGGCGAGCCTCCGCGCCCCGCCGCTCCGCAGGAGGCGCCGCGCCTCATCGCGGATCGCTCCGTCGAGCCCGTCCGCGACGCTGCCCGAGACTCCCCCGTCCTCGAGCGCGAGCAT
>DAOULG010000244.1:0-8865 GCA_034420495.1 Dehalococcoidia bacterium
GCGGGATGACGCCCCGGGGCCGGCCGCCGGTGGAGGCGTGGCTCGCCGTCGACCGGGCGACGGCGCAGACGCTGCCGGGCGACGGCCAGAGACTCTCCCGCGAGGGGGCCATCGCGGGCACGCCTCCCCGCACGTCCGGGAAGGCCGGGGTGCGCGCCTCCCTCTTCACCGCGGAGGCGCTGGCCGCCCTGCTCTCGGGAGAGGGGCGGCGGGCGCTGGAGGCGCGCTGGAGCCTCTCGCACGCCGAGCTGCTGGCCGACCGCCTCGGACGCCACGAGCGGCTCATCGCAGAGTCGAACCGGAGCCCCGCCGGCGCCGTGGAGCGAGCGCTCCGCGGCGCCTACCTCGCGGCGGCGGGTGCGCTCCCCGCGCTCCCTCCCGCGACCGGCGAGGGGGGCGCGCTGGAGATGCTGCCGGCGGCGGGCGAGGCCGCCGCCGCGCTCGCCCGCCTCGCCTGCCTGCTCGACGAGGAGAGCCATCCCCCGCTCGCGTGGCTGCTGCCGGCGGCGCGGGAGACGCGCCTCGGTCGCAGGATCGGGAGCTGGCTCGACGATCTCGCCCTCGCGATCGCGGGCGACGAGGCGGCGGAGCGGCGCGTGGTGGAGGCCCGCGACGCGGTGCTCGATCAGGCGCGCATGCTCGCCCGGCAGCGGATCGGCGAGCGCCCCTGGCTGCGGGAGCCCGCGAGCTACCTGCTCAACCCCCGCCGCTCCTGACGGGCGCGGCGCCGCGCTAGCCTGTCGGCGCCGCCCCGCCGACGCGCGGGGTCGCCCCGTCGTCCTCCGGCGCGGGCGGCCCGGCCTCCACGCCCCCGAAGAGCTCGTAGGAGAGCTTCTCGCGCAGGGAGTCGATTCCCCAGCCCCGCATCGCCGAGGTCACCACGAAGCCGATCGGCGGCCGCACGAGTCCGCCGGCCCCCGCTCCGAGCGCGCGGAGCGCGCCGTCGTCCAGGGACGCATCACCCGCCCGGCCGTCGGCCTTGCTCAGGGCGATGAGCCGGGGGAGGTGACCGAGCCCGAGATCGGCGAGCGTCGCCTCGACGGTGGAGGCCTGCAGCTCGGCCGTCGGCGCCGTCACGTCGACGACGTGGAGCAGGAGGTCGGCCGATTCCAGCTCCTCCAGCGTCGCCCGGAACGCCGAGATCAGCTGGGCGGGGAGCTTCTGCATGAAGCCGACCGTGTCGGTGAGCAGGAAGGCGAGGCCCGCGGGGATGCCGGGCCCCCTGGCCGCGACGCGGCGCGTGGTCGGGTCGAGGGTGGCGAAGGGCTGGTCGGCGACGAGCACGTCGGCTCCCGCGAGGGCGCGCATCAGCGAGGACTTCCCGGCGTTCGCGTAGCCGACCAGCGCGACGACCGGCACCCCCTGGCGGGCGCGGCGCCGCCGGTGGAGCGCCCGCTGCCGCCTCACCGCCTCGAGGCGGCGCTGCAGCCGGGAGATCCGACCGCCGATGAGCCGCCGATCGGTCTCGAGCTGCGTCTCGCCGGGACCGCGGGAACCGATCGCCCCCTCCAGCCGCTCCAGGTGCTGCCACTGCCCGCGCAGCCGGGGAAGCAGGTAGCGGTGCTGCGCGAGCTCGACCTGCAGGGCCGCCTCGTGGCTCCGCGCGCGGGCCGCGAAGATGTCGAGGATCAGCGCGCTGCGGTCGAGCACCTTCACGTCGAGCTCCCGCTCGAGGCGGAGCTGCTGCGCCGGCGAGAGCGGATCGTCGACGAGCACCAGGGTGTAGCCCAGCTGCTCGCGCGCCGCCCGCACCTCGCGGAGCTTGCCGATTCCGATGTAGGTGGCGGGGTCCGGGTGATCGCGGCGCTGCAGCGTCCGGCCGACCACGACCGCGCCGGCGGCCTCGGCGAGCGCGGTCAGCTCATCCAGCGACTCGTCGCCCGGCATCTCGCCCGGCCCGGCTCGCGCCCGTCGGTGATCCACCGCTACCAGGTAGGCGCGCTCGGTCGCGGGCGCGGTCGGGCGCGTGGGGGGCGCGCCCGCCGATCCGCCTGGTCCGGGGGTCGCGCGGAGCCGGAGCGGAAGGCTGCGCTGACGCTTCCTCGGTGCGATCTCGGCTCGCCTCCGATGTGCAGAACCCGCGGAGGGGCGCCGCCCACTATACGGCCCCGCGCCCGGCGGGGCGGCCGGGCCGCGAGGGACCGGGACTACCGCCGGCCGGCGCGGCGCGCGAAGTCGACCAGCCGCGAGAGCCCCTCGTCGACGCGCTCGTCGGGAAGCGTCAGCGAGAGGCGCACGTACCCCTCCCCGGCTGCCCCGTAGCCGATCCCCGGCGTCACGACGACGCCCGTCTCCTCGAGCAGCCGCTCGGAGTAGGCGGCCGAGGACTGCTCCCCGGCGGGGAGCCGCGCCCAGACGTAGAGCGAGGCGCGGGGGGGATCGACGCGAAGACCGAGCCCGCGCAGCGCCTCGACCACGCGGTCGCGGCGGCGCTCGTAGATCTCGTTGTGGCTCTCCACCGCGTCGAGCGGCCCCTCGAGGGCCGTGATCGCCATCTCCTGGATCGCCTGCGGGACGCCCGAGTCGAGGTTCGACTTCACGCGCGTGAGGGCGTCGACGAGGGTCGGGTTCCCGACCGCCATCGCGACCCGCCACCCGGTCATGTTGAACGACTTCGAGAGCGAGTTGAACTCGATCGCCACCTCCCGCGCCCCGTCGAGCTCCAGGATCGACGGGGCGACGTAGCCGTCGAACGTGACGTCGGCATAGGCGAGATCGTGCGCGATCCAGATGTCGCGGCGGCGCGCCCACTCGACGGCCTGCGCGAAGAACGCCTCGTCCGCGACCGCCCCGGTCGGATTGTTGGGATAGTTGAGCCAGAGGAGGCGCGCCCGGGCGGCGACGGCGTCCGGCACGTCGTCGAGGCGCGGCAGCCAGCCGTCCTCTTCGCGCAGCGGGAGCCGCACGACGTCGGCGCCGGCGAACATCGCCCCGACCTCGTAGACCGGATAGCCGGGATCGGTCACGAGCACGGCCTCGCCCGGATCGACGACGCAGAGGGGGAGGTGCCCGATCCCCTCCTTGGAGCCGATCAGGGAGACGACCTCGCCGTCGGGATCGAGCTCGACGCCGTGGCGGCGGCGGTACCACGCCGCCATCGCGGCGCGCAGCGCCGGGAGCCCCTCCGTCTCGGGATAGCGGTGGTTCGCCGGGTCGTCGGCGGCGCGCTTGAGCGCGTCGAGGATGTGACCCGGCGTCGGCAGATCGGGATCGCCGATGCCGAAGGAGATGACGTCGACGCCCTCGGAGCGCTTCTGCGCGATCAGCTGCGAGATGCGCGCGAAGAGGTACGGCGGGAGGCGCTCCACGCGCGAAGAGAGCCTCACCCGGCGCTCCCGTCGAGCGGCCACTCGGAGCTGAAGACGTGCGCCGCCGGCCCGTCGAGGAAGACCTCGCCCTCGCCGTCCCACCTCACCCGGAGCTCGCCGCCGGGGAGGCGCACCGTGACCTCGTCGTCGATGAGGCCGTGCAACCGCGCCGCGACGACGGCGGCACAGGCGCCGGAGCCGCAGGCCTGCGTCTCACCGACGCCGCGCTCCCACACGCGCATCGCGATCGCCTCCCTCCCCTCCACGTGCACGAACTCGACGTTGGTCCGGCGCGAGAAGAGCGGGTGGCGCTCGACGGCCGCTCCGACCCGCTCGACCGGGTAGGCCTCAGGGGGAGAGTCGAGGAAGCAGACCGCGTGCGGGTTCCCCATCGAGACCAGCGTGACGGAGAGCGCGACCTCGCCGCCGCCCTCGATCGCCACCGAGAGGGGCAGATCGAGCACCGGCGAGGGGGCCTCGAGGGCGGCACCGACCGCGGCGGGCTCCAGCGCGGGACGCCCCATCGAGACGCGCACGGCCGCCACCTCGCCCCGGCCGTCCCGCCGCGTCTCGGCGGTCAGCACGCCGGGGATCGTCTCCACCCGCACGCGCCCCGCCGGCGCCTCCACGAGCTCGCGATCGAGCACGTAGCGGACGAGGCAGCGGATGCCGTTCCCGCACATCTCCGACTCGGATCCGTCGGCGTTGAAGATCCGCATCCGCCGGTCGGCGACGGAGGAGGGGAGCACGAGCAGCAGGCCGTCCGCACCGACCCCCCGGTGGCGGTCGCAGATCGCGCGGGCGAGCACGGGCCACGCGCGCTCCTCGCTCGCAGGGCCCGAGCGCGGCGCCTCGGCGACGACGAAGTCGTTGCCCGCGCCGTGCATCTTCCAGAAGGGCAGGGTCGCTGGCGCCATCACTCCCCCAAGGCTCCCCTCATTGCGGCGCCGTGATGCTATCGCATCGCCGCCTGAGACGCCGCGCCGCCGGCCGGCTCCCGCCCGGGCGCCGCGCGGCCGGCCTCCTCCACCAGCGCGCGCGTCACCGCGGCGCCGTCGCGGGCGTCCACCCAGCGGATCCGCGTGTCCGATCCCCGGAACCAGCTCTCCTGCCGGCGGATCAGCCTGTGGGTCTCCGTGCGGGTTCGCGCGAGCGCCTGCTCGACGCTCCACGCGCCCTCGACCACGCGCACCGCCTCCCGGTACCCGACGGAATCGAGCGCCGGGAACGAGCGGCCGTAGCGGGCGATCAGCTGTCGCGTCTCCTCGACGAGCCCGCCCTCGTAGAGGGCGGCGGCGCGCTCGTCCGCGCGCGCGTAGAGCTCGGCGCGCGATCGCGCGAGCCCCACCGCCCGCCACGAGAGCCCTGAACCGCCCCTCTCCAGGGGCGGCACCGGCCGGCCGGTCGTCTCGACGATCTCGATGGCGCGGATCAGGCGGCGCACGTTGCGCTCGCCGATCCGGACGGCCGACTCCGGGTCGACGCGGGCGAGCCGGCGGGCGAGCGCCTCGGCGCCGGCTCGCCCCGCGAGCGCCTCGAGCTCCGCGCGGAGGAGGGGATCGGGAGGAACCGCCGGCACCCTCCACCCCTCGAGCAGCGCCCAGGCGTACTGGGGGGTGCCGGCGAGGAGGAGCGGCAGGCGCCCCCGGTCGTGGCAGGAGGCGATCGCGGAGCGGGCCGCCTGGAGCCAGTCGGCCAGCGTCCACGGCGCGTCCGGTTCGACGATGCCGACGAGATGGTGGGGGACGCCGCGGAGCTCCGCGTCGGTGGGCGCCGCGGTGCCGACGCGCATCCCGCGCCGCAGCTGCCGCGAGTCGGCGGCGATCACCTCGACCGGGAGCTCGCCGGCGAGCGCGACGGCGGCCTCCGTCTTGCCGGAGGCGGTGGGCCCGAGCAGGGCGAGGAGCGGCCCCCGCGGCCCCGGGCGATCGGCCGGCGGCATCCCTCAGCCGCCCCCGGTCGCCGCCACCTCGCGGCAGATTCCCGCAAACTCCGCCGCCCGCAGGGAGGCTCCCCCGACGAGCGCACCGTCGACCGAGGGAAGGGCCGCGAGATCCCCGGCGTTCCCCGCCCCCACCGAGCCGCCGTAGAGCACGCGGACGCCGGCCGCGGTCGCGGCGTCGAAGCGCTCGGAGACGATGCGGCGCACGGCCGCGCATCCCTGCTCCGCCTCGGAGGGCGCCGCGCTCTCGCCGGCCCCGATCGCCCACACCGGCTCGTAGGCGACCGCCACGCGGCCGTCGAGCCGCTCCAGGCCGTCGACGGCCGCGAGCAGCTGCCTCCGGATCACCGCCTCCGTCTCGCCCCGATCGCGCTCCGGGGCGGTCTCGCCCACGGCGAGGAGCGGGCTCAGGCCGGCCTCCAGCGCCGCGGCCAGGAGGCGCGAGGTCGCCCGGTCGCACTCGTGGAAGAGCTGCCGGCGCTCGGAGTGGCCGACGAGGACGTGATCGACGATGCCGGCGATCTGGTGCGCGCTCACGGCGCCGGTGAAGGCGCCCGAGCGCTCCCAGTGGGCGTGCTGGGCTCCGACACGGAGCGTGCTGCCCGCGAGCAGGTCGTGCGCGTCGGCGAGCCACGGGGCGGGAGGGAAGATCACGATCTCGATCCCCGCGAGGCCGTCGAGCTCGGAGCGCAGCTCGCCGAGGAGCGCCCGCGCCTCCTCGCGCGTGGTGTGCATCTTCCAGTTGCCGCCCACGAGCGGACGCCGTCCGCCCGCGCCGCCGCCTGCGGCCGGCATCCCTACGCTCCGTACTTCTGGAGCCGGCCGGCGTGGGCGAAGGCGAGCGGCAGCACCTCCCGCGCCGGGATCGTGCCGAGGCCGCCGCGGGCGCACTCGCCCTCGCCGAAGCCGTGGGAGCCGTCGACGCGCACGTGCCGCCCCGACATCAGGAGCGGGACCGGGTGCCAGGAATGCGCCGCCATCGTCGCAGGCGTCGAGTGATCGCCGGTCACGACGAGCACGTCCGGGCCGAACTCCAGGAGGCGGGGGAGCGCCCGATCGAACTCCTCGATCGCCCGCACCTTGCGCAGGAAGTCCCCGTCCTCGCCCGCCGAGTCGGTGTGCTTCCAGTGCACGAAGAAGAAGTCGTACTCCTCCCAGTGGCGTGCGAGCGCCGCCAGCTGCGTGTCGACGGAGTCCCCGGCATCGAGGACGTCCATGCCGACGAGCCGCGCCAGACCGCGGTACATCGGATAGGTGGCGAGCGCCGCCGCCCGCAGCCGCCAGAGCTCGGGGAGCTGCGGCAGGTCCGGGCGCGTCGCCCAGCCGCGCAGCGTGAGCGCGTTGGCCCGCTCCCGCGTCCGGAGCAGCGCGCGCGCCTCGCCGACGAAGCCGTTGACGAGCTCCGCCGTGCGCTCGGCGGCCGGGCGGGCGCCGTCCCCCACCCCGGCGAGGGGCTCGGCGGCGAGCGGCGGTGCGCCGACCCGCTGCGGATCGGTCTCCGTGATGGCGGCCGAGAGTCCGTCGCCCCGGAGCACGAGCACGAAGCGATGCTCGCGCACGGGCCTCACCAGGAGCTCGACCCCGGGGAGCGTGACCGCGGAGAGCATCTCCGTGATCTCCGCGGTGACCGTCGTCGCGACGCGCCCGGCGCGCCGGTCGACGATGAGCCCCTCGGCGTCCACGGTGCAGAGGTTGCCGCGCGCCGCCACGTCGGCGGGACCGAGCTCCAGCTCGATTCCCGTCGCCTCCAGCGCCCCGCGCCCGACCTCGTGGCGCAGCGGATCCAGTCCGAAGAGCGCGAGGTGCCCGGGACCCGAGCCGGGAGTGATGCCGATGCCGACCGGGATGCTCTGACCCACCGCGCCCAGCTCGGCGAGGCGATCGAGCTGGGGGCTGTCCGCCTCCTCGAGCTCGGTGCGCCCCCGCGGCCCCTGCAGGCCGCCGAGTCCGTCCATCACGCACAGCACGACCTTGGTCTCAGAGGGCGTCGCGAGCCGGCGGATCAGCCAGGGCTCCATCAGTCGATGCTAAGCCGGATGGAGCGCCTCGTTCCAGTTCGCCGGCGGGGCTCCGCGCGGGGAGGCAGGCGGCGGCGCCGCCCTGCGGCGCCCCTACGCCTCGGCGTCGAGCAGCGCCTCGACGGCGGGGAGCGGGCGGCCCTGCAGCAGCATCAGCGAGGCGCCGCCGCCGGTGGAGAGGTGGGTGACGTCCGAGACGACGCCGGCCCGGTGGATCGCCGCCGCCGTCTCACCGCCGCCGACGACCGTCGTCGCCTCGAGCTCGGCGAGCGTGCGCGCCATCGCGAGGGAGCCCTCGGCGAAGCGATCGTGCTCGAAGAGGCCCAGCGGCCCGTTCCAGATCACGGTGCGCATCCCGGTCAGCGAGGCGCGGAAGGCGCGCGTCGTCGCCGGCCCGACATCGAGGATGCGCCAGCCCGCGGGGACCCGCGCCACCGGCAGCGTGCGCACCGACCCCCGGTAGGGGGAGCCGAAGGCGGCGACGACGTCCCGCGGGAGCACGATCCGCACCTCGTGGCGCGCCGCGTGCGCCATGCAGCGGGCCGCGGCATCGAGCCGCTCGTCCTCGACCAGGGAGTCGGCCACGTCGGTCCCCCCCGCCTTGAGGAAGGTGTTCGCCATCGCGCCGCCGATGCAGACGACGTCGGCCATCGCGATCAGGTTCTCGAGGATGAGCACCTTGTCGCTGATCTTCGAGCCGCCCAGCACGAGGCCCAGCGGGCGCTCGGGATCGCGCGTCACCGCCTCGAGCATGTCGACCTCGCGCTCGAGCAGGAGCCCGGCGACGGCGGGCAGGTGCTCGGCGACCGCCACCAGCGAGGCGTGCGCGCGGTGCGCGCTGCCGAAGGCGTCGTTCACGTAGAGATCGCCGAGACGCGCGAGGGCGGCCGCGAAGGCGGAGTCGTTGGCCGACTCCTCGGGGTGGAAGCGGAGGTTCTCCAGCATCACGATCTCGCCGGGGCCGAGCGCTGCGACGGCCTCCTCGACATCGCTCCCGACGCAGCCGTCGAGTGCGAGCACGGGGGCGCCGAGCAGCTCGCGGAGGTGCTGGGCGACCGGCCCGTTGCGGAGCTCGGGAACGACCTCGCCCCGCGGGCGTCCGCGGTGGGAGGCGATGGCGATCCGGCAGCCCGCGGCCCGCAGCAGCTCGATGGTCGGCAGCGACTCCCGCAGGCGCAGGTCGTCGAAGACGAAGCCGTCCTCGACCTGCACGTTGTAGTCGACGCGCAGCAGCACGCGCTTTCCGGCGATGTCGACGTCGCGGATCGTCTTCTTCCGCACCAGGCGGCTCCCGTCATCGCGCGGCCGGGGCAGACCGATCCTGAGAGAGGCCGCGCGCGCGCGCAATCGCGCGAGGGCGCCGCGCCGCCCGCGCGATCACCTCTCGCGGGCGGTCATCGATTCGGCGAGGGTCCGGCAGAGCGTCAGCGCCTCGGCGCCGAGGCCCGCCCCCTCGATGGCGGCGAGCGCGGCGGCGCTCTCCCCGGCGGCGAGACGCGTGGCCGCCTCGCGCCCGCCCGCGCGCTCGACCAGCTCGGCGAGGCGGCGGGCCTCGGCGGCCGCGGCGGCGGGATCGTCGGGGGGCGGCGCGGCGTAG
>DAOULG010000245.1:0-4144 GCA_034420495.1 Dehalococcoidia bacterium
CGCGCCCCCGCCGGGCTCCCGGGGTGAGGCGCGGCTCGTCCCCAGGAGGCGCTGGTTGGAGGGCGCGCGCCGGGCGACGCAGGCATGCGACGTGCTCTTTCTGGACCCCGACAACGGTCTGGCACCCCGGTCGGTGCCGATCACGAGCGCCCGTGCTCCCAAGCACGCCTACCTCGACGAGCTGTCGGAGCTGGTCGGGCGCGGGCAATCGGCTGTCATCTATCACCACCTCGCCCGCAACGGGACCCACGCGCAACAGATCTCCCGCTGGTCCGAACGGCTCATGCAGCGATTCAAGCCGGCGGATCTCTTTGCCCTGCGATTCGGGCGCGGCACCGCGCGGGCCTTCTTCGTCCTAGCGGCGGCCGGGCACGCCTCGCTGCTGCGCGCGCGCGCAGAGAAGCTCGTTGCCTCATCGTGGAGGCGGCACTTCACGCTCGCGATCTGAGTACGCGTTCGGACGCCGGCCGGTCGACTCACTGGCGGACGTCGCGCGACTGCGAGTCGGCGGAGCACCGCGGGGCGTGGGCGAGCCGGCATGACCCGGGAGACACGGCGCGGCTCGACACCACCCCGGGCGCGGAGACGGTCGCGGACGGCCGCCGTCGCAGAGGGGGGCCACCTCGTGCCATCAGGCACCGCGTGGGACGATGGCCGCGCGGGCGATCGACGCCCGGTGTGAAGGACCGCCGGCTATGGCCGTGCTCGCCGAGGCCGCCGCCCTGCCCACGAGGCACGCGCGCGTCTTCCTCGTGTCGCTCATCTCGCAGTGGCTCGTGTTGCGCACCCGCGCCGACTTCGTCTCGACCTTCTTCAACGGGGTCCCCCGCTTCGCGATCCTCGCCTGGATCGCCGCGCAGAGCGATGACGCGACGGTCGTCACGACCGTCTCTGTGGGGGTCGTCCTGCTCGTGATCTGGACGGCCGCGGTCTTCCGCGTCGGCTTCGCACTCCGTACCGAGGCGGTTCTCGGCACGCTCGATCTGAACATGCTCTCCCGCTCGCCGCTGGCGCTGATCACGCTCGGCAAGGCGGCCGCCGTGACGCTCTCCTTCATCCCGAACGCGATCGTCGCACTGCTGGTCGTGCTCGCGATCACCGGAGAGCCGGTGGGGGTGGAGATGCTCCCCGCGTTCGTGGTGGCCATGACGCTGGCGGTTGCGGCGCTGCTCTCCGTCGCGTTCATCTTCGTCCCGGCGACGTTCATGATCGGGAGCCGCGCGGGGTCCTTCAACGCGATCACGCCCTTCGGGGCCGTGCTGTCGGGCTTCGTCTACCCGCTCGCCGTCCTGCCCGGATGGCTCGAGCTCGCAGCGCGGGGGCTTCCCACGTCCTGGGCGATGGAGACGGTGCGCTGGGCGATCTTCGGCGGACACTCCGCCGCCGACTTCGCCGCGCACTGGGCGGTCGCGGCGTCGCTCACAGCCCTCTACGTGCTGGCCGCGGCGGCGCTGTTCCGCCTCGCGGAGACGCGCATCCGCCGGACCGGTAGCACAGAGGGAGGGTTCTGACGGTGCGCTCCTTCGCCGCGCAGACACACCTCTCTTATGTCGCGCTCTTCTACTGGCTCCACCCGTGGGGCTACGTCTCGAACGTCTTCCTCGCTCCGCTCTTCCAGCTGCTCACCTTCTCGCTGGTCGCCACCTACGCGACCGGCGCCGAGTCGGCGCAGCGGTTCATGATCGGGATGATCGCCTACGCGATCGTCTGGATCGTGCTCGCCGGCGTCCTCCAGTCGTTCGCGTACGACCGGCATCTGGCGACGCTCTCGTTCCTCTTCGCCACCCGCGCGAGGCGGATGGCGGTCTTCGCGAGCCGGGGCACCCTTCACCTCCCGAACGGGATCATCAGCGGCCTCGCGACGATCGTCCTCGCGGCCCTGCTCGTCGACCTCGACGTCTCGGAGCTCGACTGGCCGGCCGCGACGGCCGCCGTGGCGATGATGTCGCTCGCGTGCGTGACGCTGGCGCTGCTCTTCGGGTGCTGGGCCGCGATGATGGAGGACTGGTTCATCCCCACCGCGACCGCACAGGCAATCCTGATCACGTTCACCGGGATCCTCGTCCCGACCGGTGACCTCCCGCCCGTCGCGTCGGAGGTGGGTTCTCTGCTTCCGCTCACCCACGGCGTCGAGGCGCTCCGCCAGGCGTTCGCGGGATCCTCCCTTGCGGACACCGCAGACCTGCTCATCCGCGAGGGGCTCGTGGGACTCGTCTACGGGGTGGCCGGCTACGCGGCGTTTCGCGCGCTGGAGAGCCATGCCCGGCGCTCGGGCGCACTGGAGCTCGCGCAGTGACGGCGGCCGCTTCGAGCGAGTGCCGCGAACGGCCGTGCGCCCGCCGGGGACGCCCGAAGCTCCATCGCTCACCGGATTCCGCGGTCGAGGGCCCGCGATGGATGTAGGCCGCTTCGGTGCCATGGTCGCCACGCTGGTGTGGCGCCGTTCCGACGGCCGGTACCTGGTGGTCAGGCGATCGGCCGCCAGGGACTTCGCCCCCGGGGAGTGGGAGACGGGTTCTGGCAGGCTCGAGCAGGGCGAGGGCTTCGTGGAGGCCCTCCGCAGGGAGTCCCTGGAGGAGTTCGGCCTGCACCTGCGCGTTGAGTGCATCCTCGGCGTCACTCACTTCTACCGAGGGGAGCCGGAGCCCGGCAACGAGATGGTCGGTGTGACCTTCGGCTGCTCCGTGAGCGACGGCTCCGGCCTCTCTCTGAGCGAGGAGCACTCGGAGCACAGGTGGGTGACGGCCGAGGACGCGGCCGCGCTTCTTCCCCCCGGCCACTGGCTGAGCGCACTGATCGCGCGTGCCGAGGCGTTCCGCACGCTGATGCCGGAGGAGCTCCGAGGCCTTCACTGGAGCGGCGACATCGAGTTCTAAAGCCCGCCCGTTGCCCGCCCCGCTGGCGGCGGGACCGGTCACCCTCCCGAGCGTCCGCGCCTTCCAACCCACTCCCTGGCGGAAGCGGTGCGATCCGGCGTGATGACGCCGCCGGCCCTGACTGCGTCGGGCCCGCCGCCGGCGGCACCGCCGGTCGCCCGGCTGGAGGAGGTGCTCGCCGAGCTCGAGAAGAGCCGGCTCGACCGATGATCTACCTCGATACATCGGTCGCACCCGCGCCACTAACGTGACCGATACGAGCCGCGCGCTCCTCTGCATCGCGTAGATCGCGGTCTACGGTGAAGGCCGGCGTGCTGTAACGCGAGCCGCCTCGAAGATATACAATGTATCTATCTGGAGGCTGCCATGGGTGCAACGTCGCACGTATCGCGCTGGGGTTCGAGTCTGGCCGTTCGCATCCCGAAGGCTCTCGCCGAGCAGTGGGGCGTTGAGGAGGGTTCGGCGATCGAACTCTTCGCCGAAGGCGGCGACATCGTCCTGCGGAAGCGCCGCTATGACCTCGCCGAGCTCGTGGACGGTATGAGACCTGAGGAAGCCCATCCCGAGACGGACTGGGGTGCGCCACGGGGTGACGAGGAGTGGTAGCCGCCTCGTACCTGCCGGAGCGTGGCGACTTCATCTGGCTCGAGTTCTCACCGCAGGCCGGTCACGAGCAGGCGGGCCGGCGGCCCGCCCTCGTCGTCAGTCCGCGCGTGTACAACGAGCGTTCCAGCGTCGCACTGCTCTGCCCGGTCACATCGAGAGCCAGAGGATACGGGTTCGAGGTCGTTCTCCCCCCCAACGGCCCCGTGACCGGCGTTGTGCTGTCTGACCGAGTCCGAAGTCTCGACTGGCGAGCACGGCACGCCCAGTTCGGGGGCCGGGCGCCGCGGACAGTCGTCGCGGAAGTGCTGGCGAAGGCTCGCACCCTGCTCGACTGATCTGAGCGGGCCCACCCGACTGATCACGGTGGCTGATTGCCGTTGCCTGCCCCGCTGGCGGCGGGACCGGTCACCCTGCCGAGCGTGCGCGCCTTCCAGCGACTCCCTTCCGACACGCGCCAACGCCGAGCCCCAGTCTCCAGAGCTGGGAGTCGAGCGGGCGCCTGCCTGAGCCACCGTTCGCCACTGCGTGGCTGTCCGCGATAAGTCCGCGACGCACGCGTGCCGTCGGGTGCACACGAGGGACGGGTGGCTCGAAGACTCGCGGACCCATACCCCCTACGCTCCCGGGTTGATCGCCCGATCAAGAATCGCCTCGAGTGACGC
>DAOULG010000246.1:0-23663 GCA_034420495.1 Dehalococcoidia bacterium
GAACGTCAACCCCACGATCGAAGTCGCGAGGTAGAAGCCGATCCCTACCAGCCCGAGCGCCGGCGAATTCCACACAGGAGTCCGCCCTCCGGGACCGCGGGGACTCTAACACGCCGCGATCGGCCGATCAACAGCTTGTGACGGCAGGCACGAACTCGCGGAGGCCTCTCCCGCACCCGCCGGGATCCGGCCCTCAGCCCGACTGTCGCTCGTCGAAATCGTCGAGGTCGAGCTCGGAGACGAACTCGGTGAAGGCGGAGAGGCCCTTCAGCTCCTCCTCGGTCACGCGGGCGCGCGGCGCGGCCGGATCCTCGCCCTCGACCGGCTGTCCCTCCGCGTCGAGAACGACGCCCGCCCGGTCGAGAACCGACTCCTCGACGAAGATCGGAACCTGGGCGCGCACCGCGATCGCGATCGCATCCGAGGGGCGTGAGTCGACCTCCGTGACGCGGCCGTCGTGCTCGAGGTGGATGCGCGCGTAGAACGTGTCGTTGGTGAGATCGTTGACGACGACGGAGCGCACCGTGCCCCCCAGCTCCTCGATCACCGAGTAGAGCAGGTCGTGCGTCTGGGGCCGGGGCACCGACACATCCTGCAGCCGGAGGGCGATCGCCTCCGCCACGTCGGCGCCGATCCAGATCGGAAGGAAGCGGCCCGCCTCCTTCTCGCGCAGGATCACGACGCGCTGGAAATGGCGCAGGCTCACGCGGATGCTGTCGATCACGAGCTCGACCACGGCTCGACCCCTCGGCCCGGGAACGCTGCTCCGACCCGGCGGCCCGGGCGGCCCGGGGCCGCCCGGTCATCGCTTCCGCATCGCCGTTTCGAGTGTAGGAGTCGCCGGATCGGCGAGTCAACGCTCGCCGACGGCCTCGGGGCGGAGCGGGCGCGCCGCCTCGATCTCGTCGCGGAGGCTCGCCGCGGCCGCGCGCGCGGCCGCCACGTGGCCGGCGAGATCGCGCGCGCCCGCCGCCTCCCCGGCGTAGAGCACGCTTCTCGACGCCGCCACCAGGATCCCGCCCCCGTCGGCGTCCGTCCCCGCGCGCACCGCCTCGGAGACGCCGCCCTGCTGGGCTCCCACGCCGGGTAGCAGCAGCAGCAGATCGGGAGCGAGGGCGCGCAGGCGCGCCGCCTGTTCGGGATAGGTGGCGCCGGCGACGAGCCCGACGTTGCCCCGCGTGTTCCAGCCCACCGCGAGCGAGGCGACCCGCTCGTAGAGCGGGCGGCCGTCGGCGAGAAGCGCGTCCTGCAGCTCGACGCCCCCGGGGTTCGAGGAGCGGCACCAGATGAAGGAGTGCTTCTCCCCGTAGGAGAGGAACGGCTCCACGGCGTCGCTGCCCCCCCAGGGGTTGAGGGTCACCGCGTCGGCGCCCAGCACCTCGAAGACGGCGCGCGCGTAGGCGCTCGCCGTGGATCCGACGTCGCCGCGCTTCGCGTCGAGCAGGACCGGGACGTCCCGCGGCACGGCATCGATCGTCGCGCGCAGATCGCGCCAGCCCGCCTCACCGCGCTGCTCGAAGAAGGCCGCGTTCGGCTTGAAGCAGCAGGCGATGTCTGCGGTCGCCTCGACGACCTGCTGCAGGTAGCGGGCGACCGGGACTCCGGGCGGCAGCCGGGACTCGTCGGGATCGAGCCCGATGCAGAGCAGCGAGCGGTTCGCCCTCGAGGCGGCCTCGTACATCGCGCGGAAGCTCATCGGCTGCCCGCTCCCGACGGGAGTTCCCCCGCGACCTCGGCGCCGCCCCTCAGGGCGAGCGGCGGCAGCGCGGCGCCCGACTCGCGCAGCCGGTCGAGGGCGCCCGCGAGGAGGAGCACGTCGCCCGTCGCGCGGCAGTCCACCGTCTCCTCCGCCGCCGCGTCCGGCAGGCCGCCTGAGGCGGCGAGCAGCTCGTGGCAGCGCCGCGCGACCGGCTCCGCGGCGTCGAGCGCCCGCACGCCGGCGGGGAGGAGGCGCCGGAGCAGGGGGACGAGGAACCCGTAGTGCGTGCATCCCAGCGCGATCACGTCGACGCCGCGGCCGAGCGGCCCCTCGAGCGAGGACCGCAGCATGCGCTCGACCTCGGCGCCCTGGACGACCCCCCGCTCCACCAGGCTCGCCAGCCCGGGCGTCGGGACCGTCTCGACGCACGTCCCGCCCCCGTGGCGGCGCTCGAGCCGCGCGAGGCGGGCGCCCCGCGCCGTGACCGGCGTCGCGAGCACCGCGACGCGACCCGCGGTGCTCGCCTCCACGGCGGGCTTGAGCGGAGGCTCCATTCCGACGACGGGGACCGGCACGCGCGACCTGAGCGTCTCGAGCGCCGCCGAGGAGGCCGTGTTGCAGGCGACGACGAGGAGCCCGCACCCCTCGCTCACCAGCGCCTCGCCGATGGCGAGCACGCGGGCCGTCACGACGGCCTCGGGCCGTTCGCCGTAGGGGAAGGCGGCGGTGTCGGCGACGTACCGGATGGGGAGCGCGGGCAGCCGGCTGTGGAGCGCGGACGCCACGGTCAGTCCCCCGACGCCGGAGTCGAGGATGCCGACGGTGGTGGTCATGAAGCCCCGCAGTCGCTCCCTCCCGCCGCCGCCATCAAGGGTAGCACCCCGGCCCCGTGCCGGTGTCCGGAGGCGCCGGGCCGGAGGCGCGGCTCAGATGCGCTCGGGGAAGTCCGTCGTCTCGGGAAGGGCCGGCTCCTCGAAGGTCGGAGCGATCTCACTCTCGCGGACGCGCGGGTCGATCTCCGGCGCGGCCAGGCCACGGCGCCCGACGCGGCTGCGCAGCTCGTCGGTCGCCGGCGTCGCGATCTCCCAGCGCTCGAGCTCGTCGTCCAGCTCGGCGACGCGGGCCTCCTCCGGGTAGTGGCGGCCGTAGCGGGCGCCGTCGAAGAGCGTGGCGACATCGAGGAAGCGCGGCGCTGCGAAGACCCGGCTTGCGGCGTCGGCGTACTCGAGGGGCGTCTCGCCCGTGCGCCTCGGGAAGCCGCGCTCCCGGGCGGCGGAGGCGAAGCGGGCGTAGAGGCGGTAGACGGCCTGCCGCCGGAGCCAGCCCGCCGGCTCCTCCCCGCCGCGGCTCCTCGGCAGGATCGAGCGCAGCAGGGAGCCGAGCCCCGCCCCCGTCTCCTCGGAGACGGAGCGCAACTCGTCGTAGACCGCGTCCTGCCGCCGCGGACGCCGCAGCCGCCGGAAGAGGAGCCTGCCGCCGAAGTAGAGGCCGGCGAGGATCGCCGTCACGGCGAGCAGCCGGGCGCCGTCCCGCAGCCATGCCGGCGGGCGGTTGTCCGAGAGGGCGTCCCGCGTCTCCGGGTCCACGAAGATCGCCCTGCCGATCGCCTGGAAGACCTCCTGGAAGCGCGTGTCGAGGCCCTCCAGAAGGCCCGCGAACGGCGACAGGAGGACGCCGAGCAGCCAGAAGACGGGCGTCAGGATGAGGACCAGCAGCCACGAGATGAAGCGGGGGAGCAGGTCGCCGAGCGGCGAGACGAGCCGCTCCACGTCCAGGATGGTGAGGACCCCGAAGACGAGCCCCGTGATGCCCAGCAACGCCACGGTGGCCGCCACGGAGGCGGCCCAGGGGGCGCTCCGCTCCATCCCCCGCGTCTCCGCGGTCGCCCGCGCCACGTTCGAGACGGCGAGCGTGAGCATCCCCGAGACGAAGTAGAGGACGGCCAGGAGCCCGGGACCGGCCGATCCGCGTCCGGTGGCGACCAGCGCCGCGATCAGAACCGCGAGGAAGCCCGTCGTGAAGGACCAGATCACCTTGTCGAAGGTGACCGGCGACCGCCCCAGCCAGAGGAATCTCAGCCACAGCAGCAGCACCCCGATCACCACCGTCGTCCGCGCCGAGCCGGCCGCGCGGGCGGGATCGGCGTCGGCGAGGTAGTCCTCGGGACCCGGCGCGCCCCCGAAGGGGAACTGCGAGATCGTCCCCCCGGTCCACACCTGCAGGTCGCCCGCGATGGCGACGTGCACGAGCGCGTTGACGCCGAGGAGCGAGGCGAGCACGCCCACCACCGCGGCAAGACCCCCCGGCAGGCCCATGCGGGTGACGTAGTGCGCGAGCAGGAACGCGGCGGCGGCCCCCGCCACGACGATCCACCACGGCGGTCCGGCGGCGACGCCGGAGGCCGCCTCGCGCAGGCGCTCCGCCGCCGCGAGCGCGGCGGGACGGTCGAGCGGGGCGCCGCGCAGCACGGCGAGGTCGAGGCTCGCCGCCAGGCCGGTGTAGCCGGCGCGCTCGACCGCCGTGGCGAAGACGCGGAGCACGATGAACCAGGCGAGCGCCTCCGTGAAGAGGAAGAGGGACGTCGCCCCGATGCGCTGCCAGCGGGGCGTGCCCCAGGCGGCGACCGCCGCGCCGAGCTGCGCGGCACGGGCGGTGGCGCCCCGCTCGGCGCTCACGGCCGCGGCCGCCGACCGCGAACGGTGGCGACCGGATCCGGCCGCTCCGTGGCGGCGGGGCGCGGCTCCGGGTGCGCCCCGCCGCCGCCTCGGGGCGGCGGCGGGAGCGGCAGCGCGTTCGCCGACGCCTCCGGGAGGTTCAGCTCCCCGCTCTCCTCCAGCTCCTGCAGGTGGGCGTCGAGGGAGACCACCGGGATCGGCCCGAGCTCCGCCTGGTGCTCCCACTCGCCCGGCGCCACCTTGAGGACGAGCACGTCGTGCCCCTCGGAGCGCAGCCGCCTCAACGCCGCGGCGAGCGCCTCGCCGAGCACGGCGCTCACGACGACGACGGTGGCGCCCGCCGGGAGCGCGCGCGAACGCCCCGTCAGCTCGTCGGCGAGCCTCGACGTGGTGAAGCCCGAGATCATCGCGAGCGCCTCGAGCACGCGGTTCAGCTGCTCGGGGGCGCGGCCGGCCCCGATCCGGATGGGGCGGTCGGCGTCCGGGAAGGAGCCGTTCGCCACGAGACCGAGGGCCGAGCGCTCCCCGAACGCCGCCACGGCCGCCGACGCCGCCACGGCGACGCCGCGCTCGAGCAGCTGCACGTTCGTGCCGAAGGTGTTCTCCGGGAGGGTCGTGATGTTCAGCGCTATGACCACCGCCCGCGTGCGCGAGGGCTCGTAGACCCGGGAGACGAGCCGGGCGGCGCGCGCCGACGCCTTCCAGTCCACCCGCTTCATCGCATCGCCGGGGAGGTAGTCGCGCAGGCCGACCACCCGCTCGGGATCCTGGAAGACGGGGTGCCCGCCGCGCTGCTCCCCGAAGGGGCGGGCGTGCACGAGGTCGAGCTGAGGCAGCGGGACCGTCTGCGGGTAGACGACGAGAGCGCTGCGCCCCCCGACCTCGCGCTCGCGGTCGAAGAAGCCGAAGAGATCGCCGGAGCGCAGCCTCGTGGTGCCGATCCGGTAGTAGCCGCGCTCGACGGCGCGCAGCGTGAGCGGCCACGAGAGCTGCTCGTTGGGCGCGAGGGAGGTGTTCCGGTAGAGGACGACCGTCCGCGGCACGCCGGAGGGGTGCACGGCGGCGTCCGGGAATTCCATCGGAGTCGCGAAGCGCTCCTGCACCTCCAGCCAGGGGACCGGGAGCGGCTTGCGGTTGGCGAGCGAGAGGCGGAGCCGCGTGCTCTCGCCGGCGAAGACCCGCGTGTGCTCGAGCCGCCGCTCGTAGTGCAGCTCCTCCAGCACGAGCCGCGACCACAGGCGCGACACCCCGCTCGAGGCGAGCAGCAGGACGCCGAGCACGACGATCGCGTCCGCGTGGGCGAGGAGTCCGATGAGGACGAGGCCCCCCGAGGCGACGAGCCAGGCCTCGGTGACGAGGGCGCGCACCGGCTCTAGCCCCGGCCCGTGTCCGCGTCCACGACGGGCACGGCGAGGTCACGGAGGATGTCGGTGAGCAGGTCGTCGACCGAGCCGCCGCGGAGCCGCGTCTGCGAGGAGAGCAGGACGCGGTGTGCCAGGACCGGCTGCACCAGCCTCTTCACGTCGTCCGGGCGCACGAAGTCGCGCCCCGACAGGGCGGCGTAGGCGCGCGCGGACTCGAAGAGCGCGAGCGAGGCCCGGGGGCTCGCGCCGAGCTCGAACGCCTCGTGCTCGCGCGTGGCGCGGCAGATCGCGGTCACGTAGCGGGCGACGTCGTCCTCGACGTGGATGAGGGGCAACTGCTCGGCGAGCGCCTTCAGCTCCCCCGCGTCGAGCACCGGCGCGAGCGTGTCGAGCGGCGAGCGCTCGCGGAAGCGGCGCAGGATCTCGACCTCGCCGTCGTCGTCCGGGTAGCCGATGCTCAGCCGCAGCAGGAACCGGTCGAGCTGCGCCTCCGGCAGCGGGAAGGTGCCCTCGAGTTCCACCGGGTTCTGCGTGGCCAGCACCACGAAGGGCTCGGGCAGCGCCCGCGTGTCGCCGTCGACCGTCACGGTCCGCTCCTGCATCGCCTCGAGCAGGGCGGATTGGGTCCGGGGCGTCGCGCGGTTGATCTCGTCGGCGAGGACGACGCTGGCATGCAGCGGCCCGGGGCGGTACTCGAACTCCCCGCTCTTCTGCGAGTAGTAGTTGATGCCGACGATGTCGGAGGGCATCAGGTCCGGCGTGAACTGGATGCGGCTGAAGCTCGCCCCGAGCGAGCGCGCGACGGCGCGGGCGAGCGTCGTCTTCCCGGTCCCCGGCACATCCTCGATCAGGACGTGGCCGCGGCTCAGCAGCGCCACCAGCAGGAGCGAGAGCGTCTCGTCGGCGCCGACGACGACGCGCTGCACGTTCTCGCGGACGATGCCGGCGGCCCGGGCGATGGCGGCGGCCGCGGCGGCGCCATCGGCTCCCGCGGCTCCTGCGGCGGACGGCTCCTCCACGACACCCTCGCGTCGGCGGCCCCCGCGGCATGGGAGCCGCTGGAGGATAGCGCACCACCCCCGCCCGTGCGGGCCCGCGCGACGCTTGCCGGGCCGGTGCACGGGGGCTAGCGTCGAGTGCATGGAGGGGCGAGCCCCGGAACAGGCGGCGGCGACCGGCGCACGTGAGGAGCTGCTCACGATGCTCGCCGCGATCACCGAGACCCGGCTCAACCGGCCGACCGGGCGGGAGGGGTGGACCCTCCGGCACGCGCTGGGCGCGGTGGCGGCGGCCGACCGCGTGCTCGCCCACGTGCTCGCCGCGCTCGCGGCGGAGCCCGGGGCCACGGCCCGCTTCCGCCTGAGGCGTCGCCGCGGCGAGGTCATGTACGGCGCGCACATGCTCCAGCGAGATGCCCTGGGCAGGCTGCTGCAGGCGACGCAGGCGGAGGCGGAGAGCGCGCTCGAGGAGCACGCCGCGCTCCTCGACCGGCCGATCGACGTGGAGGACGGGGCGGCCCGGAGCGTCGGCGACCTGATCGCCGATCGCGCCGAGCGGGAGCGCGCCGCGCTGCGGGCGCTGCGCGAGGCCCTCCCGCCCGGCCGGGCGACCCGCGCACCCGGGGGCGGGCGCGACGGATAATGAGCGCCGCCGGCCGGGCCGGCGGGGCGGGGCGATGGGACCGACGGGGGCCGCGTGCGCGCCGAGATCGTCTCTATCGGCACCGAGATCCTGCTCGGCGAGATCACCGACACGAACGCCGCCTTCATCGCCGGCCGCCTGCCGGCCCTCGGCATCGACCTGCACTACGTCACGCAGGTGGGCGACAACGCGGGACGCCTCCGGGAGGTGCTCGCGCGGGCGTGGGGGCGCTCCGACATCGTCTTCACCACCGGCGGCCTCGGCCCCACGGAGGACGACATCACCCGGGAGAGCGTCGCCGCCGTCCTCGACGAGGGGCTCCGCACCGATCCCCACCAGGAGCGCATCCTCCGGGCCTTCTGGCGCGGCCGCGATCGCCCGATGCCCGAGCGCAACCTCAAGCAGGCGCAGCTGATCCCCTCCGCGCGCGCGATCCCGAACCCCCGCGGCACGGCGCCGGGATGGTGGGTCGAGCGCGACCGTCGAACGATGGTGGTGATGCCGGGGCCTCCGGCCGAGATGACGCGGATGTGGGAGCGCGAGATCGCGCCCGAGCTCGAGGGGCGGGCCGGCTCGGTGCTCGTGAGCCGCACGCTCAAGACCACCGAGCTCGGCGAGTCCGCCGTCGACGAGCTGCTCGCGCCGCTGCTCGGATCCCGGAATCCCTCGATCGGCGTCTACCACCGCCCCGACGGCGTCCACGCCCGCCTCGCCGCGAAGGCGGCGACGCGCTCCGAGGCGGAGGCGCTGATCGCGCCGGTGGAGGCGGAGGCGCGGCGGCTGCTCGGCACCTACGTGTGGGGTGTGGACGACGACTCGCTCTCGGCCGCCGTCGGCGCCCTGCTCCGCGAGCGGGGCCTCACGCTCGCGGTGATGGAGTCGGCGACCGGCGGCGCGGTCTCCGACGCCCTCACCAACGTGGAGGGCTCCTCCGACTACTTCCTGGGCGGACTCGTCACGTATGCCACCGCGTCGAAGCTCCGGATGGGGGTGCCGCCCGGCGTGGTGGAGCGCCACGGCGCGATCTCCCGCGAGACGGCGGAGGCGATGGCCGAGGCGGCCCGCACGACGCTGGGGGCCGATATCGGCGTGGGCGTCACCGGCGTCGCCGGGGCCAACGCCGTCGAGGGGCAGCCGCCCGGGACGATGCACATCGCGCTCTCGCGCGAGGGCTCGACCGAGTACGTGCAGTGGCGCTACTACCAGGGCCGGATCGCGACCAAGCGGCGCGTGCAGCAGCAGGCGCTCTCGATGCTCAGACGCCACCTGCTGGGCGTGGACACCGGCATCGACCCCGGCACGAGCGGCGAGCGGCGCGCGTAGCCCGGACCGCGAGCGGCTACGATGCGGGCGCCCGGCAATCGGCGGCCCGGCCGCGCGGGAAGGAGCGTCCGATGCCGGTCCCGGTGACGGCGGATGCCCTCTCGCTGCGCTCGAACCTCGTCTACGCCTTCCGCGTCGCCGAGCGGGCGGGCGGCGGACGGGTGCTGATCGACGCCGGCCCCGACTACGAGGGGGCCTGGGAGGAGGCCGTCGGGCAGGGGTACGCGCTCGGCTTCGCGCCGGAGGGGGTGCGGGCCGTGATCGTGACCCACGGCCACGCCGATCACGCCGGGCTCGCCCACCGCTGGGCGGAGGCCGGCGCGCGCATCTTCGCCCTCGCGCCCGACATGACCGCGCTGACCTCGGGCGACGGCTGGCGCGAGTACCAGGCGCGCCGCGGCCGCGAGGAGATGCGCCGACACGGCTGCCCGCCCGAGATCGTCGACCGGCTGGAGGAGATCCGCCGCGAGCGCTCCTCCGCGCTCCGCTGGAAGGGCGCGCCGTGGGGCTCCGTCGCGCCGGCCGTCGGCGATCACGTCTTCCCGATCGAGGGGCCGGAGGGGGAGCGCTCGCTGCGCATCGTCGCGGCCCCCGGCCACACGCCGGGGAACCTCGGCGCGATCGTGGAGGAGACGGGCGAGCTCTACGGCGGCGACACGCTGCTCCCGGGGCGCATTCCCTCCGCCGGGCTGCACTTCCACTCGAGCACCGGGACGCCGCGCTGGCCGTCGCTCCCCCCGTACGTCCGCTCCGTCGAGTGGCTGGGGGGCCTCCCCCTGACCAGGCTCCTCCCGGCCCACGGCATCCGCGAGGCCGACGCCGCGCTCGACCCGGCCGCCGAGGCGCACCGCTTCCTCGCCCACTACCGGCGGCGGGACCGGCAGGTGCGCGCCGCCCTCGACGAAGGCCCCGCGACCGCCCACGCGCTCGCGCGCCGGATCTTCCCGCGGATTCCCGAGGAGCGCGTCGGCCAGGCGATGACCGAGGTGATCGGGCACCTGGACGTCGGCCTGCAGGAAGGCACCGCCCGGCGCGACGAGGCGGACGGGATCTGGCGCTACCGGCGCGCGGGAGGCGGCTGACGCGGGCGACCGCGCCGGGGTGCGCGCGGGGCGGGCCGGGGGGGTGGACGCGGGGCGGGCCGGGAGCGCTCAGTCGCCGGCGAGGACGCGATAGAGCGTCGTGAGGCGGCGCGGAAGCTGCTCGATGTCGGCGACGACCTCGTAGCCGATGTCGTCGCACATCTGCTTGAGGTAGTCGTGCCCCTCCTTGTCGACCGTGATGAGGAAGGGGGTGACGCCGGCCCGGCGCGCCTCGATGAGCGCCTGCTTGGTGTCGTGGACGGCGTATTCCTTCTCGGTGCGGTCGCGGCCGTAGCCGTGATCCTGCGGCCGCCCGTCGGAGACGAGGACGAGGATCCGCACCTTCGCCTCGTGGCGGGTGAGCTTGTACGTGGCGTGACGGATCGCCGGTCCCATGCGGGTCGAGCGGACGGGCTCGATCTTCGCGATGCGGCGGCGCACGCGGTCGCCGAAGGGCTCGTCGAGATCCTTAACCACGTAGAACTCGACGTTGTCGCGCCCGTAGCCGGAGAACCCGTAGATCCCGTAGGCGTCGCCGATCGCCTCCAGCGCCTCCACCAGCAGCACCGCCGATTCCTTCTCGAGATCGACGATGCGCTTCGGCGGGTCGGCGGCCCGGAGCGAGCGGCGCTGGGCCAGCCACTGGAAGTACTTCGCGGGGTCTCCGTCGAAGTCGTCGTCCTCGTCGTACTTCTTGTGCTGCTTGTCGATCTCCTCGTCCGTCGACGCCGACATGTCGAGCAGGAACGAGACGGCCACATCGCGCTCCACCTTGTTGCGCCGGTAGTAGAAGCGCGCGAGGGGGGCGGCGCCCGCCCTCTTGTCGACGAGGAACTCCGTCGCCTGATCGAGGTCGATCTCCTCGCCGTCCTCGAGCCGCTTGATCTTCCGGAAAGCCTCCGGGCGCATCAGCTCGAACTGGCGGCGCGTCTCCGTGACCAGCCCGTGGTGGCGGACCAGCGTCTCCTCATAGAAGTCGATCTCGCCCTCCTCGTAGGGGCGCTGCCCCACGGTGCACCAGCGCGGGCGATAGTCGCCGGCCCGGAAGTCCCACTCGTCGTACTGGAAGTACTCGACCTCCGGGGCGGCCGGCTCCTCGTCGGGCGGCTCCTCCTCGTCGCCCGAGCCGTCCCCGGAGCGCTCGCGCACGGGGGCCTGCTCCCCGCCGGAGGGAAGGTTCGTCTCCCGCTCGAGGTTCGTCAGGAAGAGGCTCACGGTGGAGGCAAGGTCGCCCTCCGCCATCTCCGAGATCAGGATCTCGGTCGAGTTCTCGAGCAGCTCCTGCAGCTGCTCGGCCGTCAGCGGCGTGCCGCGGCCGTCTCCGTCCGTCTCGCCCGCGCCCTCCCGGAGGCGCATGAGCAGCTGCACGAGCTCCGGCTTGAAGTCGCCGCGAAACTCCGGCTGGGGCGGGCTCTCGAACCCCTCGGCGTCCGCCGACGGCTGAGGCGCGCCGTCCGCACCCTCGCCGCCCGGCATCGCCGGGGCGAGAGCGAGCATCTCCTCGTCGGCCGCGACCCACTGCTCCTCGCCCCCGAGCCGCTCGTTGGGAAGCGAGGCGGCGAGCCCGTAGAGCGCCGCGGCGACGGCCGCGGAGTCCTGCACGGTCGCCCCCGGCTGCTCCACGATGCGCAGCGCGGCGATGCCCTCCCGGAGCAGGCCACGGTGCCTCGCCGGCCACTCGATCCCCTCCGGGTTCCCGAGCGAGGTGCGGAGCAGCGCCTCGACGTAGGCGCTGCGGAGCGGCATCGAGCGCGCGTCGGGTCGCTCGGCGGCCGCCTGCTCCTGCACGCGCCGGAGCCAGAGGCGAATCCCCCCGTACTCCCGCGCCGTGCAGGCGTCGACGCGCGTGTCCTCGACGACGGTGAAGAGCGCCGAGATCAGGGAGCGGTCTGAGAAGCCGTCGTAGAGCCGCTGCATCTCCGTGAGCGCGCGGTCCGGCTCCTCCTCCGGGCGCTCCGCCCCGCCGCGCGGGGTCTGCGGGCGCCCCGCGGGCAGCCGCGGCGGCGACGTGTGCGCCCCGGGCTCTCCGTGGCGGTAGTCGAACGAGCCGAACTCGATGCGTCCCGTCTGGTGGGTGGCGTAGACCTTGTAGACCTGGACGTTGTCGCGCTGGTCGGAGAAGGTCGACACCGCCGACGGCAGGTAGATCGCCGTCCCCTCCGTCGTCGCCTGTCCGGCGACCCAGCCGATGCCCTTCTCCTCGAGCTCCTGCACCGGATGCACGGCGACCGTCTCCCCGGTGAGCGCCTTCGCGTAGAGGCGGAGGACCGGGCTCACCGCGGTCAGCTCGACGCGCGCCGACAGCTGCGCGAGGAGCCTCTCCGCCCGGGCCGACTCCAGGCGGAAGAAGGCCTCCGCGCCCTCCGCGTTGCCCTGGTCCATCAGGATCTCGAGCCCCGCGTCGCTCCAGCGCGCCATCTGATCCGCTGTCAGGCGCTCGCCCACGATCGGCGCCGACTTGAGGTACTCCATCGCCGCCACCGTGGAGGCCTGGGCGAGCCGCTGCGCGAACCGGATCAGCCGCGGATGCTCCGCCCGGTCGACGCCGCGCAGGGCGTCGGCCGCGCTGGCGAAGAGGGGAAAGCCGGCGCGGCCGGCGCTCGCCGTCACCTCCGCGGCGAGCTCGAGCAGGGCCGCGCGCTCGGGGGGATCGACCTGGGCGAGCAGGGCCGGCGCGCGCTCGAAGTAGATGCGCGTGTCGGCCCACGAGGCCCGGGTCAGCACCCACGCGAACTCGAGGAACGGCTCGCGATCGGCGGGAGAGAGCGGCGCCAGCACGGAAGCGGCCGCCTCGAAGCAGCGCGCGGCGAGCTCGTACGAGCGCTCGGCGAGAGCCTCGATGATGTCGACCAGGCGGGAGAGCTGGCGCAGCGTGAGCGACTCCAGCAGCTCCGGGCTCTCCTGGTAGAAGGACGTCGCGAGCGCGATGGACTTCCAGCTGCCGCGACAGATCCGGTCGCCGAGGCGCGCCCACGGCTCCACGTCGCCGGGGGGGAGGGAGCGCAGCGCCCCCGGCGAGGCGCGCAGGTAGGCGGCGGCGACCAGGGAGGAGCGGTCGGCGAGCGAGCCGGCGGCCTCCCCCCACGCGAGGAGCTCTGCTGCCGACAGCTTCTCCGCGACGGCGGGCCCGGCGCGGAAGTACTCCGCCGCCGCCTCCCACGAGCGCAGCGAGCGGCGTGCGAGCCGCACGCCGGACTCCGCCCAGCGATCGAGCTCCTCGGCCGAGAGGCGCCCCTCGAGCGCCGCCGCGGCGACCGCGAGATCCTCCGGCAGCGTCTGCCCGAACTTGGCGAGCTCCGGCTCGTACCGGGCGGCGACCTCGGCGGCGATGCTCACGCCCGTCCCCTCATCCCCGGGTGCCGGCTACTCCGGGAAGATCGACGAGACGACCTCTTCGATCGACCGCTGAATCTCGACGTCGTCGGTGAGGGCCCACACCACCGCCGTCTGGCAGGCGGAGCGCGGCGTGATGCCGCGCGCGATCAGCTTCCCCGCGTAGACGAGGAGCCTGGTCGAGACCCCCTCCGAGAGGCCGTGCTCCCTCAGATTGCGCACCTTCTCGCCGAGCTTCGCGAGCTCGGCGGCGATCGCGTCGGAGCACTCCGACTCCACGCGCACGATCTCTGCCTCCTGCTCGCGGGGCGGGTAGCCGAACTCGATCGCGATGAAGCGCTGCCTGGTCGAGTGCTTGATGTCCTTGAGCGCCGACTGGTAGCCGGGGTTGTAGGAGAGCACCAGCAGGAAGCCGTCGGCCGCCTCGAGCAGCTCCCCCCGCTTCTCGACGGGAAGCAATCGCCGGTAGTCGGTGAGCGGGTGGATGAGCACGGTCGTGTCCTTGCGGGCCTCCACGATCTCATCGAGGTAGCAGATGGCCCCCACGCGCACGGCGCGCGTGATCGGTCCGTCGATCCACCGCGTCTCGCTCCCCTCGATGAGGTAGCGCCCGACCAGATCGGAGGCGGTGAGGTCCTCGTGGCAGGCGACGGTGATGAGGGGGACGCCCTCCTCCGCGGTGCCCTCGGGCGTGCGCTCGTGCAGCCGCCACGACATGTACTCGACGAAGCGGGTCTTGCCCGAGCCGGTCGGCCCCTTCAGCAGGACGGGGATCTTCTCCCGGTAGGCGTGCTCGAAGAGCGCCACCTCGTCGCCGATGGGGAGGTAGTAGGGTTCGGAGGTGAGCCGGAACTCCTCGACGGCCCGCCGCCGGAATCCGCGGCCGGAGGCCGCGTGCGAGAGCTCCTCGTGTGTGATCGTCACGCCGGACCCACCCCCATCGCCCGCCGCCGCGCGCCGGGCAGCCTGCGCCGCGCCGCGGGGAAGGCTACGCCTCGCCGGGGGGTGGCGCTAGCGAGCCGCCTGCGCGGCCGCGGCGGCGCGCCGCTTCTCCCTGCGCCCGTGGAGCCGCCGCCAGTGGTAGAGGACGCGGGACTCGAGCTGCGCGGGCGTGTCGGTGTTCTTGATGCGCACGTCGGCATGCTCGAGCCGCTCCCGGGTGGAGATCTGGGAGTCGATGCGCGCGCGCGCCGCCTCCTCGGACATGCCGTTGCGCTTCCGCAGCCGCTCGACGGCGCGCCCGATCGTCGTGGTGACGACCCACACCTCGTCGACCAGGGCGGTCCACTCCGCCTCGATCAGGACGGCCGCCTCGAGGACGATGACGATCTCGGGGTCGCGCGCGCGGTAGGCGGCGATCTCCTCCTCGGCCAGACGCTGGATCTCGGGCCAGCTGATATCGGTCAGGCGCTTCATCTGCGCGGGATCCCCGAAGACCTTGCCGCCCAGCACGCGGCGGTTGATGGTGCCGTCCGGGGCGACCACGTCGTGCCCGAAGGCGTTCACGACCTTCTCGAAGCCCGGCGACCCGGGCTCGTAGACGCGGTGGCCGAGGCGATCGGCGTCGATCACGACCGCGCCCAGCGACTTCAGGAGCCCGGCGACCGTCGACTTCCCGGACGCGATGCCGCCGGTGAGCCCGATCGCCGTCATATGCCGCTCCCGGGTGAGGACGCCCGCAACCATCGACGGGGGCCGGGGATGAGAGTGTGGCGTCAGTGTAGACGACGGCACGAGCCGCCGCCAGACGGACGGCAGGCGGCGCGGGGCGATCGAGGCGCCGCCGGGGCCCGGCGGCGGCCCACCGGGGACCGCGCTACTCCTTGAGCGCCTCGATCAGCGCCGGGACGACCTCCTTGTAGTCGCCGACGATGCCCCACCTGGACGCCTTGAAGATGTTCGCCTCGGGGTCGCGGTTGACGGCGACGATCGTCTTGGAGCCGCTGCAGCCGGCCATGTGCTGGCTCGCTCCGGAGATCGCGATCGCGACGTAGAGATCCGGCGTCACGACCTTGCCGGTGAGACCCACCTGCTGCGACACCGGATACCAGCCCAGATCGCAGGCGGCTCGCGAGGCGCCCACGGCCGCCTTGTCGACGCCGATCGTCGACGCCAGCTCCTCGACGACCCCGAAGCCCTCCGGCCCCCCGAGCCCGCGGCCGCCGGAGACCACGATCGGCGCGTCCTGCAGCTGCAGCCCCTCGGCGACCGCCATCTCGCGCCCCGTGATCTCGGTCCGGCTCTCCCCGGCGCCCGGAAGCTCGACCACCTCGCCGGAGGCGCCCTCCTGCGGGGGCAGCGGATCCTGCGACTTCGCGCGGACGGTGGCGATCGCCGGAGAGGTCGCGAAGCTGTAGGTCGCGTTCGCGTTGCCGCCGTAGCAGGGCCGCGTCACCGTGAGCGTCCCGCCGTCGTCCTCCACCGCGACGCAGTCCATCCCGACCGCGGTGTCGAGCCCGAAGGCGAGGCGCGGTCCGAGATCGCGGCCCGCGCTCGACTGCGCCATCAGCACGACATCCGCGGAGGACTGCCCCACGGCGTCGCCGACGGCCGCCGTCCACTGGTCGGCCCGGAACTCGTCGTAGGCGCCGTCCGCGGCGACGAAGGCGCGTCCCGCCCCCGCCGCGAAGGCGCCCGCGGCGGCCTCAGCAGCCGCAGCGCCGAGCAGCGTCACGGAGACGTCGCCGCCGGCGGCGAGGCGGCTCGCCGCTCCCAGCAGCTCGGCGGTCGTGGAGTTGATCCCCGCGCCCTCGAGCTCGCCCACCACCAGCACGTTGCGTGCCATCCTCTTCGTCCTTTCCGAGCATCCCGCTGCGGGGACCGCCCTAGATGATCTTCGCCTCCCGCAGCTTGGCGACGAGGCCCTCTGCCTTCTCCTGGGCGGTCTCGCCGTCGATCAGCTCCACGTCGCCCCCCGCCTCGGGGATGAAGAGGCGCTCGAGCTTCAGCCGCGACCCCGCCTCCCCGACCGTCGCCGGATCGAGATCGAGATCGGCCGCGCTCCAGCTCGTCACCGTCTTGCGCGCCGCCCGCATGATCTGCTGCAGCTTCGGGTAGCGCGGGTCGCCCAGCTCATTGGAGACCGTGACGACGGCGGGGAGCGCCATCTCGACGGTCTCGAAGCCGTCCGCCATCACGCGCGTCGCCGACAACCGGCCGTCCGCCACCTGCACGTCCTTGGCGATGATCGCGGCGGGCCAGCCGAGCAGCGTCGAGATGCCGAGCCCCACCTGGCCCATGTCCCAGTCGGCGGCCTGGCGACCGCAGAAGACGGCATCGACGTCGCCGAGCTTCTCGACGGCGGTCGAGAGCACGCGCGCCGTGGTGTAGGAGTCGCCGCCGAGGAAGGCCGGATCGTCCAGCAGCAGTCCCTCGTCGGCGCCCATCGCCAGCACCTGCTTGATCGCCGCCTGAGCGCTCTCCTGGCCCATCGAGACGACGGTGATCTTTACCTCGTCCCCCGCCTCCTTGATGCGCAGGGCCGCCTCGGCGGCGATCGCATCGAACTGCGACAGCACCGGCGCGATGCCGGGCGCCGGCACCACCGAATTCGTCGACTCGTCGATCCGGAACGCCGACGGCGGCGTCTCCGGGTCGGGAATCTGCTTCGCGCAGACCACGAAGTGCATCAGCACGCTCCTTGTCGCGGACCCCTCCCGGGCCCTCCAGCGGGCGGCGCCGCCGCCCCATCCCCTGCCGACGCGGCCCGGGCGCGGCGATGCCGCGCCGCTCCGCGGCTACTCGGAGGATCCGCTCCCGGCCACCTGCTCGCTCCCCGTGCCCAGCACGGAGCGCTCGAGTAGCTCGGCGATGTCGAAGGGCCGGATGCGGCCCGCCTCCTCCGCCTGCACGGCGGGAACGCCGTCCTCGAACATCTGGATGCAGAACGGGCAGTTGGAGATCACCTCGCCGGCGCCGGTGGCGATGGCCTCCTCGGAGCGGACGTGGTTGACGCGCCTCTCCCCCACCTCTTCCTGCCACATGTTGCCGCCGCCCGCGCCGCAGCAGAGCCCCCGGCTGCGGGAGCGGTCCATCTCGGTGACCGAGGCGCCCGGGATCACCGCGAGGATCTCGCGCGGGGCCTCGTAGACGCCGTTGAGGCGGCCGAGGTAGCAGGAGTCGTGGTAGGTGACGTCCGCCTCCACCTCGTGGGACGGCGTGAGGCGGCCATCGGAGAGCGCCCGCGCCAGGAACTCCGTGTGATGCAGCACCTCGAAGTGGGCGCCCCACTGCGGGTACTCGTTCTTGAAAGTGTTGAAGCAGTGCGGGCAGTTGGTGATGACCTTCTGCACGCCCTTCTGCTGGAAGGTCTCGGCGAGCTGCTGCGCGAGGATCTGGTAGAGGTACTCGTTGCCCAGGCGCCGCGCCGGGTCGCCGTTGCAGGTCTCCTCCTGCCCCAGGACGCCGAAGGAGGAGCCGGACTCGCGCAGCAGCCGGAAGACCGACTGCGTGATCGGGAGGTTGCGCTCCACCAGCGAGCCGGAGCAGCCGACCCAGTAGAGGTACTCCTGCGAGCCGTCGAAGATCGGGACGTCGCCGAGGCCCTCCATCCAGGTGGTGCGCTCGAGCGTCGTGCCGCGCCAGGGATGGCCGCGCATCTCCATGTTCTCAAGCGCCGCCTGCGCCGTCGCGGGGACGCGCGCCTCGTCCATCACGAGGTAGCGCCGCATGTCCACGATCGTCGGCACGTGCTCGATCAGGACCGGGCACTCCTGCACGCAGGCGCCGCAGGTGCGGCAGGCCCAGAGCGTCTCGTCGTGGATGACCTCCCCGACCATCTCCACCGGCGACACGGAGCGGACATCGCCGCCCTCGTGGCCGGCGCGCTGCAGGGCGGGCCCCACCTCGGCGAGGTGACCCTTCAGATCCTGGATCAGGTGCATCGGCGAGAGCGGCTGCCCCGCGAGGTTGGCCGGGCAGACGGAGGTGCAGCGACCGCAGCGGACGCAGGCGTCGAGCTCGAAGAGCTGCTTCCAGGTGAAGTCCTGGATCTGGCCGACGCCGAAGACCTCGCGCTCCTCGATGTCCTCGATCGTCGTCAGGCGCCCGGGGGCATCACGGCGCAGCAGGTAGGCGTTCACCGGCGCGAAGATGATGTGATCGAGCTTGGTGAAGACGATCAGGCCGAGCCAGCCGAAGGCGAGGGCGACGTGGGTCCACCAGCTCAGGCGATGCGCGGTGAGCAGGTGGTCCTCCCGGAACTCGAAGAGGTGGAGGAGCTCGGCGATCCCCCAGGAGACGAAGGACCAGCGCGCCCAGTCCGGGTGCGCCACGAGCTCGTCGGCGGTGATGCGCAGCGCCTCGACCGCGAAGCCCGTCGCGAGCACCAGGGCGAGCCCCGCGAGGATGAGGTGGTCCTCGAGCCGCTCGTCCCAGCGGACGCGGGCGTAGTCGTCGAAGTAGCGGCGGTAGAGCATCATCCCGACGCCGACGAGCCCTATAAGGCCGAAGAGATCGCCGTAGAAGGAGAAGAAGAGGTAGTAGTCGCCCCGCAGGAAGTCCAGGGGGGTGTCGTCCTGCAGCGCGACCTGCGCGGTGACGGCGGTGAGGACGACGATCGACGAGAAGATCGCCCAGTGCGCGATCCCGGCGTAGCGGTCGCGGCGCAGGCGGTCCTGCGCCAGCCCCAGGCGGACGGCGTTCCAGAGCCTGCGGCCGACGCCCTCGAAGACGCCGGGGACCGGCTGCCCGAGCGCCCACAGCGTCGCGTGGCGCGCGAAGCCGTAGACCAGGAGGCCGGTGAGGGCGGCCAGGAAGACGTAGACCGCCCACGCCTGGCTGATGTTGAAGAAGATCTCACGCTCGGCGCGCGGCGCGTCGGTCGTGAAGGCCGCCGCGAGCGCCGCCGCGGCGATCAGCCCCGCGCCCGCGAGCGCCGCCGCCGGACCCCACATCCGGTCGAGGCTCTCGCGGGGCGCCGCCGACGGCTCCTCGCTCCGCCCGTCGGCCGCGAGCTCGCTGCCCGGCGCAGCGGAGGCGTCCTGCATCTCGCGCTCCCTCTCTACCTCCCGGCCGCCCCCGCGCGCCGCGCGCGCGGACGATCGGCTAGGCCGTCGCGGACTCCCCGCGCAACTCGTTCTTCAGGATCTTGCCGAGGTGGTTCCGGGGGAGATCCGGCACCCACTCGTAGAGCGCCGGCGCCTTGTAGGAGGCGAGTCGGCTCTTGACGTACTCGGTGAGCTCCGCCTCCTCCGCCTCCGCGCCCGCGACGGGGACGAGCACCGCCTTGACGATCTCGCCCCACTCCACGTCCGGCACGCCGATGACGGCGGCCTCGGCGACGGCGGGATGATCCTCCAGCACCTGCTCGATCTCCGCCGGCGCGATGTTCTCGCCGCCGCGGATGATCATGTCCTTCACGCGGCCGGTGATGAAGAGGTAGCCCTCCGCGTCGAAGCGCCCGACGTCACCCGTGTGCAGCCACCCCGCGGCGAGCGCCTGGGCGGTCTCCTCGCCGCGTCCCTGGTACTCCCGCATCACGCGGTCGCCGCGGACGCAGATCTCGCCCTCCTCGCCGGCCGCGAGCCGGCGGCCGTCGGGCGCGAGCACGGCGATGTCGAGATCGGGCATCGGGCGCCCGACGGAGCGGAGCCGCTCCACCTTGCGGGCGATCTCCTCCGGGGTCCCGTCGAGCCGGTGATCGTCCGGGGAGAGGTAGGTGAGCGTCGAGGTCGACTCGGTCTGTCCGTAGGCGTTCATCAGCCCGCAGTCGAAGACGTCGCAGGCGCGGCGCACCACCTCGAACGGCATCGGGGCGGCGCCGTAGGTGATGAGCTGGAGCGACGAGAGATCGTAGCGGTCGAAGTCCTCGACCTCCATCAGGCGCTTGAGCATCGTCGGGACCACGAAGGCATGCGTGACGCGCTCGCGCTCGACGGTCTCGAGCCAGGCCTCGGGGCTGAACTGCGGCAGGATCGCGAGCCGCCGCCCCGACCAGACCGACCCCAGCATCGTCGTCGCCCCGGCGATGTGGAAGAAGGGGACGGAGACGAGCGTGACCTCCTGCTCTGCCGAGGGATCCGCCGGCGCCTGCGTGTTGACGACGTAGGCGGTGAGGGTCTTGTGCGTGAGCACGACCCCCTTCGGCTGGGCGGTCGTCCCCGACGTGTAGATGATGAGGACCGGCTCTGCGTCGTCCACCGCCCGGTAGAACGGCTCCGCCGCTCCGCCCGCCCTCAGCGCGGCGAGCGTCTTCCCGTCCTCGGGGACGAAGTCGAGGCCGTAGACGTGCTCGAGGCCGGGGAGGGCGCCGCGCACGGGCTCGAGCAGCGGGACGTAGCGCTCCGCCACGAAGAGCACGTTCACCTGCGCCGCGCGGAGCATGTACTCGAGCTCGTCGCTCCGCGCGCGGTAGTTGAGCGGGACGAAGGTCGCCCCGACCATCGCCGTCGCGTAGTAGATCTCGGGGAACGCCGCGCTGTTCACCGCCATCACCCCGACGTTGTGGCCCGCGCCGACGCCCAGCTCGGCGAAGGCGTGCGCCAGCCTCTGCGCGCGCTCGAGGAACTCCGGATAGGTCAGGCTCTCCCCGGGGTCGCTGATGGCGACCCGATCCGGCACGCTGGCCGCGGTGATGGTGAGGAAGTCAGCGGTGTTCATCGTCCCCCTTCACTCGCGCGGGGCGCGGCGACGCTACTCCCTGACGGCCTCCGGCGACACCGAGAGGGAGTCGCCGGAGCGCTCGATCGC
Source organism: Dehalococcoidia bacterium (assembly GCA_034420495.1). Taxonomy (GTDB): domain Bacteria; phylum Chloroflexota; class Dehalococcoidia; order UBA2979; family UBA2979; genus VYDC01. The sequence goes on from DAOULG010000246.1 coordinate 20,807, forward strand.
GATCCGTCTCAGGTCGAGTCCGTCACCCGACAGGCCCCGCCCGAAGATGTCATACATCGATCCGGTGCAGGCATCAAAGAAGACGCCCGCCACCGGCGCGTCGGCGGGAGCCTCCGCCGGGGCGAGATCGGGGCGGAACGTCACGCGGCAGCCGCGCCAGCCCGGCGGATTGTGCGGATCTGTGTCCGAGAGCGCGAAGACCTCCCCGTCTGCGGGGCGCACCACGTAGAAGCCGTCGGTGGCACGGTACACCACCGAGCCCGGCGGATAGTCGACGGTGCGCCCCAGGTCGATCCCGCCGTCGTCGAGTAGCGGAAGCAGCGCGACGACGACGACCGCCGCCAGCGCGCCGACCAGGAAGAGCCCGCCCGCCACGAGGCAGCCGGGCTTCACGCCGGTCGGCTGCTCCTGGGGCGTCGCCAGCCGCCACCCCCGCCTCTCTCCGCCGCCGGATCACGCCCGCGAGACGGCGGAGCCGCGCAACTATACGCGAGCGCGGTGAGCGCGACGAGGGACTCCCGCCCGGCGGCGAGGGGGCGGAGAGGGCTGCGCCGGCCGACCCGGCGCGCTAGCCGCGATCCAGGTCGGCCACCTCCACGAAGACGTGCTGCACCCCGTCCTCCGCCGTCGTGATCCACACGAAGCGCGTGCGCAGCGGCTCCGATCCCCCGCCCAGAGCGTCCCCGGTCACCGCCCAGGCGGCGCCCGTGCAGGGATCCTCGAAGACGCCGGCCGTGCCGAGGGGGTTCTGCACCCGCCCGCGCTCATCCGCGGGCAGGTAGCGGACCGCGCAGCGGGAGCTCGCCACCTCGCCGTCGACGGCGCGCAGCCGGCCGTCGGCGAGCCCGACCACGTAGATCTGCTCGTCGGGCAGGTAGACGACGCTCGAGACCTCGTAGTCGGAGAGTGGACCCGCGTCGACGTAGCGCACCGTGATCCCCGGGCCGCGCAGGTTGCCGACGATCACCGTGGCGACCGCCGCCGCGGAGACGAGGAGCAGCGCGATGGGACCCCACGGGAGCCGGCGCAGGCGCACCGGCACGGCGCTCACCCCGGCCGCCGCGCCGCCGCGGCGGCCGCGAGGCGGCGCTCCAGCGCGATCCCCTCCGAGAGCGGGAGCTCCGCGCACCGGAGCACGGCGCGCTTCGTCAGGCGCACGGCCAGCGGGTCGGCCGCAGCGAGGCGCGCCGCCCACGCTGCGGCGACCTCCTCGAGCTCGGGGGCGGGCACGACGGCGTGCACCAGGCCCAGCTGGCGCGCGCGCTCCGCTCCCATCGGATCGCCGGTCAGCATCATCCGCGCCGCCTCCCCGGCGGCGATCCGGCGCGGCAGGAGCTGCGTGCCGCCCGCCGAGGGAATGTAGCCCAGGCCCACCTCGGGGAGCGCGAGCACGGCGTCCTCCGTCGCGACGCGGAGATCGCAGGCCAGCGCCAGCTCGAGGCCGGCGCCGAAGACGATCCCGTGGAGCGCGGCGACGAGCGGCAGATCGAGCTCGGCAAGGAGGCCCCACAGGTCGCGCCGGAGGCGCGCCTCGCGCGCGGCGAGCAGCGACGGGGCGGTCCCGAACTCGGAGATGTCGGCGCCCGCGCTGAAGGCCCGATCCCCCGCACCCGCGACGACGACGACGCGGAGCGTCGGGTCGTCGCGGGCGAGCGTGAGAGCCTCCCACAGCGCGTCGCGCAGTTCGAGGTTGATCGCGTTCAGCTTCTCCGGCCGGTCGAGGCGGAGCCAGAGCGCGTCGCCGCGCCGATCGAGCACGACCCCGCTAGCCACGCCGCCCCCGCGCCCCCCGCGGGCGGGTCACGACCGGAGGCGGCCGCCCGGCACCCCCGCGCGGCACCACCCTAGCGGCCCTCGAAGCGCGGAGGCCGCCGCTCCAGGAAGGCGCGCACGCCCTCCTCGCGATCCGCCGTCGCCTGGAGCAGGACGGTGAGATCGTGCTCGAGGCGCAGCGCCTGCGAGAGCGGCAGCTCGATCCCTCGCGCCACCGACTCCTTCGCGACGCGGACGGCCACCGGGCCTCGCGCGGCGATGCGGCGCGCGACGGCGCGGGCGGCCTCGATCGCGCCGCCCGGCGGCGCGGCCTCCGAGACGAGTCCGATGCGCAGCGCCTCGTCCGCGTCGATCTCCTCCGAGGTCAGGAGGAGGCGGAGGGCCTGCGAGACGCCGACCGCCCGCGGCAGGCGCTGCGTCCCCCCGCCGCTCGGGACGCGGCCCTCGGCGACCTCGGGAAGCGCGAACGCGGCGCCGCGCTCGGCGACGCGGATGTCGCAGGCGAGCGCCAGCTCGAGCCCGCAGGAGAGCGCCCGGCCCCGCACGGCGCAGACCGTGGGCTGCGGCAGCGCCGCCACCGCATCGATCGCCGCGCCGCCCGCCGCGTCGCCCCGGGCCTCCTCCGCCCAGCCGAGGCCGAGATCCGCGCCGGCCGGCGCGATCACGACCGCCTGCGCGCGTCCGTCGTCCTCCGCGAGCACGGCGCACGCGCGCCCCAGCGCATCGAGCGTCGCCCGGTCGAACCGCGCGCCCGGCGGGTCGAGCACCACCGTCGCGACGGCCTCCTCGAACGAGAGCCGCACCGGTCCGGACGTGGTCCCGCCGCTCATGGCGCCTCCGTCCGCGAACCGTAGCATCGCGGAGGGGGCGGGGGTGGTGGACGGCGCCCGCCGCTCTCGCCACGATCTCGTCCCCGGACGGGTGGACCGCCGGCGGGAGGGAGGCGGCGCGATGGATCTCGGGCTCCGGGGACGCTCGGCGATCGTCACCGGCGCCAGCCGGGGAATCGGCCGCGCCATCGCGGAGGCGCTGGGCGAGGAGGGCGCCCGCGTCGCTCTCTGCGCGCGCGGCGCGCCGGCGCTCG
>DAOULG010000247.1:0-2117 GCA_034420495.1 Dehalococcoidia bacterium
GCGGGCCTGGCGATGCGGCGCCCGATGCGCCCGCGCCGGACGGCGTTCACGTCGCCGAGGAACTTCGCCAGCCAGTAGAGGAAGCCGCGCGTGCTGCTGATGCTCATGGAGTCGCTCCCCGGAGCCGGCGCCGGCCGGGGCCCCGCCCTCAGAGGTTGACGGCGAGGCAGGTCGTGGTGCGCTGGATGCCGTCGATCTGCTGGACCTCGTCGGTGATGCACTTGCCCAGGCGGTCGAGATCCTCCGCCTCCAGCTGCATGATCACGTCGAAGGGACCGGTCACGGTGTCGACGGCGAGCACCGTCGCCGCATCGGAGGTGAGGCGGCGCAGCTCCATCCCGACCGCCTGCGTGCGCCCCACCTCGGTCTCGACCAGAACGTAGCCGCGGATCGCCATCACGCCCCTCCCTGCGGGCCGCCGCCGCCACCTGCCGGGCGGCGCGCCGATGCTCGGCGCGCGGCGCCGCCCCTGTCAAACGCCCGCGCCCCCGGCGGGGAAGTCGCGCAGCACCGCCGGGCGCGAGAGCTCCGCGAACCCCTCGGCCCGCACGTAGACGGGGCGCGTGCGGATGAGGAAGCGCCGGTAGTCGGGATCGCCCCGGTGCGCCGTCCCCTCGGGGCGCCCGCCGCGGGCGACCCGGCGCGAGAAGAAGTCCTCGACGGCGGCGGGATCCTCCAGCAGGAGGGCGCGCCCGTCGAGGAAGACGGAGCGCGGCGCGTGCACGCCGAATCCCGGGCGGCTCTCGGCGCTCACCCAGAGGTAGGAGACGACCGGGTTCGCGCGGACGTGCGCCGTCTTGTGCTGGATGTCCTGCGTCACGGTCTCGACGCTCCAGCCGGTGACCATCGCTCCCACCGGCCGCGTCAGCGGCCGGCCGTCGCGGCGGAGCGTGGTCAGAAAGCACGCCGTCGCGCCCCGCTCCCCGGAGATGAAGGCGTGGATCTCCCCCCGGAGCGCCTCCGAGCGCTCCGCCGGGAGCTCGACCTCGCCGTGCCACTTCGCCGCCACCCCGGCCCCTCCCGCGCGCCGCCGAGAGTAGCCCATGAGCGGCGGCCGCCCCTAGACTCGACCGCATGAGCAGCGTCGAGGAGGTGGAGGCCGCCCTCTCCGAGGAGCGCGCGGCGCTCGCGGGCGCTCGCGACGAGCGGGCGCTCGAGGAGTGGCGCACGCGCGTGCTCGGCCGCTCCGGCCGGCTGACCGCGATCCTCCGCTCGCTCGGCGAGCAGCCGCCGGAGCGCCGGCGCGAGCTCGGCCGAGCGGCCAACCGCGCGAAGCGGGCGCTCGAGGAGGCGCTCGAGGGGCGCCGCCGGGAGCTCGCCGAGCGCTCGCTCGCCGCCCTCTCCGGGGGCTCCCTCGACGTCACCCTCCCCGGGCGGCCGCGGCCCCGGGGCGGCCTCCACCCGATCACGCAGACGCTGCGCGAGATCCTCGCCGTCTTCTCCGAGATGGGCTTCGCCTCCGTGGAGGGGCCCGAGGTCGAGCTCGATCGCTACAACTTCGACCGGCTGCGCATCCCCGAGGACCACCCGGCGCGCGACATGTGGGACACCTTCTGGTTCGACGAGGAGCCGAGCGGGGCGGGGCGGCTCCTGCTGCGCACGCACACCAGCCCGATGCAGATCCGCCACATGGAGCAGCACGATCCGCCGATCCGCATCGTCGTGCCCGGGCGCTGCTACCGCTACGAGGCGACCGACGCCACGCACGAGTGGATGATGCAGCAGGTGGAGGTGCTCGCCGTCGACGAGGGCATCTCGATGGCCGACCTGAAGGGGACGCTGTGGGAGTTCGCGCGGCGCATCTTCGGCGCCGAGCGGCAGGTGCTGCTGCGCAACAGCTACTTCCCCTTCGTCGAGCCCGGCGTCGAGCTCGCCGTCGACTGCTTCGCCTGCGACGGCACCGACGCCGCCTGCACCGTCTGCCGCGGCGGGCGCTGGCTTGAGATCATGGGAGCGGGGATGGTGCATCCCGAGATCCTGGAGGCCTCGGGCTACGACACCGGACGCTACACCGGCTTCGCCGCCGGCATGGGCGTCGAGCGGATCGCGATGCTGCGCCACGGCGTGGAGGACATCCGCCACTTCTACCAGAACGACCTGCGGTTCCTCAGCCAGTT
>DAOULG010000248.1:0-16996 GCA_034420495.1 Dehalococcoidia bacterium
GCGCATACCTCGGTCTGGTGCCCCGGAGCCGCGAGTCGGGCGACCGGCAACCCCAGCTGCGGATCACGAAGGAAGGAGACGTGGCGCTGCGACGCGTGCTGAACTAGGCCGCGCACTACATCCTGGGTCAGGCGCTTCGGTCTCCATCGCCTCGACCGGCTCCACCGCGTCAGCCGCCAGACCGTGCGCTACGAGCACCCGGCCCCCGGGGACCTCCTGCACCTCGACGTGAAGAAGCTGGGGCGCATCCCCGGGGGCGGCGGACACCGCGTCCACGGTCGCTCCGCCGCGACGCCGCGGACCCGGGGCCTCGACTACCTGCACGTCGCCGTCGACGACCACAGCCGCTACGCCTACGTGGAGGCGCTCCCCGATGAGCGTGGTCCGAGCTGCGCCGCCTTCCTTGAGCGGGCCCTTGCGCACTTCGGCCGCCGCGGCGTCCGCGTGCGTCGCGAGGTCGCATAGGACACGCGGTCGCGATCCGCTCAGCCATGAACCTCAGGCTCATGGACTGGTGGTCGCGTCCATCCCGCGGTTGCACTCGAAACCAGTGGCAAGTCAAAGATTGCTCTGGCAGATTAGCAAATGATCAGTTGCATCAGCATGCTACGCTTGAGCGCGTCAGCGACGCGCCGCCATGGGCGGGGCCTCAAGCGTAGCATGCGATGTGAGGGCCTTGACGCGGAGGCTGGTGCTACAGACAATTCAAGTGCCTCTCCGTGATATTCGCCGGAGACGGCTATTGATGGGCCCCTGTCCGGGGCCCATTGTTTATTCGGAGTCTGAGTGGATCGCTGCGGGATCTTCGTTGACGCCGGTTACCTGCTCGCAGAGGTAGGCGATCTTTGCCTCGGTACGAAGCGTCGCTCAAGAATCAGATGCGACTATTCGCCCTTGCATGAGGCACTTCGTCAGCACGCACAGGAGCACAGCGGTCTCGCCATCCTCCGAACGTATTGGTACGACGGTGCAAGGAACGCGGTGCCCACGGCCGAGCATCTACGGATAGCTGCACTCCCGAACATGAAGGTTCGCCTAGGCAGGCTATCCGGCGGCAAGCAGAAGGGCGTTGACTCGCTCATGATCCGGGATCTCATGACGCTTGCCCGCGAACGCGCTATCGCCACGGCCTACGTCCTGGGCGGAGACGAAGACCTTCGCGAGGGAGTGATCGCGGCGCAAGATCTCGGAGTCCAGGTCGTGCTCTATGGGATCCCAGGTCGCCGAGAGAATCAGTCGACGTCCCTCACGAGTGAGGCCGACGAGCGTCTCGTCCTTGAGTCCACCTTCTGGCAGCCATTCTTCTCCGTTGAACACGATTCTCCGGAAGCACCCGCGCGAGAACGACCGACTGCGCCATCGCCCCCTCCCCAGTCCGACCCGACCACGAATTCGGCCGCGGACTTTGGTCGAGAATTCGCTGCCTCCTGGGCTTCGTCCGCAGAGCCGAGTCACCTCAAGATCGTGGTGCAGGGGCTCCCAGTCGTTCCGGGGGACGTCGATGCTGCGATGCTGCGAGCGGCCGAAAGGGAACTTGGGTCGTTGCGAGAGCGTGAGAACGAGCGCCGAGCGATCCGAAACGGGTTCGTTGAACACCTGAGGACGATTGCGGAGAACGGCAACGGATAACGCGTGCGCGGCCCTAGACCGGAGAGTGAACGCTCGACGACGATCCACCGGGCGCGAGACGCTTCGTTCGACCTTACGTTGACCACCGGGGTTCGAGGCTGCTCGTGACTGGCGAGGAGCACGACGAGGGCGTGAGGTCGCCAACGAACTCCGCACCGCTTCCGGCCGAGCAATGAGGCGACGAGCATGGTTCGGCGATCGACGTCCTCGCCGAAAGCGGCGCCACCGTGCCGCGCCCCAGTCGCCATGACCTCGCCGAGTTCATGGTGGGTACGAGCTCCTAGAACGCTCATCCCGAGACGAACTGGGGCGCTCCAGGGATGACAGGGGGTGGTGGCCGCCCCGTACCTACCAAAGCACAGAGACTGTGCCTGTCCCGAGTTCTTGCGGCAGGCCAGTCACGAGCAGTCGGGTCGCCCTAGTCGTCATTCCGCGCCGCTACAACGAGCGTTGGAGCGTTGCACTCCCTGGCGGCAGCTCTTCTCGGACGAAGTGCCGTCTGTCCCTAGCGGGACCGCTTCGTGAGTGCCGCGGTACGCCTCGGCATCTCATAGATGTACTGGACAATCTGGTACGTAAGGTCGAGCAGCGCACCAAGGTCTTCGGATGCGACCGATTCCCAGTGCTCGGCGTCCGGGTGGCCCGCCTCATTCCCAACCAACCGGATCGCGTGAGCTGCTTCCTTCAACGGCTCGGGGATCGTGAGTCCGTCGATTTCGTCGCGAAGGTTGCCGGTTGCAGCGCCTTGCTCTCGCGCGATGAGTTGAATCGCCCTCCGGCATACCAGCGCACCTCCGTGAAACGCCCCTACCTCCTTGCACAGTACCGCCTCACGGAGTGCGGCTCGGATAGCCGTTGGCGCAGCGTCGATCTCTCGTGCCATGGTCGCCGGAGGATAGAACCCCGTGACCACGACTCGTTCAGCCTGGTGATTCCTCGAGTCCCATGACGACGGCTTTCCCGCAATGACGCTGTACTCAGTGCAGCGATCGCAAGTGACCACCGCGAAGCCCTCACCGCCCGCGGCCGACGGACGAGGCCACACGCTAGCCATCACTCGAAACGCCGAGTAAGCCCCGCATCGCGCACAGGTCTTTCCCTGATTCCCTAGTTCCCACACATCCCCGACGCTCAACTCCGGTGCGATCACGACAGAACCACCCCCGCTCGAACAGATCACGAGCGTATCACGGTAAGCGGTACCCAGAAGAAGCGTTATGTGAATCAACCACTTGGTGGTGCGGAAGATAGTGGCGGGCGTTTGGCGGCGATGTGCTCGAGCCCCGTCTCGACCGTCGGGCCCACTGTGGCTGTGGCTCGCCGGGACGGCCTCGAGCGCTTGACCCCCAGTTTCCAGAACTGGAGCTCAAGGGTTCGATAGCTATGCCCTAGACGTTTGGTGATGCCCGGTTCTCATGGGCGGCGGGCTCGCGTGGGTCCCGAGCACGAGTCCGGCCCGCCGAACATGAGCGACCAGGGAATCCCAAAGGCCGCAGCGCTCGTCGGCGGAGCGCTCGCGCCACAGGCCCTTCGGGGCCTGCCAGCTCCTCGGGTTGAAGTACTCCGCCGGCAGATCGAGGATCGGCCTCGGAAATCCCGAGTCGCCCTCGGCTGGCATCGCGGGGAAGAAGCTGAACATGCCGTCGACCGGATCGTCCGGCGTCGCTCCACGATAGAGACGGAATGCCCCCTCCTCGTTGGCGGCGATCGGTCCGGCCGTCACCTCGATGAACGACTCGTCCGTCAGGTCGACCAGCGTCCCGCGGGCCTCGTCGGCCCCGTACTCGTACGAGTCAGCGATGACCAGCACGGTGTCGAACATCCATCGCCGCTCTCCCGCGATCGACTTCCCGCTCCCGAAGGCGACCACCGAGCCGCGCCCGAGTGCCCGCAGGCCGGGCTTGGCGACCTGCCCGCAGTTCGAGTAGAGGAAGCGGGGCCCGAAGATGAAGGGGTCCGTGTTATGCAAGCGTCGGTGATCCTCCTGCGGCACGTAGTACGGCTCCCAGAGGAATCGAGGGTAGAGCCAGTCGCCGTACGGACGCGTCAGCTCGCCAAGGAGGCGTGACTCGGCCTCCCACTCGCCCCATGCTCTCAGCCGGCCCGTGCGTGCCTCTCCGTCTTCCTCGATCCAGCGACCGGCGAACTCCATGAACTTCCGCGCGTGTGAGCTGGCGTGGGTGTTCCACGTCTTGCCGCCTCCGGGGTCCGGCTCGTGCTCGCCGCCCGGATGTGAGAACTGGACGAAGCACCGGTTACTGTTCACGCCGCCATACCTCCTTCGCACGTGTGCCCACCTCGCGCCTCTGGACCGCGCCCAGCAGCCCCAGCGGCGTCTGGGCGGCGGGACCAAACACGACGAACGCCGGCTCGCCGGCGATGTCGTACCAGCGGGCCTCTACCCGGACGGGGCGGCTTCTCGGTACCCCGGACGCCGTCTCGTGGAAGGTCACGAGGGGTTCCCATCCGGTCAGCGGCTCGAACTCGATGCGTGCCAGATGGTGACGGGCGACGGAGAGCGCCACGACGTGGGGCCGCAGCGCCTCCAGTAGGGAGTGCCAGAGCGGACCGCCCCGGGCCTCCAGCGCCGACCGGGAAAGGTCGTCGAGGCCGGTCCACGTCGGGTCGGTGGCAACCGGCGAGCAGATGTCGGTGTGGAGCGCGGTCGACGGATGCCCGGCGTAGTAGCTGGCCCCGAGACCATTGAGCAGCGGCTCGAACGCCGCGAACCAGCTGCGGTAGGGGTCGGCTCGAAAGTAGGCCGACAGCGCGGCGACGTAGCGGCCTGAATCGGCGGCGGCGGCGCCTTGGGCGAGCGGGAAGCGCCGGAAGGGCGAGGACTCCGGGAACTCGTGGAGCGAGGGGTTGAGGCCGGCGGTCAGCACGCGCAGGGGTGAACCCTCGTACGCAGTGAGGTCACCAAAGAAGAGGATCGGGACGGCCGGATCGACGCGCGACGGGAGGGCGGCGGCCGACGAGAAGGCGTCCCATGCGTCGCGGATCGGCCGGCCGAGCGCGCCCCGATCGATGCCTACCACGGCTCAGCCTCGCCCGGCGCCGCGGGCGTCGCGCCCTGCGCGGATCGCGACCCGTCGTGGGTGCCGAAGGCCGCCGGGCGGTGCCAGAACACCGGCGGATGCTAGCACCGCGGCCAGTCGAGAACCGGGGGTCCCCATGCGATCTCCTCACCGGCCCCGGGCTGGACCGCCGCCGGGGCCCACTTCTGCCAGTGCACAATGGAGGCATCATTCGACCGGGCTCCCACGCGGGGCGTACGGGATCGGAGGCATCCGCCTGGCACCCGCAGACAACCCCGGCCGCCCGCTTCCCAACAGCTACTGGGTCATCCCGGGCCGCTTCTCGGCCGGCGAGTACCCCGGCGCCCGGGACGCCACGGAGACCGCAGCCAGGCTGCGGACCCTGCTGTCGGCGGGCATCGACCACTTCATCGACCTGACCGACTCGGCCGACGGGCTGGAGCCGTACGCCGAGATCGCGCACGGGGAGGCCGACCGCCTCTCCCGACGCGTGGGGCATGAGCGTCACCCGGTCGTGGACGCGAGCATCCCCGCCAGCCCCCGGGAGATGGTCGACATCCTCGACGCCGTCGACCGCGCGCTGGACCAGGGGCGGACCGTCTACCTCCACTGCTGGGGCGGGGTGGGACGAACCGCCACAGTGGTGGGTTGCTGGCTGGTACGGCACGGCCGGACCGGCGACGAGGCCCTGCAGCAGGTGGCGGAGTGGTGGCAGGGAGTTGCAAAGGTTCACCGTAGACCGCAGTCACCGGAGACGCCCGAGCAGTTCCGCTACGTACGGGAATGGGCAGAGCCTGCGGAGGAGGAGAGCGCGAGCAATGCCCTCAGCATGCGGGACCGCTACCGCGGCTGCCTGCTCGGCCTGGCTGTGGGCGACGCGCTCGGCACGACGCTTGAGTTCAAGTCGCCGGGGAGCTTCGAGCCGATCGACGACATGGTCGGCGGCGGGCGGTTCCGTCTGGAGCCTGGACAGTGGACCGACGACACCTCGATGGCGCTGTGCCTCGCGACAAGCCTGGTCGAGCGCGGCGGTTTCGACGCGCGGGACCAGATGCAGCGCTACCTGCGCTGGCTGAGGGAGGGCTACCTCTCCTCGACCGGCCGCTGCTTCGACATCGGCAACACCGTGCGCGCCGCGCTCTCGCGGTTCGAACGGGGCGGCGATCCCTACGCCGGCTCCACCGATCCGAAGTCCGCCGGGAACGGGTCGCTGATGCGGCTCGCGCCCGTCGCGATGTACTTCGCAGCGGATCTCGAAGATGCCGTCGAGATGGCAGAGTGGAGCTCACGGACAACGCATGGTGCGCTGGAGGCGGTCGATGCCTGCCGCTACTTCGCTGCGCTGCTGGTCGGCGCGCTGGAGGGCACGGAGAAGGAGGTGCTCCTCAACCCGAACTACTGGCCAGTCTGGTGGGATCAGGAGCCGGAGCCGCTGGCGCAGGCGATCGACCGCATCGCCCGTGGGTCATTCAAGAATCGCAACCCGCCCGAGATCCAGGGCACGGGCTACGTCGTCGACGCGCTCGAGGCGGCTCTCTGGGCATTCCACCATTCCCGAGACTTCCGGGACGGCGCCCTGCTCGCGGTGAACCTCGGCGACGACGCGGACACGACCGGCGCCATCTACGGGCAGGTCGCAGGTGCCTACTACGGCATCGAGTCCATCCCCGCCGCGTGGCGAGAGCGACTGGCGATGGCGGCCGAGATCACATCGCTGGCCGACCGGCTTCATGACCATGCACGGGAGCACACGTCACCCGGGCCTCCCAGATGAGGCTGCGTCGACTACGTCCGTAGCGTGCCGTTCGAGGGCGAGCCCGCGTCCTGTCGCTGACGTTGGACGAGTGGCCCTCCGTCCCTGGCGTCGCGTCGCGGGGTCTTCACCGGGTCGGGAGTGGGAATCGCAGCGTAGGCGCACGGGTCGCCAACGCCAGACACGACGGAGCGTGCAGGGCGACCAGCCAACGAGGGGGAGGCAATGTCGGAATTGCTCGGGCATCTGCGATCGTTCAACAGGAAGGAGCGGTTCATCCTCCTGACGGAGGCCCTGGGTACCCACGTACTCGGCGAGGGCTTCCGGACCCGGCTGGGGAAAGCGATCGGCGTGACAGTTCCCGCCGACGCCTACGTCGCGATGGACTACCACCTCGACTGGCTGCAGATGGCCCTCTACCTCGCCGGCACTGCGCAGCCACCCGCGCGAATCCGCAACGACCGTCTCGTCACCGGGAATCAGGAGGATGTCGATCTGCTGGTCGCCTTCGACGGCGAGTCGACGACCCACCTCGCGCTCGTTGAGGCGAAGGTCGAGACCGGGTGGACCAACAGTCAGCTCCGCTCGAAGGCGGGCCGGCTCAGCCGCATATTCGACGAGGGACGGCCTGGGGCCCACCTAGCGACGCCTCACTACCTGCTCATGTCACCCGATCCACCCTCCGTGGCGGTCGGCACCGCCGGGTGGCCTGATTGGATGGAGTTGACCCGACCGCCGGATCTCCGCAAGGTGACGCGTTGCGACGAGGGGGGGCGCCCCTCCGCCCTCGGCGGGTTCCTGCGGATCGATCCCTAGGTGCGCATCTCCTGCCGCTACCCGGGATCGGGAGGCTCCCCCTGGTCGAACGACCCGCCTCAGCAAGGCGATCACTGCCTCCCGCCTCTCGGGGCTGCACGCGAGGCCGGCCGCCGGAGGCGGGCGGTGGGAGACTACGATGGCGCGTACGGGGTCGATCACGGCGGCGCGGAAGCATGCGTCCAGACGCACGACGGCGCGCCAAGGGGCATCGTCGCGGACGGTGAAGGCCCGGCGAGCACCCGGGCCGCGGAACTGAAAGCATGCACTTTCCGCTGACCGTCTTCGTCGAGCCCGAGCACGCGACCACCGAGGCGGCGCGGCATGCTCGCGTCGACGAGTTGATGTGGCCGCACTGCTTCCTGTTTGAGGTCCCTCCCTACGAGACCGATTGCATGGCAAGCACGCACGACGAGTCGTGCTGCGACGGAGCCCTCACGGTGCAGAGGACCCTGAATCCCTCGCCGAAGTGGAGGGCGTATGTGCTGGTTGGCTCGGGCGAGTCCTGCTGGGAGGACGCCGCGCCGGAGCCGCCGTCGTTCGCCCTGCTGGGACCCGATCAGGGCTGGTCCGATCAGGACTCGTTCTACGGGCGGATGGTGGGTGCTGATGAGGATCTCACGGAGTGGAATCGTTCATTCGAGGCCGCGGCGCGGTCATACGGCGAACGTGGATATGCGCGGGTCCTAGTCGACTACGAGGCCATGACCCCTGGACGCGACGGGTTGCCGGAACCGCGGCTCGATGGCCTCGCGTCCCTCCTTCCCGCATTCGAGGCTCCCGATGTCGACTTCGGGACCTGGAAGGGGGGAGAGGAGATCGAGCCGGGAGTAATTCGGATGCCCTGGTTCTCTCACTCCGGAATCGCATCGCGGTTCGTCCACGTGGCATACGCCGACGGCTGGGTGCGCCCCTTCGATTGGGGCAGGTGGTCGAAGACGCCGAAGGCTCAGCGCCTCTACCACGATCGCCGGGCGCTCAGCGACGCGACCGTGCCGGACCTCGTGCGTCTGCTGACGACGATCATCCGCAGCGAGCGCTTCGGCGAAGGCGCCATCGCCGGAGCGATGGAGGAGGGCGTCATCGCGGCGGTGCTTCGCCGGATCGAGCAGCTGCGGCGCGATCAGTAGCCGTCCACCGCGCGCATCGCCAGCAGCGTGACTGCGATTGTCAGGGGCGCTTGCGGGTCGCGCACGCGCGAGCCTCAGTTTCCAGAACTCGGGTAGGGACATGGTCGCCGCGCGGATACTGCGCTCACGAACTGCTCCCCGCGGCGCACGCAATGACCAGATTCGGGACAAGCCCAGCTCCGGAAGCGACCCCGTACTCGCCTCCGGGATGATCGACACGGGCGGGGTGTCTCACCCCAGGTGGCTTCAGTACCCGGTAGCCCAACAGCCGAGGGCGACTCGCGGAGGTGGGGATCGCCGCGAGCGACCACGGCTGCGTGGCTTGCGCTCCATGCCGATAAGAAATGCCCGCTCACGGGGTGACCGCTCGCCCCCAGGCGCGGGCCCGGGGGGTGGCTTCGGAAGCGTACGAGCGGGCCTGGGTGACGAAGGGTATCCGCCAGCCTTCTCGCGTCCCGAGCCCTGTGTCGAGACCCGCGTCCCGCCGGAACCAGACTTCTCGACCTGAGATCGCAGTCCAGCCATCTGCCACCTACTCGTCATCAGCGTGAACGAACTGAACGTACTCCATCCCATCCCATCGGAGCAGCAGCCCGCCCCTGACCGTTGACTAAGTAGCCACTAGTAGCTACCTTCCGTGCATGAGATCGGTTGGCATCAAGGCCCTAAACAGCAGGTTGAGCGAGTACGTCCGGCTCGCGGCATCCGGCGAGACGATTCTGGTAACGGACCGCGACCGCGTAGTGGCCGAACTCGGTCCGCTCCGGGAGAGTCGCAGTCCGATCCTCGCCGACGCCTTCCTCGCTGAAGCGGTGCGGTCCGGCGTGATGACGCCGCCGGCGCTGACTGCTTCGGGCCCGCCGCCGGCGCCGGCACCGGTCGCCCGGCTGGAGGAGGTGCTTGCGGATCTGGACGAGAGCCGGCGCGACCGGTGATCTACGTGGATACCTCGGTCGCGCTCGCGCATCTGCTGGCCGAGGACCGTCGTCCCCCGGGGGCGCTGTGGGACGACACCCTAGTCTCGAGTCGGCTCCTGGAGTACGAACTGTGGACGCCGCTGCACGCGCGCGGACTCTCGGAGTCACACGGCGAGTCGGTGCGCTCCCTGCTCGCGCGGATCGCGATACTGGAGCTTGCTCCGACGGTGCTCGCGAGGGCGCTGGACGCCTTTCCCGGCCCCGGCCCGATACGGACGCTCGATGCGCTGCATCTAGCGTCGTGCGTCTACCTGGCGAAAAACGGGCAGGCGGTCTCGCTTGCGAGCTACGACCGGCGGATGAACGCCGTTGCCCGGGCGATGGACATACCCCTGTTCGACCTCGCCGCGTCGTGATCGCGCGGGAGGCACCCGCGCTACTGCGTGACCGATATGAGCCGCACGACCCTCCCCCTTTCCGTTCACCGGGGAGGGCCGGCGCGCCGAAACGGCTCCTTGCTGGCCAGTCATCCCTGCTCTGGCCTCGCGCGGTTGTGCGCGCCGTCCCGAGTATCCACGCGCTACCCGGGGCGGCCCCGTCCGCATGAGTGCGTCCTCGGGCAGGAATCAGCTCTCGCGACTGTGGAGAGCGGCGTCCACAGCCTCGGGAATCGCGAGGAACGAGTCCACCCTCGGTCCCCGCCACTCATGCACGTGCTCCGAGCCGAACAGGATCCCGGCTATACCGAGCGATGCAGCAGCCCGGAGGTTTGCCGGCCTGTCGTCCACCGCCACGCAGTCGCTTCCCCGGGCCGACGTGCTCCGGAGGAAGTGCTCGTAGATTCTCGGGCTGGGCTTCCGGTAGCCCACATCGCCACTGACGACGGTGCACTCAAGCCACCTCTCAAGATCGTGGACGCGGCGCAGATGGCGTGACCACTCCGACACGTCGTTGGAGACGAGACCGACCTTCACAGCCGAGTCGCTGAGAGCCCGGAGGGCTTCAAGGAGACCGTGGCTGAGCCGGAAGCTGCTCTCGAGGTACTCCGTCTCCACGGCCGGGTAGTCGGACGCTAGTCCGACGGCGGCCCAGAACTCTCTGCTCGTGATCTGGCCAAGCGTCGCCTTCAGGTAGTTCGCCTCGACGACGTCACTCGTTACGTCGACGCGCCGACGGACGAACGGAAGGAGAAGCTCCCCGACGTCGTCACCCACCGGGAAGACGACTCCCATGGCATCGAGCAGCACCCACCTTGTACCCACGGGTGAGCTCATGTCGGTTCCTCCGCACGCGCACCTTGCGCTCGATCACCACACAGAGCCGATCGACCTCGACCATAGTCCGACGTGAGCAGCACGGTCGCACCGGGCTAGGATGTCGACCATGGACATCACGATCGGTGAGTGGAGGCTCAGACCCTGGCGGCTGGGCGACGAGGAAGCGCTGGTGAGGTATGCGAACAACCGGAGGATCTGGATCAACCTGAGGGACAAATTCCCTCACCCGTACACGATGTCAGACGCGATCTCCTGGCTGGAGCGCGCACGCGCGCGGGAGCCAGCGACCAACCTCGCCATCGCGACGGGCTCCGAGGCCATCGGCAGCGTCGGCCTCACCCTCCAGCCCGACGTGCACCGACGATCCGCGGAGATCGGCTACTGGCTCGCTGAGCCCTTCTGGGGACAGGGCATAGCCACCCGCGCCCTGCGCGCGTTCGCGGACTACGCCTTTGCGACCTTCGACCTGGTCCGGCTGTACGGCACCCCGTACGAGTGGAACCCCGCCTCTGCCCGTGTCCTGGAGAAGGCGGGGTTCTCGTATGAGGGTCTCCTTCGAAAGAGCGTCACGAAGGACGGCCAGAGTGTCGGCGCGTGGATGTACGGACTGGTCAGGGAGACCGGGCCCGACCACGCGTGATCTCGCCGAGCTCGAGGACCACCACTACGAGACGGACTGGTGTGCACCACAGGGTGACGAGGTGCGGTAGCCGCCCTGTCCGCGTCCGAGCGAGGGTCGAGAGACGCGTGCGCCCCGTCCGAGTCGTTGACGGCCGAGCTGCCGGTCATCACCCCTCGCGGCTGATCAGCTCCAGGTAGGCCTCCTCGAGCGTCGGCTCGCGCGTGGTCATGTGCACGATGCTCGCGGCGCCGATGATGCGCGTCACGTCGGCGCCGACATCCGCATCGGGGTCGTGGTGGATCATCGCTCGGTGCGTCCCGCCGTCGCTGGTGACCTCGGCGCGCTGCACCGCCGCGTGGGACTCCAGGGCCTCGAGCAGGCCGGCCCGCATCTCGGTCATGAGGACCTCGATCACCGAGGCGCGGCCGAATCGGCGCTTGATCTCCTCCGGGCTGCCGAGAGCCACCTCGCGGCCCTCGTTGATGACGCAGATCGTCTCGCAGAGCTGGTCGACCTCGAGCATGTAGTGCGACGTGAGCAGCACGGTCGCGCCCGACGCCGCCAGGTCGGGGACCAGCTGGCGGAACTCCCGGGCGCCCTGCGGGTCGAGCCCGATCGTCGGCTCGTCGAGGAAGATGACCTCCGGCCGCGCGAGCAGCGCCCGTCCGATCTGCAGACGCTGGCGCATCCCGCGGGAGTAGCGCTCCACCAGCGTGCCGCCGGCGTCGGCGAGCCCGACGAGCTCGAGAACCTCGTCGATGCGGCGGCCGGCGTCGCGCCCCGCCATGTGCTGGAGCGCCCCGAAGTAGCGCAGGTTGTCGCGCCCGGAGAGGCGGCCGTAGAGGCCTCGCTCGCCGCCGAGGGCGAGCCCGATGCGCTTGCGCACCTCCTTCGCCTCGCGCTCGACGTCGTGGCCCAGCACGCGCGCCGAGCCCCAGCTCGGCAGGAGCAGCGTCGAGAGGATGCGCACGGTCGTGGTCTTGCCGGCGCCGTTGGGGCCCAGCAGTCCGAAGACGGCGCCGCGCGGGATCTGAAGGGACAGACCGTCGAGAGCCACCGTCTCGCTGCGCCGCCCGAGCAGCCCGCGGGACTCGTAGCGGCGCCCGAGCTCCTCGCACTCGATCGCAACGCTCTCCATGGGAAGCCTCCCTACCCCGTGAGCTCCAGCGCGCCCGTCCGCCGGCCGTGGCGCTCCAGCAGAAGGAACGCGACGTAGCTCACCACACCGTATGCCAGCGCGACGATGCCCTCGCGCACGAGAGAGTCCGAGACCTCGGCGATCGAGGCGCCGTCGAATGCCTGCCTGAGAGCCTCGACGCCGTGCGTGAGCGGCAGCAGCACCCCGACATCGGCGGCCACCGGCGGCAGGTCGGCCGTGGGGACCAGCACGCCGGTCAGCGTGATGAGGAGTGCGTGCGAGGTGGCGTTGGAGACGAACCAGTCCTGTGTGAGCGCCGTCCAGCAGCCCAGGACCAGCCCGAGCGTGGCGCACCCGAGCGACATCATCACCACCGCGGCCGCGGCCGTCGCCCAGTCGAGGGAGGAGACGTCGAGGCCGGCGAACGCCGCCGCGAGGGCGATCGTCACGAGGGCGCTGATCACGCCGTTCGGGACGTGGAGCGCGGCGCGGCTGGTGAGGGCGCCCAGCCGGGAGACGGGCGTCGCGAAGAGCAGGGAGAGCGTCCCGAAGCCCCGGTCGTAGGCGAACGACTGCAGGATGCCGGAGATCACGATCCAGACGATCGCCCAGGTGATCATCCCCACCATGTAGCGCTGCGCCGAGTCGGCCCCGGTCGCGTAGGTGGCGACGAGCGAGAAGGTGAGCAGCTGGAAGAGGGGGGCGAGGATGACGTTCGAGACGTAGCCCCAGGGGTAGAGCCAGTAGAAGAGCGCGACGTAGACGAGGCGCGACTGTGCGGCGAAGGCGGCCATCTAGAAGACCCCCTCCACGCTGCCGGTGCGGCGGATGCGGGACTCGGCGACGCGGAAGAGCCACACCGAGACGGCGACGTAGAGCGCGGTGAGCGCGGCGGCGATCCCCCAGTGGGAGGCGAAGTCGGAGGCGGGGTGGCCGCCGGCGATCGCCCACCTGACCGTCTCCATCGCCCACGACGTCGGGATGAGCCGGGCCACGGACTCGAGTACCCCCGGCAGGACCTCGACCGGGTAGACGAAGCCCGACATCACGGCGCCGAAGGGCGTGATCGCGGCGAAGGAGCCGGCGCGATTCCCGAGGATGAAGAGCATCGGCAGGAGCACGAAGGCCACGGCGAGGAGGGCGACCGTCGCGAGAGTCATCGCCACCGCGAACGCCGGGAGCGCCGCGACCGTGATCGGCTCGCGCGTGACCGCGAACACGACGATGAGCGCGGCGATGGCGTTCGGGATGAAGGAGAGCGTGATGGCGGCGGCCTTGCCGAGCGTGATGAGCGCCAGCGGCGAGCGGGAGAGCATGTTGAGGTCGAGCGTTCCGAGCACCGCCTCGTGGCGCAGGGCGAAGCTGACGCGGAAGGCCGCGGCCGTCCAGATCACCAGCAGTACGATGCCGACGGAGACGGTCGCGACGACGCTCGAGTCATCGCTCTGCGACGCGATCCAGGCGAGGACGGCGAAGCGGGGCACGCCGTTCCCGACCGTGGAGATGAACTCCGAGCGGGTCCGCATCTCGAGCCACTCCGAGAGGATGGCGACCGCGAAGACACGCAGGTGCCTCGTGGGCCGCGCCGCCTCCCGGACCAGAACGGACACGCCGGGCCGCCTCCCCCGCCACTCTGGTCATCGAGCCGCCTCGACCGTAAAGTGCACCTGGCCAGTACGCAATCTGATATTTCTCATATTGTTCATGAGGAACGCTCATGACTGAGACCAGCGACACGGCTCGACCGCGCCCGTCGGCAGTTCACCTCCAGCAGCTGCTCTACCTGCGCGAGGTGGCGCGGCACGGAAGCCTCACGCGCGCGGCCGAGCAGATCGGCCTGACCCAGTCCGCGCTCTCCCACTCGCTCGGCCAGCTGGAGCGGCGACTCGGCGTCTCCCTCTTCGACGGCGCGGGCCGCCGGCGCGCGCTCACGCAGGAGGGGCGCGAGGTGCTGCGCTTCGCCGAGCGCGTGCTCGCCGAGGCCGCGGATCTCGATGAGCGCCTGAGCGGCGGGCTCAGCGGCACCAGCGGCCGGCTCGTCGTGGGCGCCGTCGACGCGGCGGCGCTCCACGTGCTGCCCGAGGCCGTGCGCGCCTACCGGCGCGCCCACCCCGGCGTGGAGCTCACGCTCGTGGTGGAGAACAGCTCGAGGCTGCTGCGGCGCATCCGTGCCTTCGAGCTCGATCTCGCCTTCGTGATCGGGCCGGTGGACGAGGAGCTCTCGCCGACCGAGATTCGCCGCGACCCCCTGCACATCTACGCGCCCCCCGGGCCGTGGCAGGAGCTCGATGAGGCCGAGTGGATCCTCTACCCGGCCGGGTCGCGGACGCGGCGGATCATCGATGAGGGACTCGCGCGGCTCGGGCTCAGCCCGCGCGTTGCGATCGAGAGCAACAACCCCGAGGTGCTGCGCCAGCTCGTCTCCCTCGGCTTCGGCTGGAGCGTCCTGCCGCCCGCGGTCGCCGAGAGCGGCGGAGGCCGCAGGATGGAGTACGCGCGCGGCGCGCAGGTGGCCGAGCTGCCGCTGATGGCGGCGCGCCCGCCCGGCCGTCCCTCCGAACCGCGCGCCGACGCATTCGCGCGCCTCGTTCTGGATCTCGCCCGGGGCCAGCTGGGGGAGCCGGCGGCCCGGGAGCCGCTACCCCCACGACCGACGCCGAGCCCGGACGCCGCGGGGCGCTTCGAGCAGGAGCTCGCGGCGGCGCGGCGCGCCGAGGCGCGCTCGCTGTGGCAGGAGGGCGCCGCCCATTACGCCGAGTGCCTGCTGATCGCGGAGGCTGCGCCCGAGGCGGCGACCGTCGATGCGTTCGAGCTCCGGCTCGCGCGGGGCATGTGCCTGCGCAACGCGGCCGACTGGCGCCCCGCGTGGCGGGAGCTCCGCGTCGCCTTCAACCTCGGCAGGATGCGGGCCTCCGGCGTCGAGGTGGCTCGAGCGGCGCTCGAGATCATGGAGATGAACGCCCCTGATCAGAGGAAGAGCGCGATGGGCGAGCAGGCCCTCGCCGTGCTGGGCGACGGCGATCCGCTGCTGCGCGCGCGATTGCTCGCGGCGCTCGCGGAGTGGGATCGCAGCGAGCGCGGGGAGGCGCGCGCGGAGGAGGCCGTCCGGCTGGCGGAAGAGCACGACCTGGACGACGTGAGGACGTTCGTGCTCGCCACGCACCAGAGCTGGGCGCTCCACGATGCGGGAGAGGTGCTCGAGATCGGAGAGAGGGGGCGGCGCGCGCATGAGGCGCTGGCCGCGGCCGGGCGGATCGTGAGCGCGTCGCGCCTGATGCTCGAGGTCGGCTCGCTCGAGATGTGGGGCGGACACGTCGCACGCGGCGAACGGACGCTGATCGCCGGCTACGAGTTCGCCCGGGCGCACCGGCTCGGCTTCTACGCCCCGAGGCTGCTCTCGCGCGCGGGCAACGGCGTCTTCGCCCGCTGCGACTGGGAGCGCCTGGACGCGATCGTCACCGAGCTCGGCGACGGGCCGGACGTGACGAGTCACCCGCACGAGATGGCCTGGGCCGAACTCAGGGGCGAACTCGAGCTCGCCGTCGAGTTGATGCCCGATCCCGAGACGGCGGGGAACATCTCGGGCTATCTCGGCTACATCCACGGGGTACGCACGCGCGTCCTCCTCAACGCGAGGCGCGTCACCGAGGCGCGGGCCGAGCTCATCGAGTGGTACCGCGCCTTCGATGCGCAGCCCGGCATTCGCCGTGGCGGCGGTGTCGGACCCTCGACGCTGGCCGAGATCGACACCGCGCTGGCGGAGCTCGGCGACGAGGCGGCGTGCCGCGAGCTCTATGAGGAACTGGAAGCACGCCCGTGGGCGCGTTTCGGCGGGCGAGGCTACGACGTCATCCGGGGCGCGCTCGCCGAGCGACTCGCGATGCCGGCGGAGGCGGAGCGCCACTACGTCACGGGGCGCGACTGGGCGGGGCGCGAGCGGCTCCCGATCGAGGAGGGGCGCTGCCTGCTCGGGCTGGCGCGGCTCGCCCGGGCAGCCGGAGACAGTCGCGCCGCCGGCGCGAATGCCGAACGCGCGGCAGTGCTGTTTCGTGAACACCACGCCGCCCTCTACCGACGAGAGGCGGATCGCCTGCTCCGTGCCCGGGGGGCTTCGCGGACGCAATAGCACGGTCGTCCGAGCTTGTCAGGCAGCCCGAGGGCCAGCACGCTGTCCCGACTCTCACTCGAGCGGCCGACCGGGGGAGTACGACGATGGAGGCGAACCGAGACTACGCGCCCGGGGACTACGGCGACGACGTGGCGAACGCCTACGATGACCTGCACGCCGACCAGGATCCCACGCAGGCCGTCGACGCCCTCGCGGCGCTCGCCCGGAGCGGACGGGCGCTCGAGCTGGGTATCGGCACTGGGCGGGTCGCGCTGCCGCTCGCAGAGCATGGCATCGATGTGCACGGGATCGATGCCTCCCGGCCGATGGTCGCGCGGCTGCGCGCGAAGCCCGGTGGCGACGCCATCCCGATCACCATGGGAAACTTCGCGGATGTTGGCGTCGACGGCGACTTCGCGCTGATCTTCGTGGTCTTCAACACCTTCTTCTCGCTGATCACCCAAGACGAGCAGCTGCGGTGCCTCCGCAACGTGGCGGCACATCTGGGGCCGGGTGGGGCGTTCGTCATCGAGTGCTTCGTGCCGGACCTCTCCCGCTACAACGAGAA
>DAOULG010000249.1:0-5829 GCA_034420495.1 Dehalococcoidia bacterium
GCGGGCCCACGCCCAGACCGAGCGGCCGCCACACGCGATCCCTGACGAACGAGGGCCACCAGTCGACGGGGCCGCCCCCCAGGACCGAGGGGTGGGCCGCCCCGACGGCCGACCCGCCGTCGTGAGGTCCTCCCCGGATCGAGAGCGAGTACTCGACGTCGTCGGGCCCGCGCACCGCCTCGGCGAGCGCGGCGGCCTCGGACGGGCGGACGGCGTCGCCCTCCGCGATCTCCCACGTGGCGCCGCCGGCTGCGAGCGTCACCGGGTCGTCCCCGTCGGGCGCCGCCTCGACGACGTAATCCCCCGACGCCCCGTCGTAGGAGAGCCGGATGTCGAAATCGCCGTGGGCGCTCGGCGGAAGCGGGGCGAGAGAGACGCCGAGCAGGACGATCCCCACCCAGATGCCGAGCGCGACGGTGAGCGCGTTCTTCGTCGAGATGCGGTCGGC
This sequence comes from Dehalococcoidia bacterium, assembly GCA_034420495.1. Classification (GTDB taxonomy): domain Bacteria; phylum Chloroflexota; class Dehalococcoidia; order UBA2979; family UBA2979; genus VYDC01. The sequence goes on from DAOULG010000249.1 coordinate 449, forward strand.
GAGCCGGCTGAAGGCCAGGGCGCCGGGGACGGCGACGAACTGGATGATCGCGATCGTTCCCATGTTGAAGGCGAGCGGGATGCCGAGCGTGTCGGCCGCGTAGGCGCCGGCGATCGCGAGCACGGTCTGGAGGCCGTCGTTGAAGAGCACGTAGGCGGCGAGGAAGACCACCACGACCCGGAAGCGCGCCAGCTCGCGAAGCGTCTGCCGGAGCTCCCGGAAGCCGGTCGCGACGGCGGAGGCCGGAGTCACGCGCTCGCCCGAGCGCGGGAGCGGGGGCTCCGGCACGACGCGCAGCGTCCAGAGGGCCCAGCCGAACCACCAGACGCCGACCGAGACGAAGGCGAGCCGCGTGACCAGGTCGGCCTGGTCGCCTCCGCGCGCGGCGAGCACGAACGCCAGGTGCACCACGAGCAGCAGGCCGCCGCCGAGGTAGCCGTAGGCGTAGCCCCGGCTGCTGATGGCGTCGAGGAGATGCCTCGGCCCGAGGTGCGGCAGGAAGGAGTTGTAGACGATGAGGCCGCCGACGAAGCCGATGTTGGCGAAGACGAAGGTCACGAACATCCAGAGCCACGGGAGCGGGCTCCAGGGGACGAAGAAGGCGAGCGCCGTGAAGAGCGCGCCCAGGACCGTGTAGGCGGCGAGCAGCGCCCGGCGGATGGGGACGCGGTCGGAGATGACGCCGATGACCGGGCTCGAGAGGGCCACCACCGCGGTCGAGAGGGCGACGCCCAGGCCCCACATGGAGCTCCCGGTGAAGATCCCCAGGACGGTCCCGTTCTCGCCGACGGCCTCCTTGAAGAGGAAGACGAAGTAGACGGGCGAGATCGCGGCGACGCTGGTCGCAAACGCCGAGTTGGCCCAGTCGTACATGCACCAGGCGCGGATGCGCCTCCGCTGCTTGAGCGGGAGGTCGCCGATGGAGCGCGGATCCACGAGCGGGCCTCCCGCCTGGTGGGGCCGCGTGCCGCCGCGCCCCGGTCGGGCACGGTAGCACCTCACGGGCGCGCGCCCACGGGGCGGATCATCGGTGCTATCATCCGCCCGGCTTGGTGGGGGTGGGCCGTGCGCATCGACGGCGAACACCGCTTCGAACTCCCCCGTTCGGTGGTCTGGACGCGGCTGCAGAGCCCCGCCTCCCTCCGCCGGGCGATCCCGGGCTGCACCGCCTTCGACGAGGTCGCTCCCGACACCTGGGAGATCGCCGCCGACGTGGGGATCGGCCCGGTCAAGGGGACCTTCACGGGCCGCGTCGAGCTCCGGGACCGCGAGCCGGAGGACCGCTACACGCTCGTCGCCTCCGCCCAGGGGCGCCCGGGGGGCGGCACCGGCCGGGCCGCGATAGAGATCGCCGACGACGGGGGCGGCACGCACCTGTGCTACCAGGCCGACGTCACCGTGCGCGGCGCGGTGGCGCGGGTGGGGAGCAGGCTCCTCGCGGCGTCTGCGCGCACCATGGCGCGGCAGTTCTTCGATGCGATAGAGCGATCGGCATGCGAGGCAGCGGAGAGGGGCGCGGCGAGATGAGCGTACCGGTGTCGGTGACCGTGAACGGGAGGCTCCACGAACTGGAGGTGGAGCCCCGCATGCTGCTGGTGCACCTGCTCCGCGAGGAGCTGAACCTCACCGGCACGCACGTGGGCTGCGACACGAGCCAGTGCGGCGCCTGCACCGTGCTCGTCGACGGCGACGCCGCCAAGTCCTGCACCGTCTTCGCCGTGCAGGCCGACGGCGCCTCCGTCACGACGATCGAGGGCCTCTCCGCGGAGGGCGAGATGCACCCCCTCCAGCAGGCCTTCTGGGACGAGCACGGGCTGCAGTGCGGCTACTGCACGCCCGGCATGATCATGTCGGGCGTCGACCTGCTGGAGCGGCGGCCCGACCCCTCGGAGGAGGAGATCCGGCGGGGGCTCGACGGCAACCTCTGCCGCTGCACCGGCTACGAGCACATCGTCAACGCCATCCGAAGCGCGGCGGGAGGTGCGAAGTGACCATGCAGGCGACACCCGGCCGGCTCGTCGGCCAGCGCGTCCGCCGCAGGGAGGATCCGCGCCTCGTCAAGGGCCGCGGGAACTACGTCGACGACATGAAGCTGCCGGGGATGCTGCACCTCGCCTTCGTGCGGAGCGACGTGGCGCACGGCATCATCCGCTCCATCGACACCGGCGCCGCGGAGGCGATGCCCGGCGTCGAGCTCGTCCTCACCGGCGCGCAGCTCGCCGAGATGATCCCCGCGATGCCGGTCGCGACGCCCTTCCCGGCGCCGGATCACCACTCGGTCACCCCGGACCGCGTCCGCTACGTCGGCGAGCCCGTCGCCGTCGTGGTGGCGACCGATCGCTACCTCGCCGCCGACGCCGCCGACGCGGTCGTCGTCGACATCGAGGAGCTGCCGGCGGTGGTGGACGCCGAGCGGGCGATGAACGGCGATCCGGCCGTGATCCACGAGGCCTTCGAGAACAACCTCGCGGTCCCGCTGGCCCCGGCCGGCACCGGCGTCAACCCGGAAACCCTCGAGGTGGAGGACGAGTCGGCGCTGAACGAGGCCTTCGAGAAGGCCGACGTCGTGATCTCGCAGCGCATGGTCAGCCAGCGCCTCGTCCCCAACGCGATGGAGCCGCGCGGCGTCATCGCGCGCTTCGAGCCGGGGAACGACGAGCTCACGGTCTGGTCGACGACGCAGAACCCGCACATCGCGCGCACCCTGCTCGCCGCCATCCTGGGGATGGGGCAGCACCAGGTCCGCGTCATCGCCCCCGACGTCGGCGGCGGCTTCGGCAGCAAGATCAACGTCTACGGGGAGGACTTCGTCGCCGCGGCGGTCTCGCGGCGCCTCGGGCTCCCGGTGAAGTGGATCGAGGACCGCTCCGAGGCCTTCCTGACCACCATCCACGGGCGCGACGTGATCTGCTACCTCGACCTGGCGGCGACGGGCGAGGGCAGGGTCCTCGCCGTGAAGATGCGGCTCGTCGCCGACATCGGCGCCTACGAGATGGTGCTCACCGCCGCCATCCCCACGCTGGTCGCCTTCATGATCAGCGGGGTCTACGACATCGGCGTGGTGCGGTGCGATCTCACCGAGGTCTTCACCAACAAGATGCCGACCGACGCCTACCGCGGCGCCGGGCGGCCGGAGGGGATCTACTTCCTCGAGCGGGGCATCGACATGCTGGCGGCCCGCCTCGGGATGGATCCCGCCGAGGTGCGCCGCCGCAACTTCATCCAGCCCGACCAGTTCCCGTACACGACCGCGGGCGGGATGGTCTACGACTCCGGCGAGTACGAGCGCGCTCTCGACCTGGCGCTTCAGAACGCCGGGTGGGAAGAGATGAAGGCGGAGCGCGACGCGGCGCGCGCCGAGGGTCGCCTGGTCGGCCTCGGCCTCTCCTTCTACACGGAGATCTGCGGCTTCGGCCCCTCGGCGGCGATGCCGAGCGTCGGGCTCTGGGAGCACGCGAGCGTGAGCGTGGAGCGCGACGGCAAGGTGCGCGCCACCACCGGCGTCTCGGCGCACGGCCAGGGCCACGAGACGACCTTCGCGCAGATGGTCGCCGACGAGTTCAGCATCCCGATGGACGACATCACCATCGTCCACGGCGACACCGGCCAGGTGCGGGGCGGCACCGGCACCTTCGGCAGCCGCTCGCAGGTCGTGGGCGGCACGGCGCTGCTCCTCGCCACCTCGAAGGTGCAGGAGAAGATGCGCCGCTTCGCCGCGCCGATGCTCGAGCTCCAGCCGGCCGATCTCTCCTTCCGGGACGGGATGATCGGGCCGACCGGCAGGGAGGAGACGGGCGTCTCCTTCGCCGACGTGGCCGCCTTCGCCTACGTCCCGATCCCGCTCCCGCCGGACACCGAGCCGGGCCTGAGCGAGGAGGCGTTCTGGGAGCCGGAGGGCTTCACCTGGCCCTTCGGGTGCTACATCTCGCAGGTCGAGGTGGACCGCGACACCGGCGAGCTCGAGCTTAAGCGCTTCGTCGGCGTGGACGACTGCGGCAACGTCGTCAACCCGCTCATCGTCGCCGGCCAGATCCACGGCGGCATCGCGCAGGGCGTCGGCCAGGCGATGACCGAGGAGGCGGTCTACGACGAGGAGAGCGGCCAGCTCGTGTCCGCCTCCTTCATGGACTACGCGATCCCGCGGGCGAGCGATCTGCCGCGCTTCGAGCTCGACAGCACCGTCACCCCCTCGCCGCTCAACCCGATGGGGGTGAAGGGGATCGGGGAGGCCGGGACGATCGGATCGACGCCGAGCATCGTCAACGCCGCCGTCGACGCCCTCGGCGGGTTCGGGGTCGAGCACATCGACATGATGCTGCGACCGGAGAAGCTCTGGCGGCTGATCCACGGAGGCGACGCATGATCCCCTCAGCGTTCGAGTACCACCGCGCGGGCTCCGTCGAGGAGGCGATCGCGCTCCGCCGGGAGGCCGGCGGCGACGCCCGCTTCATCGCCGGCGGGCACAGCCTGATCCCGCTCATGAAGCTGCGCCTCTCCGAGCCGTCGGCGCTCGTCGACATCAGCCGCATCCCCGGGCTCTCCGGGGTCAGCGAGGAGGGGGGGCGCATCTCCATAGGCGCCCTCACCACGCACGCGGAGCTCGAGTCCGACCCGCTGCTCCTCGAGGCGGCTCCCGTCGTGGCGGAGGCCGCCGGCGAGATCGGCGACCAGCAGGTCCGCAACCGCGGCACCATCGGCGGGAGCCTCGCGCACGCCGATCCGGCGGCCGACCTGCCGGCCGTGGCGGTCGCGCTCGACGCGACGGTCCATGTCGCCGGAGCGGGCGGCGCGCGCAGCGTCGCCGCCTCCGACTTCTTCCGGGGGCTCTTCGAGGTCGACCTGGGGGAGGACGAGCTCATCACGTCGGTGAGCTTCGAGCGGCCGTCGCGGGCGGCGTACGCGAAGCTCAGGCACCCGGCGTCCCACTTCGCGATCGTCGGCGTGGCCGCCTCCCTCACGGTCGAGGACGGCGTCTGCACCGGCGCGCGCGTCGCCGTGACCGGCACCTCGACGCACGCGCAGCGCCTGGGGGCGGTCGAGGATGCCCTCACCGGCTCGCGCCTCGACGAGGATGCGATCGCGGCGGCCGCCGGCGCGGCCGAGGCCGCGGGCGAGGTCAACTCCGACCTGTCGGGCTCGGAGGCCTACCGGAGGGCGATGACGCGGGTCTTCGCCGGCCGCGCGATCGCCGCCGCGGCGGCCCGCTAGCGGGAGCCGGGCGGGAGGCCGCACCGCGCCTCCCGGGACGGCGCCGGGGCGCGGGGGTGCGGGGCCGCTCGCCGCGGGCGCTCGCGCCGGCCGCCGCGCCGCGCCCCGCGACCGCGGGCCGAGATCCCCCTCGCGCCCGCCCGCCGCGGATCCCGCATCGGGGGAGGCGCCGC
>DAOULG010000250.1:0-11387 GCA_034420495.1 Dehalococcoidia bacterium
GAGCGGCCCGGCGCCGAGCCGGCGCACGCGCGCCGCGGGCCCGGGCGGGGGCGCCCGTCTGCCGCCGCCTGCGTCGTGCCCCCTCGCCCCCGAGCGCGGCGTCGGCGCAGCGGGAGGCGGCGCCTTCGCCACCGGGGCTACCCCCGGCTCCGGGCGAATTCGCGGCAGCGGATCGCCCGCTGGAGGTCGTCGTTCTCCTCGCGCAGCAGGCGCGCGAGGAGCGGCTCGTCCTCGACCCGTGCGAGAGCGGCGCGCGAGCGCTCCAGGAGCGCGGCGTCGACGCGGTCGTGGGGGAAGAGATGCCCGAAGAAGGCCTGCGTGAACTCGCGGTCGCGCTCCCGCGCGATGCGCGGGAGATCGTCGAAGAAGCGCTCGACGTACGGGGCGAGCAGATCCCGCTGCGCCGGCCAGTGGAAGCCGCTCATCGCCGCCGCCGTGAGGTGGAGGGAGCCGTAGCCCTCGCCCAGGAACCGCTCCCAGGCGGCGACCTTGACGTCGGCGCGGGGGGCGGCAGTCTCGATGCGCAGCGCCGCGCGCTGGCCGCGGTCGGAGGGGTCGCGCTCGCGCTCGGCGGCGGCGCGCGCCCCGGCGCCGGGGAGGTCGTGGCAGGCGTAGAGCGCCGCGATGTCCCAGCGCATCTGCTGGTCGATCTCGAGCCCCGCGACGCGGGTCGCGCCGTCGGCGAGCCGGGCGGTGCGCTCGACGTCCTCGGGCGTGAGCGCCAGCTGGATCAGGGTGCGCGTCCAGAGAATCTGGAGGTCGCCCGGGGGGAGGGCGGGAAGCAGCTCCCACGCCTGCTCGAAGAAGGTGTGCGCGGCCGGGAGCCTCCGCTCCTCCGGCACGTAGCGCAGGAGCGCGCCCCGCGCCGTGGCGAGCAGCGTCTCGACCAGCTCGACGTCGCGCTCGGGGCCGAGGTGGCGCGAGAGGATCTCGAGGTAGTCGAGCGACGAGAGCTGCTGGTCGCGCACCATGTCCCACAGCGCCCGCCAGGTGAGCTGCCGCGCCAGCGGATCGGCGATCTCGGGGAGGCGCGCGCGGGCGAAGGCGAGCGAGCTCTCGTCGAGCGCGAGCTTGGCGTAGGCGTGATCGTTGTGGTTGGGGAGCACGAAGAGCGGCAGGGGCCGGCCGGCGGCGGCCGGGACCTCGGCCTCGGCGCCGTCGATCGAGGCCGGCAGCTCCTCGACGGCCGCCTCGCCCGGGCGCCCTCCCTCGCGCCACAGCCCGAGCGTGACGTGGTGCGGCCTGAGCGTCGGGTACTCCTCCGGCGCGCTCTGCGAGAGACGCATCCGGGCGATGCGTCCGGCGGCGCCGTCCCACCCCGCGGCGAGGGTGTTGAGCGACGGCGTCTCCAGCCAGAGCGCCGCCCAGGCGTGCAGGTCGCGCTCCCCGCCCACCTCGCGCATGCCGGCCTCCAGCGCGTCGAGGAACTCGCGCAGCGTGGTGTTGCCGAAGGCGTGCCGGCGGAAGTAGAGGCGCATCCCGGCGCGGAAGCCCTCGATGCCCATCGCGGCGACGAGCTGCTTGATGACGGCGGCCCCCTTGCCGTAGGTGATGCCGTCGAAGTTGAGGAAGGTCTCCTCCGTGCTGGCCACCTCGCCCGCGATCGGGTGGGTGGTCGGCAGCTGGTCCTGGCGGTAGGCCCACGCCTTCATCCCGGCGTTGAACGCCTGCCATGCCGTCGTGAAGCGCGTCGCCTCGGTCAGCGCGAGGTAGGCCATGTAGGTGGCGAAGCTCTCGTTGAGCCAGAGGTCGTTCCACCACCTCATCGTCACCAGGTTGCCGAACCACATGTGCGCCATCTCGTGGAGGATCACCTCCGCCCGCGTGAGGCGCTGGTTCTCGGTGGGCGGGTCGCGGAAGATCAGCCGCTCCGAGTGCGTGACCGCCGCGACGTTCTCCATCGCCCCGGCGTTGAACTCCGGCACGAAGACCTGGTCGTACTTCGAGAACGGGTAGGCGCGGTCGAAGAAGTCGACGAAGAAGTCGAGACCGCGGCGCGTGACCTCCAGGACCTCCTCCTCGTCGAGATGACGGACGAGCGAGCGGCGGCAGTAGAGCGCGAGCGGGAGGCCGGCGTGCTCGGCGCGGATCGCATGGTAGGGGCCGGCGATCAGGGCGAAGAGGTAGGGGGAGATCGGCGGCGTCGGCCGGAACCGGACGAGACGGCGCTCCCCCGCGACGTCGCCGCGATGCTCCACGGCCCCGTTCGCGATCAGCTCCCACGCCGCCGGCGCCGTCACCGAGAGGGAGAGCCGCGCCTTCAGGTCGGGCTGGTCGAAGCACGGCAGCAGGCGGTGCGCCGCGTACGGCTCGAAGTTCGTGTAGAGGTACTCCTCGCCGTCCTCCGGGTCGATGAACTGGTGGAAGCCGTCGCCGGTGTGGTCGTACTCGCTCTCGTAGCGGATGCGCACGACGTGCTCGCCGCTCGCGGTGAGCGCCGACGCCGGGAGCTCGAGGCGGTAGCCCGTCCAGGACGGGACGACCGGGGCCCCGTCGATCTCCAGGGAGTCGATCGCGCCGGCCCGGCAGTCGAGGAAGGTCCCGCCCTCGCCGGCGAGCCGGAAGCGGATCGCGGCCTCGCCGCGGTAGCGCTGCGCGCCGCCGGTGAGGTCGAGCGCCAGCTCGTACGAGACGTCGGAGAGGCGCTCGCCGCGCGCCTGGGCCTCGGCCTGCGTGAGCAGGTCGCGCTCGCCGCCGGCCGCGGCGGGGCCCGCCCCGGCCGTCTCGGGTCGACCGCTCGGCCGGGGGCGCGGTTCCGGGCTCGTCACGCGGTGGCCTCTCCTCGGGGTCGGCGCGCCTCGATGATAGCGAACCCGGTTCCCGGGGGCCGGAGCGCCCCCCGGCCGGTCGGCGCGCGCCCGGGATGCTACGCTCCGGCGACCGGTGAGGGGAGGCCGCCCGATGGCGAGCGCCGAGGAGCTGCGTGAGACGATCCGGGGGGCTCTGCCCCCGCTGCGTGCGGCGATCGAGGGAGCGGGCGCGGACTGGGAGCGCGCGCCCGCTGCGGGCGGCGAGCCCGGCGAGTCGGGCGAGGAGAGCTGGTCGGCGCGGCAGGCGGCCGAGCACGTGATCGGCGCCGACTACGCCTTCGCGCGAGCGATCGCCGGCGCGCTGGAGCGGGATCCGGTCGAGCGTCCGGAGCTGACGCTCCCCTCCGCCGCCGACGCGCTGGCGGCCCTGGAGGACTCCTCCGCGGCTCTCGACGCGGCGGTCGCGACGCTCGGCGACGCGCAGCTCGGGGCCGAGACGCGCTTCGGGCGCACGGTGGAGTGGGTGCTCGAGCTTGCCGCCGCGCACCGCCTCGAGCACGCCGCGCAGATCGAGGCGCTGGGAGGCTCCGGCTAGCGCGACTCCCCGTCCGCCGCCCGGCGGCGCGGCACGAACCAGAGGCGGACGACGGCCACGGCCGCGAGCGTGACCGCGAGTCCCCACCACGTGAGCGCGTACTCAAGGTGCGGGATCGTGTTGCGGTAGGGGAGGTAGCCCCTCTGCGGCAGCTCGGCCGGGTCCGGCGGCGCCAGCGCCCCGGTGTCGAGCGGTGCGTCGCCCTCGAGGAGGCCCCAGTCGACGACCGCGTAGGGGAGCGCGCCGGCCATCGACGCGGGGTGGAAAGAGGTCCACCCGGCGCCCGGGACGAGCCGCGCGCCGCCGGGGTCGAGGTGCCGGGCCAGCCCCCGGACCGTCCCGGAGGCCTCGCCGGCGAGGCGCGCCCGCACCTCGTCGCGGAGTTCGAGCGGGTACCACCCCCGGTCGACGAGGACGGCGGGCCCGCCGCCGGCCGGAAGCAGCGGGACGACGATCTCCTCCCCCCGTGTGCCGAAGCGGACGCGGTTGGTGACGATGAGGGCGCGCTCGAGGTCCCAGCGTCCGCTGATGCTGACGAGGCGGAAGTCGAGCTCCGGGCCCGGCGGCGCCCCGTCGGCGCGCGCGAGCGCGAGCGGCGGCTCCTCCGCGCGCTCCCCCAGGCGCTCGCCGAGGCGCTGCTTCTCCTGGTGGCGGCCGAACTGCCATGCGCCGAGGGCGAGCAGCACGCAGAGCGCGGCGACGATCAGCGCGAGCAGGGCGGGCGTGGGGAGGCGGAGCGTCACGGGGACCTCCCGGCGTCACCGCCCGCGCGCCCGCCCGGGCGGCCGGGGCGAGGGTCCAGTGTCGGAGCCCGCCGCGGCTCGGGCAACGCGGCGCACGCCCGCTGCGCCGTTCCCGCCGGCGGGGGAAGGTGGACATCCGGGTCCGCTATCGCTACAGTCCGCGCAAGCAGGCGGCTCGCCGGGGGTGCCCCGCGCGAGCCGTGTGGCTATGGGAGGCTCACCGGCGCGAGGAGTGAGTGGCTCCGAGCGCCGACGCACTGGCCCCGGGGCTCCGGGGCCGGCGAGGGGAACGACATATGGCAGGTGCGGTTCTTGCACGTCGGGCGATCCAGGCGGTCATCGTCCTCTTCCTGCTCGTCTCGACGCTCTTCTTCGTCTCTCGGATGTCGGGCGACCCGGTCGTGATGCTCACGGAGGGGGCGATCGATCCGGAGGATGTCGAGGCGCTGCGCGAGGCCTACGGATTCAACGATCCGATCGTCGTCCAGTACGTCCGCTTCCTGGGCGAGATCTCGCGGGGGGACTTCGGGGACTCGGTGCGGACCTTCCAGCCCGCCCGTGACCTGGTCATCCAGCGGATCCAGGTCAGTCTGCAGCTGGTGATCCCGGCCAAGATCCTCGTCATCGCCACGGCGCTGCCGCTGGGTGCCGTCGCCGCCGTGAAGCGCGGAGCGATCGGCGCCTTCGCCATGATCATGGCCGTCATCTTCCAGTCGGTCCCCTCCTTCTTCCTGGGGGTCCTCTACATCTTCCTCTTCGGCGTCACCCTGGGCTGGCTGCCGGTGTTCGGGACGGGAGGATTCGAACACTTCATCCTCCCGGTCGCGACGCTGATGGGCTACCCGCTCGCGCGCTACACGCGGCTGATGCGCGCGCAGGTGTCGGAGACGCTGACGCAGGAGTACGTGCGCACGGCCCGCGCGAAGGGGCTCGCCGAGACCAAGGTCATCCGCAAGCACGTGATGCGGAACTCGCTGCTCCCCATCATCACGGTCATGGGGGTCGACATCGGGACGCTGGTCGGCAGCGCGATCATCGTGGAGGCCGTCTTCGCTTGGCCCGGCTTCGGCACGCTCGTCGTCGAGGCGGCGAAGACGCGCGACTACCCGGTGATCCAGGCGGCGGGCTTCACCATCGGCCTGCTGGTGCTGACGGGAAGCCTGGTGGCGGACTTCGCCTACGGCCTCATCGACCCGCGCATTCGGCGCAAGGGCTAGGAACGGGAGCGCACAGCCGTGGCCGCGTCGCCGCGGTCGTAGAGAACAGGCAGGACGTGGCAGATGGCTAACTCACCAATCGACATGGTCAGTGGCCCCGGCGGTGGCGGCGGCGCCGCTGCGATCGGAGCAGCCCCCGAGGCCTTCCAGGTCGCGGCCGCCCGATCGCGCTGGGACCGGATCTGGAACCACCGGATGGTGGTCGGCTTCGTCCGCTACCCGCCGGCCGCCTTCGCGCTCGTCGTCGTCGTCTTCTTCGTCTCGATGGCGATGCTCGGTCCGTACATCATCACCTGGGATCCGGACAAGCCGGATCTGCGCAGCGCGCTGCAGGGGCCGGACTTCGGCCTCAACGTGAACGCGCAGCACGTGCTCGGCACCGACTCGGTCGGTCGCGACGTCTTCACGCGCATCCTGGTGGGCGGACGCGTCTCGATCCTGCTCGGGGTCGTCGGCGCGACCGGCGCGGCGACGATCGGAGTCATCCTCGGCATGACCGCGGGGTGGAACCGGGGTTTGGCCGGGGCCGTCATCATGCGCTGGGCCGACCTGCAGATCGCCCTGCCGCTGCTGCTGATGGCCCTGACGATCGCGGCCGTCTTCGGCCCGGGCCTTCACATCCTGCTGATCCTCTTCGCCGTCTGGTTCTGGGGGCCGTACGCGCGCATCTCGGAGGGGCTGACGCTCTCCGTGAAGAACCGCGAGTTCGTGGAGGCGGCGCGCACGATCGGGGCGGCGCCGCCGCGCATCGTGGCGCGGCACGTCTTCCCGCACCTGATCTCGCCGCTGCTCGTGCTGTGGTCGTTCTCCGCGGCGATCCTGATCATCATCGAGGCCTCGCTCTCATTCCTGGGCGTCGGCATTCCGCCTCCCACGGCCAGCTGGGGCTCGATGCTCTCGGAGGGACGGCAGTTCCTGCACCGCGCCTCCTGGCTCGCGATGTACCCCGGGCTCGCCATCTCGCTGACCGTGTGGTCGATCAACACGCTCGGCGACCGCCTGCGCGACGTGGTTGACCGGCGGCAGTACCTCTAGGGGCAGCCGGCCGACGGGGCCCGTCGAGGCACCGACGAAGCGCCGCCGAGAGGCGGCGCTTCGCTATCCGGCGGCGCGGGCGGGCGCCGTGTGCCGGCTGCCGGCCGACGGGCCGGCGCGCTGTTGCGGCGCGTTCGGGATTCGCGTTTACTGACCCGGCTCGCGGCCGGAGGCCGCTCCCGGGTCGACGAGGCTGGACGACGGACGGGGGCCCCGGGCTCGCGGCGGCAGTGCGACGGCGGCCGCCGGGGCCGCGCACGAGCGAGGAGTTGCGTGATGACGTCGGTGACCGGGCAGTTCGTCTCCTACGAGACCGGCGAGCCCTACGAGACGCTGCTCGTCGAGGTCGCGGACCGCGTGGCGACCGTCACGCTGAACCGCCCGGAGAGCGGCAACGCGCTGAACGCGCAGCTCCACGCCGAGCTCGCCGACTTCTGGCAGGGGGCCCGCGACGACGACGACATCTGGGTCGTCATCCTGACGGGTGCCGGGCAGCGTCACTTCTGCACCGGCGCCGACATGCGCGAGGCGGCGTCGGGCTCCGAGGGGCGGCTGGGAAGCCGCCGGGTGATGGGCCTGCCGTGGCCCTTCCGCTTCTTCAAGCCGATCATCTGCGCCCTCAACGGGACGGCGGCGGGCGGCGGTCTCATCTTCGTGTGGGAGTCGCACATCACGATCGCCGCCGATCACGTTACCTTCCTGGAGCCGCACCTCTCGGTCGGGCAGGTTCCGGCGAGCGAGATCTACGGCCTCGCTAACGGCGGGCTGCCGTGGAACATCGGGCACCGCATGGCGCTGCTCGGGACGACCGGCGAGCGCGTCTCCGCCCAGAGGATGTACGACCTAGGCGTCGTCTCGGAGCTGGTGCCGGGGGAGAGGCTGCTCGAGCGGGCGCGCGAGCTCGCCGACAGCGTGATGCAGATGTCGCCGCTCGCGACGCGCGCCTACCTCGAGGGCGCCTGGCAGATGCGCGAGGACGGCTCCGGCGTCTCCGCCGGGAGCAACCACGGCCACGCGCTCGGCCACGCGCTCCGGGAGACCGAGGACTACCTCGAGGGGCCGCGCTCCTTCGTGGAGAAGCGCCGGCCGGTCTGGAAGGCGCGTTAGGGCCGCCGCCGTGGGTGCCGAGATCGTCGTCCAGCTCGGCCAGGGCCTGGCGTCGGCGCAGGCGGCGCTCCTGCTCGGCCGATTCGGCTCGCGGGTCGTGCGCGTCGTCGGGCAGGGCGGCGCCCCCGATCGCTGGGATCGCTCGGAGGCCCTCCGCGAGGCGTTCGCCTACGGCACGGAGGGGGTGGACGCCGGGGGTGAGATCGACGCGTCCTCCCTGCACGAGCTACTGGAGCGCGCCGACGTCGTGGTGGACGATCGGCCGCTCTCCTACTGGAGCGCGCGCGGAGTCGACCTGCGGGCGCTCTATCAGGGCGACGATCCTCCGCACGCGATCTGGTGCGGCATCACGCCCTACGGGCTCTTCGGGATCGGCGCCGAGTGGGAGGGGACGGAGCTCACGGAGCAGGCGAGCGGGCCGATGCTGCTCCGGATCGGCGAGGCCGGGCGGACCCCGCTCCCGATGAAGGGCCCGCAGGCGGAGATCGGTGCCGGCTGGCACGCCGCCGCCGCGGTCGCCGCTCTTCGCTTCGCCCGCGAGCGCGGCGGCCCCGGCGCGCTCCTGGACGTCTCCATCCAGGAGTCTCTCTACATGCACTCCGAGCTCGGGGCGGTGAACTGGTTCTACAACGGGCACGAGATCTCGCACTGGCTGAATGCGAAGCCCACGGCCGCCGCGAGCGGCTATCCCACGAGCGACGGGCGCACCGTGCACATGCTCTTCCACGACCGGGAGTGGCCGCGCGTCGCGCGGATGATCGGGCGCCCCGACCTCGAGCGCGACGACCGCTTCATGGCGCGCTACAACCGCATGCAGCACATGGAGGAGATGGACGCGCTCCTGATCCCGTGGTTCCTCGAGCGCACCGCGATGGAGGCGGTGGAGGCCGCGCAGGACGCCGGGATGCCGATGTCGGTGGTGCGATCGCCCGGCGAGGTGCTGGACGACCCGCAGCTGCAGGCGCGCGGCAACTTCGAGGAGGTCGAGGCCGCCGGGGAGCGGGTCCGCTTCCCGGTCGGCGCCGGCCGCCTCTCCGGCCACGACGATCTGCCCGTGAGGCGCGCTCCGGCCCCTCCCACACGTCCGCTCGCGGAGCTGCTCGGCGAGCTCCCGCCGCGCCCCGGCGACCGGGGCGGTGATGCGCCGGGGGAGCGCCGGTGGCGCGACCCGCTCCTCCCTCTCGCCGGCGTGCGCGTGCTGGACCTCACCAACACCTGGGCCGCGCCGAAGGGCGCGACGATGCTCGGCGACCTGGGAGCCGAGGTGATCAAGCTCGAGGGGCTGGAGTGGATGGACATGCTGCGGGGCTTCACCGACCCGCCGCGCCCGCACGCGAGCTACCCGCGCCACGATCCCGGCGAGAAGCCGTGGGATCGCTACGTGATGTGGCTGGGCCTCGCCCGCAACAAGCTCTCGGCCGGCGTCGAGCTGACCCGTCCCGAGGGCCAGGGCCTGCTCGAGGAGCTCGTCGCGCGCTCGGACGTCGTGGTGACGAACATGTCGCAGGGGACGCGCGAGCGGCAGAACATCTCCTTCGAGCGGCTTCGCGCCCTCAACCCGCGGGTCGTCTTCGCAACGCTCTCGGGCTACGGCGAGGACGGGCCTCGCGGCGGGTGGCGGCTCTTCGGCGACGGGCAGGCGGCGTTCGCGGGGCTCTTCGTCGGGACGGGCTACGAGGGGGAGGGCTCCGCTCCGCTCGGCGCCTACGGGGATCCGGTCAACGGCATCGCGTTCGCCTACCACGTCGTGCAGGGGCTGCGCGCGCGGGAGCGCACCGGCCGCTCGGTGCAGGTCGACGTCTCCTGCGTCGAGACCTGCACGACCTACTCGGCGGAGACGCTCCTCGAGTCGCAGCTCGGCATCCCCACGGAGGCCGGCGTCGGCTTCGACGCTCGGGGCGTGCCGGGGCGCTGGCCGCACGCCATCTACCGCTGCGCCGGCGAGAACGCCTGGGTCGCCATCTCGTGCGGCGGCGATGCCCAGCGCGACGCGCTTGTGGCCGGTCTCGAGGCGCTCGGCGCGCCCGCCGGCGTGGACGCCGGCGACCCGGAGGCGCTCGACGAGCTGCTCGCCGCCCTCTGCGCCGAGCGCGAGCCCTCGACGCTCGAGCAGCAGCTCCGCTCGCGGGGCGTGCCGTGCCAGCGCGTGACGCGCCCCCGCGACATCGACGCCGACCCGGTGCTCGCCGCCCGCGGCTTCCTCCAGTGGCTCTACCGCGATGATCTCGGCACCTACCCCGTGTACAGTGCGCCCTGGCTCGTCAACGGCCGGCGCCCTCCGATCACCCATCCGCCGGCCGAGATGGGCGAGGACAACCGGTACGTATTCGCGGAGCTGCTCGGGAAGGGCGAGGCGGAGATCGCCGAGCTGGAGCGCGCGGGCGCGATCGGCGACAGGCCGCTCGTCGGCGCCGAGCTCGGCTTCCGTCCGACCCGTTCCTAGGAGCGGAGCGCCGCGGGTCACGCGAGCGATGGTGTGCGCCGCGCGAGGGGCGGGAGCCTCCGCCGGCGCCGCGGAACGGGGTGAGGAGAGCGAGATGAACTACGGGGTGACGCTGGCCGCCGTACCGGGCTCGAAGCTGCGCGGCGTCTACGCCAAGAAGGCGCAGGACGCGGGATTCGACTCCGCCTGGACCGACGACAATCCCGCCTCCGACGGCATCGTGCACATGTCGGCGATGTGCGCCGCCGCCCCGGGCATCCGCGTCGGCTCCGGCATCCTGCGCGCCTTCCTGCGCAACCCGGTCACCATCGCCTCGTCCTACCTGACGATGAACGCCCTGACCGACCGGGGCGTCATCCTGGGGATCGCGACCGGCACCAAGCTCCAGAACATGTACCAGTACGGGATCGACGTGCCGCGGCCGATCCACCGGCTGCGCTCGGTGATCTCGATGGTGCGGTCCTTCTGGTCGTCGGTGGAGGCGGGCGAGACCTTCCGCTGGGAGGATGAGTACTACACGATCCGCGGCATCCGCGCCGTCCGCTCCGACCGCGCCGTGATTCGCCCGATCCCGATCTGGATCGCCGCCGTCAACGAGAACATGCAGCGCTTCGCCGGCGAGGTGGCCGACGGCCTCTGCGGCCATCCGACCGTCGGCGCCGACTACCTGCGGGACGTGGTGCGGCCGAACATCGACGCCGGCCGCGCGAAGAGCGGCTACGATGCGCCGTTCGAGTTCGGAGTCTGGGCGACGACCGTCGTCCACCCGGACAAGAAGATCGCCCGCCACCTCGCCGGGCAGACCATCGCGAACTACCTCTCGACCAAGAGCTACCAGGGGATCCTGGAGTACTACGGCATCGGCGATCGCTACGAGGCGATCCGCAAGGCGGTGCTCACCGATCGCGACCTCGACCGCGCCTCGCGGCTGATAGGCGACGACGTCATCGATCGCATCGCCATCACCGGCCCCGCGGACGAGGTGCGCGAGGAGCTGACCAAGCGCTACGTGGGGGTGGCCGACCACGTCATCGTCGCCTCGGGGGGGAGCCTCGGCGAGACGCCCGAGGATCGGCTGCGCACGATCGATGCCGTGGTGAGAGCGCCGCTTGAGTGATAGTATCCGGCCATCCGGGGCCGGCGGGGGTGCCGTCCATCGGCGAGCGGTGCCCGCTCTCGTCCGGCCCTGGCGGAATGAGGCGTCGACCCGGGCCTCCGGGTGCGCCGCAGGAGTAGGAGCAGCGGGCCCGACGCGGGCCGAATAGGGGGGCATATGGCACTGTACGGCGTCGATCTGAGCAACATGGAATCCGGCATCTTCGAACTGCGCGGCAACATCGCGGTGGTCACGCTCAACCGGCCGGAGGCGCTCAACTCGCTCAACACCGCGATTCACCGCGACATCGTCGCCTGCTGGGACGAGATCAACCGCAACGACGAGATCCGCGCGGGGGTCGTCACCGGCTCCGGCCGCTTCTTCTGCGCCGGCCGCGACAT
>DAOULG010000251.1:0-4625 GCA_034420495.1 Dehalococcoidia bacterium
TGCTCATCGCATCCGGCGCCTCGCGCCTCGAGCGGGCGCGGACGGCGTCCGTCGTCGAGGCGCTGGCCCGGGCGCCCGGGCCGGTGCCCGCCTCCGTCGTCGCCGTCGGGTCCGGCGCCGACCCGGACCGCGCCCGGGCGCGCGGGGAGTGCGGCTCCCTCGTGCGCGCGAAGCGGCAGGCCCTCCTCGACGGACGCGCCGACGCGAGCGCGCACCCGCTCGGGGACCTTCCCGCCGAGCGCGGCCCGGGGGTGGTGCTCGGCGCGGTCCTGCCGCGGGTCGATGCGCGCGAGGCGCTCGTCGCCCCCGGCGGCCGCCGGCTCGCCGACCTCCCCGCGGGCGCCCGCGTCGGGGTGCGCTCCGCGCGGGAGGCCGCCCTGCTCCGGGCCATCCGGCCCGACCTGGCGACCTCCGAGGCGGGGTGCGGCCTCGAGGAGGGACCGGGCCCCGGCGCAAAGGGGCGCTGCGACGCGATGCTGGTCGCCCTCGCCGACCTCGCGCTCCTCGGCCGGGCGGGGGAGGCGACGCAGATCTTCGACGCGGGCGAGTTCGTGCCGGCGCCGGCGCAGGGCGCGATCGCGATCGAGTGCCGCGCGGGCGACGCCCGCACGCTCGCGCTGCTCGAGGCGCTCGACCACGCCCCGACGCGGGCGGCGACGGCGGCGGAGCGTGCCGTGCTCGAGGGCTGGGGCGACGATGCCGCTCCCCCCGTCGGGGCGCACGCCACGGTGGAGAACGGCCTGGTGTCGCTGCGGGCGATGCTCTCCGACGGCGCGGACGCCCTGCCGCTCGTCGGCGACGCGGTCGGCCCCGCGGCCGACGCCGCGCGGGTCGGGCGCGACCTCGGCCGGCAGCTGCGCGAGGCCGCCCGCGCGCGGCGATCCGCGGGCGGGTCCTGAGGATCCGGGGGGGACGCCCCGGCCGGGGCTGTCGCGGAGCCGGCCCCCTCCCTACACTCCGGGGGCTGGCGCGCGGCGCCGGGAGCCGGCCGGAGGGCGGAGCCGATGAACGCCCGAGCACGGGGGTCGCGACCGGGGTCGCCGGCCCGCCCCGCCGGCGGGTGAGGCCGGCTCCGGGCCCGCGCGGATGAGCGAGCGCCCCGCCCCCGCTGCACCGATCCGCGCCGTCGTCTTCGACGCCTACGGCACCCTCTTCCGCTTTACGGAGACCGAGCACCGGCTGATGATGGCCTCGCTCCTCGCCGAGCAGGGCCTCGAGCCGGATCTCGACGGCTTCGTCGACACCGTCAGGAAGTCCTTCGTGCGCGTCGGCCCGTGGGCGGAGCACGCGCGCGACGACGGCTCCGTCGACCGCGAGAGGATGATCGCGGGCCCCCTCCCGCCGTGGATCTCGACGTGGGAGATCTGGCGGCGGCAGTTCGAGCACGCCTTCCGGGAGCACGATCTCGCGGGCGACGCCGTGGCCTCCGCCGACAGGCTCCGCCTCCATCTCGCCGAGACCGACGCCTACGAGGACGCCGGGGAGGCGGTGGAGGCGGTCGCGGCGGGGGGGCTTCTGGTGGGGCTCCTCTCCAACGCCGACGATGATTTCCTGCACAGCGCCATCGCGCGGGCACGGCTCCGCTTCTCCGCGATCGCGTCGTCGGAGTCGCTCGGCGCCTACAAGCCGCACCGCGTGGTCTTCGACGCGATGTGCCGTCGGCTGCGCTGCGATCCTCAGGAGGTGCTCTACGTGGGCGACTCGCCGCAGGCCGACATCCACGGGGCGAAGCACGCCGGTCTGCGCGCGGCATGGATACGGCGCGGCGACACCGGCGAGTATCCCGACGACATCCCCCGCGCGGATCTCGACATCACCTCGCTGCGCGAGGTCGTCGAGGCGCCCGGCATCTCCTGAGCAGTGCGGGGCGCCGTCGTTGCTACGCGCTCCGCACTCCCCCTATACTCGGAGATGCTCGCGCAAGCGCGCACGCACATGAGCGAATAGACTGAGGCGCGGAATGCGACTCAACTGCCAGCAGGAGGATCTCAACCGGGGCCTCTCCGCGGTCGCGCGGGCGATACCCGCTCGCACGACGCTGCCGATCACCAATCACATCCTCGTCGAGGCGGCGGACGGCTCGATCACGCTGAGCGCCACCGACGCCGAGACCATCGCGATCACCTACACGATCGCCGGCGAGGTCCTCACGCCCGGCTCCCTGACCCTCCCCTCGAGGCTCCTCTCCGAGTTCGTCGGTTCGCTCCCGCCGTCGCAGATCGAGATGACGCTCGCCGAGCGCTCCCGGCAGGTGCACCTCTCGTGCTCGCGGAACGAGGCCTCGATCGGCGGCATGGACCCCGAGGAGTTCCCCCCGATTCCGCCGGTCTCCGACCTGCCGGCCCTCCGCATCCCGGCGGCGGGTCTCCGGCGCGCCCTGAGCCAGGTCGTCTTCGCCGCGGCCACCGACGATGCGCGTCCCGTGCTGACGGGGGTCCAGATGGCGATCAGCGGCGCGAAGGTGATCCTCGCGGCCGCCGACGGCTTCCGTCTCTCGGTCCACACCCTCGAGCTGCCGGAGGAGACCGAGGAGCGTACCGCGATCGTTCCGGCCCGGGCGCTCGCAGAGCTGCTGAGGCTGCTCCCCGAGGCCGGCGAGGAGACGGTCGCCGTGACCTTCAACACCTCGGGCCGCCAGGCCCAGTTCGATATCGGCCACGCCACCCTCGTCGCGCAGCTCATCGAGGGGACGTTCCCGAACTACGAGCAGCTGATTCCCCCGAGCCACAGCACGCGCACCGAGGTGCTGCTGGACGAGTTCATGCGCGAGGCGCGCATCGCCTCCATCTTCGCACGCGACGGCTCGGGCATCGTGAGACTGGTTGCAAACGAGGGCGAGCTCGGACAGCCGGGCCGCCTTCTGATCAGCGCCCGCGCGGAGGAGATCGGCACCAACGAGGGCGAGATCGACGGCATCGTCGAGGGCGAGGAGGCGAAGATCGCCTTCAACGGCCGCTACCTGACCGACGTCCTGCAGGTCGTCGGGACGGAGCGGGTCGCGCTGGAGACCTCCTCCCCCTCGAGCCCGGGCGTCTTCCGACCGGTCGGGGACGAGTCCTTCGTCCACGTGGTCATGCCGATGTTCGTTCAGTGGGCCTAAATTCCACTTTCTGAGAAAAACACCGGGGTCCTCGATCGGGAGCACTCCCTCGACCGTGACCTCACCCCGCACCGCCGTCGCGCTGATCAGGAGCGCCTCCCGCTCAACCGCCACTTCTACGTGTATGAGCCGGCGCGCCTCCTCGAGGAGATCGAGGCGGACCTGCAGGCGCTGGAGAAGGAGATCGCGGGGCTGCTCTCGGACGTCGTGAGAAGCTGACGCCCCGCCGGGCCCTGCGGACAGGCCTCCGATAGACTGGGTGGCGAGATGCCGACGGTCTTGACGGAGGGGCCATACCGCTTCTTCTACGCGGGCGATCGGGAGGAACCGCCGCACGTCCACGTTGAGCGGGACCGCCAGACGGCCAAGTTCTGGCTGCAGCCGTCAGGCTCGAGCGGAGCGGAGGACTGAGGCCCCCCGACATACGGCGGATCACGCGAACCGTCGTGGAGAACGAGACGCTGTTCATGGAGGCGTGGAATGAGCGTTTCGACACTTGAGGTGAGCGTCCCTGAAGCAGAGACCGTTACGGTCTCCGGTCACACGCTGACCGCCGAGCTTTCGGACGGCCGCACGATCTCCGTGCCGCTCGACTGGTACCCGCGGCTCACCCACGCCACGCCGGAGGAGCGCGAGAACTGGCGCCTCATCGGTGGGGGCGAGGGCATCCACTGGCCGGACCTGGACGAGGACATCAGCGTCGAAGGCCTGATTGCCGGCCGTCCGTCCGCCGAGAGCCAGAAGTCATTCCAGCGCTGGCTCGAGGCGAAGCGCGCCGGCCGGCCGCTGACGCTCGATGCCCTCCAGCGCCACGACCGCAACCAGGAAACGCATTCGCAGGAATGAAGCTGACGTACGCCGTCGTCTTCGAGCAGATGCCCAACAACTACAGCGCGCACGCGCCGGACGTGCCGGGCTGCGTCAGCACCGGCGACACCTGGGATGAGATGCTCGCGATGATCCGCGAGGCGCTCACCTTCCACATAGAGCTCATGATCGAGGACGGCGACCCCGTACCGGAGTCCACGATGTCCATCGACGATGCCATCGCGTACCACGCCGAGCCCATCCCCGACGACGTAGTCGCCTCGTATCGCGAGTTCGGCGAGCCCGCCCCCACGATCGCGACGCGATTCGAGATGGTCGAGATCGAGGTTCCCGCCTCGCCGACGGCATGACCCAGCAGCCCGGCCCCGCGGACGTCCCGAGAACCCG
Organism: Dehalococcoidia bacterium; assembly: GCA_034420495.1. Lineage (GTDB taxonomy): Bacteria > Chloroflexota > Dehalococcoidia > UBA2979 > UBA2979 > VYDC01. Next base: position 4,316 of record DAOULG010000251.1, read on the forward strand.
TGGGCCAACGACGTGCTCAAGCGCAAGAAGCACGATGCCACGACGGACCGTCGACTGGGAGATCACGGAGGCGTTCTCGAAGTCGGCTTCGGGGACGGCGACGGACCCAACTACACCGACGAGGTCGTCTCGGCCATCGAGGCGGCGGGTCCTATCGCTGCCGCACGCAGACCTGGGGACTGCACAACTACGGAATCGATCTCATCGAAGAGGAGGTGGCACCGGAAGGATGGGTGGCCGTTGCCGAGTTCGACGGCTACGCGCTGCCGTCGTGGGAGGATGGCGCCAAAGACCTGCTACGCCGGGGCGA
>DAOULG010000252.1:0-8063 GCA_034420495.1 Dehalococcoidia bacterium
GGTGCGCGCTCGTACCAGCCCGATCCGAAGGTGAGGCCGTCGTGGGCGACCATCCAGGAGTGCTTCGCCTCGACGGTGCCCGAGGCCGGGTTCGGGAAGGTGTAGCTGAACCAAGCGCCGTCCTCGTCGGCGACCGCGACGACCGCCTCCCCGGCGGGGTAGTTGTGGGGGCCCACCGCCGCTGCGGCCGGCCGGTTGACCAGGGCGGGGTTGGCGGCGTGGGCGCGCATCGTCTGGTTCTCGTCGATGATGAAGACGTACCACTGGCCGTCCACGCTCTCCGGCGTGTTGTAGTGGGCGAGGGTGGCGTGGAGACCCTCGGAGTCGTACCTCTCGATCGCCGAGCGGACGACGTGCTTGGTGTACTCGGCGGGATCCCACCTCGGGGGCACGGCCGGCGGCTGCGCGGTGTCGAGTCTCGCCTCGGCGATGGCGTCCACGATGGCGGCCGGATCCACGGAGGCGCTCTCCCCTGCGGGCCCCGCCGGCCCCGGAGGCCCGGCGGGCCCCTGCTCGCCGGCCGGCCCGGCGTCTCCCCGGCAGCCGGCGACCGCCAGGGAGAGCGCGATGATCGAGACGGCGGCGATGAGTGCGCGCATGAGAGAGACCTCCCGCATGACGGGTGGACGGCGGCAGCGCCGGCGTCCGGACGCGCCGCCCCATCCCACCGGTCAGTGTAGTCGCGACGGCGGTAGCGGCACCCTCCGCGGGGCCGCGACCCCCGTTCGGCCGGCGACGTCGGCGACGACCGCAGGCTATTCCGGAGTGGAGGGACCGGACTCCCCGAGCCGTGTCAGGGCGCCGCGACGAAGGCGGTCACCTCGCTGGCGAAGCGGCGCGGCGCGCGCCACGGGAGCTGTCCCGGGAGGCCCTCGACGAGCTCGAAGCGCGCTCCGGGCGCGGTGAGCGCCGCCTCGCGGTCCTCCTCGATGAGCGTGTCGAACTCCACGCCGAGGACGAGCACGGGGCAGCGGAGCGCGCGCAGGTCCGGCTCGGGGTCGTGACGCGCCACCCCGTCGAGCGCCCAGCCCCACCGCTCGTGGATGCGCAGCACGCTCGCCGTCATCAGGGTCGCGAGCTTGAGATCCGCGCTCCCCCCGCGGCCGGTCGCGTTCCGCCACTGGCTCCGGAGGTGTGAGCCGTCGCCGGCGAGCTCCATCGGTCCCGGCGGATCGGCGAGCCAGCCGGCCCGCCACTCGCGCATCGCGCCCGGCGTCCCCGAGATGACGAGGTGGCTCACCCTCTCCGGTGCCTGCACCGCCATCTGCAGCGCGATGCCGGTGCCGGTGTGGACGCCGACGGCGGCGAAGCGATCGAGGCCGAGCGAGGAGGCCGCCTCCAGCATCGCCGCCGCGTACTCGGGTATCGAGCGCGGGCCCGGCGGCGGGTCGGAGTATCCGTAGCCCGGCGTGTCGAGCGCGTAGGCGGCGATGCGCTCGCCGAGGAGGGGAAGCGCTCGCCCGAAGATCGCCGAGGACTGCGGCGACTCGTGGAAGAGGAGCGCGGCCGGGCGCGCTCCGCCCTCGGCCGTCCCCGCCGCCCGGTAGTGGACCTGTCCCCAGCGGCAGGAGGCGTAGCCGCGCATCGCCCGTCTCCGCTTCCCCCGAACCGCGCCTGTGTCGCGTACCGTACACCGGCGTCGCGCGCGGCGCGGGGGAGGTGCGGGCGGTGCCGGACGTTCGGATCGTCGCCAAGGCGATGGACGATCTCGCCGACGACTGGCACTGGGTGGTGCTCCACGATGCCGAGGAGATGGAGACCCGGCTCTACTACGCGCAGCGCGTGGGGACCGTCTGCGGCCTCCTGATCGCCTCCGTGCCGCAGCAGGTACGCCTCTTCGACATGGGCGCGCCGCCCGAGCCGACCTGCCCTCCCTGCCTGGCGCAGGGCGGCGGCGCCGCGCGTACGGAGGCGGAGGCCGTCGCGGCGCTCGCCTAGCCTAGTCCCCCCGCCGGGGCGCGCCCCGGCCACGCGATGGGGGGACCCCTACGGCGCGCTCTCGCCGGGGGCGGGACCGAGCTCTCGCGCCGCGACCGTGATCGCGTTGGCGCTCGCCGGCATCCCGGCGTACGGCCCCACCTGCAGCAGGAGCTCGCCCAGCTCCTCGCGCGTGATCCCCGCCCGCGCCGCTCCGCGCACGAAGGCGGGGAGCTGGGCCTCGTGTCCCAGCGACGCCAGCGAGGCGATGCTGCAGATGACGCGTGATCGCGCGTCGAGGCCCGGCCTCTGGAAGATCCCGCCGAAGGCGTAGCGCCTCGTCCAGGGGCCGAGCTCCGGCTGCAGCTCCGCGGCGGCCCGGAGGTAGGGCGGGGGAGCGGCGCTCTCGCCGACGAGCTGCCCCCGGAAGGCGGCGCCGAGCTCCTCCGCCTCCTCGAGCGTCCGCCCGGGGATCGCGCGCGGAGCCGGCTCGACCCCGCGCTCCGCGAAGACCTCGTGCGCGACGCGGAGCGATCCGGCGGCGGTCGGCATCCCGGCATGCACCGAGCAGTGGACGAGGACCTCCTCCACCTCCGCGGGCGTGAGCCCCACGGTGAGCGCGGCGCCGACGTAGCGGCGCAGCTGCTCGAGGCGCTGGAGCGAGCTGAGCGCCGAGAGCGTCGCGAGCATCCGCTCCCGGAGCCCCAGTCCCGGGCGCGCCCAGATCGCCCCGAAGATCGCCTCGGTCGAGTGCTCCTCGAGCCCCGGCACGGCCGCGAGCGCGGCGGGCGGGGTGAGCCCCAGCCTCTCCCGCATCGCCCGCCCGGCCGCGACCACCTCCTCGCGCGTCGGCATCGCCTCCCCCCTCTCTCAGCGGCCCCCCGGCCCCGGCCCCTCCGCGTCGCCCGCCGCGATCCCCCGCTCTCCCGCGCGCTCCCGTCTGCGGAGCTCGCCTGCGAGGCGCAGCGCGAGCGCGACGATGGTCAGGGTCGGGTTCGCGTAGCCGCCGGTCGGGAAGGTCGAGGCGCCGCTCACCCAGAGGTTCGGCACGCCGTGCACGCGGCCGCTCCCGTCCACCACGCCGCGCGCCGGGTCGTCGTGCATGCGGGTCGTCCCCATCTGGTGCGAGCTCGGAGAGGTCAGCTCGGGGAGGGCGTCCGGGTCCCCGAGCTCGAGGCGGCCGACGCCCGAGCGCTCGAGCTCGCTCGCGAGCAGGCGCTCCGTGCGGCGGACGCTCGCCAGCTCGCGCTCGCCCCAGCGCCAGCGCAGCGACGCCCGGGGCAGGCCGAGCTCGTCGCGGCCGTGCGGGGAGAGCGTGAGGCGGTTCTCGGGGTCGGGGGAGAGCTCCGTCTGCAGCTCGACGTCGAAGGCCGGCTCGCCGGCGGCCGCGCGGGACCAGCGGATCCCCCCGGCGCGCACGAGCCGGGCGGCGCTCGCGAGCAGCCCGAGCTCGCGCTGCGCCGCCCCGGCGAGCGCCAGCTTCGCGCCGACCATCCCTGAGCGGACGCGCCTCACGTCGTAGAGCGCCGTCCGCCCCATCAGGGCGCGGTTCCGGGCGGTGAGGATCCCCGCGTGCACCTTGGCGTGCTCCATCAGGTAGCGCCCCACGAGCCCCCGGCGGTTGCCGATGCCCGCCGCCTCGCGCCCGGCCGAGAGCAGGAGCAGCCGGGCGTTCTCGACGGCGCCCGCCGCCAGCACGAAGCGGCGCCCCCGCGCGACGCGCCGCCCGCCCCCGAGCACGGCGAGGCGCACCCGCTCGACGGCCTCGGACCCCTCCCGCTGCTCGAGCGCGACCGCCGTCGCGTTGGTGAGGATCGTGACGCCGGCCTCCGAGGCGAGCTCGCGGGGGTAGCGCTCCGTGAAGATCTCCGGCGGACCGAAGGTCTCCACCGCCGTCTCGAAGCGCGACGGATCGAGCGGGAGCCGCGGCGCCTCGGCGCTCTCCCAGTCCTCGACGCGGAGGGAGGGCTCCGGGACCCCGCAGACCTCGAGCGCTCCGGCGAGGTGGGGCTCGAGCTCCGCCCAGCCGAAGGGCCACCCCGAGTCCGGGACCCAGTCGCGCCGCTCGAGGTCGAGCGGGGTGAGCGGGAGGTAGCGCGCCCAGCGATCGGCGGAGCGGTGCCAGATGTGGGCGGTGCCGCCGAGCCGGCGCCAGCGGGTCTCGCCGTGCGGGTGGAGGTCGCTCGCGCTCTCCTCGAGCGCGGAGAGCCGCTGCGCCCCGTCGTCCGCGTCGCGCCCGCCCGACTCGACGAGCAGGAGGCGCGGCCCGTCCGCGGCGAGCGCGCGCGCGAGCGTGAGCCCGGCGGGACCGCCGCCGACGATCACCAGGTCGCTATCGAGCTCGGCCCCGTCGGGGAGGGCGCGCGCGTCGAGTATCACCGGCGGTCGGCCCCGCCGGGCGAGCGTCCCCGCATCTCCGCCGCCACCGGCGCCCGCCCGGGCTCAGCCCGCCGCCGGCTCCGGCAGCCGCACCACCACCCCCTCGCGCGCCGAGCGGATGGCCGCGTCGAGGATCTCCTGCACGCGCAGCGCGTCGACGAGGTTGGGCGATCGCGGCTCGCCGCTCTCGATCGCCGTGATCAGCGCGTGCGCCATCGTCCCGAAGCGGCGCTCGGCGCAGGCGGCGACCTCCGGCGGGTCGTCGGGCGGCGGCACCTCGACGACGCGCGGCGTGCCGCCCTCGGAGAAGCGCGAGACCCGGACCGTGGCGCCCGAGCCCAGCTCGTCCCCGTCGATGACGACGCCGCCCTCGCTGCCGTAGAGCTCCACGCGGCGCCCGCGCACGCCGGGGACGTTGGACGAGGTGTGGATGGTGATGGCGGCGCCGGAGCGCGAGGAGCCGAGGAGCGCGAAGCCCTCGTCGGCGGTGACCCGGTGCATCACGCCCTGCTCGTCGGGAACCTCCTCGGTCCAGTGGCGCAGCTCGCACGAGACGCTCGCCCACTCGCCGACGAACTCGCGCGCCATGTCGACGTAGTGGCTCCCGACCGCCATCAGCATCCCGCCGCCCCGGGAGGCGTCGCGGTGCCAGCCCCAGCCGCGGCCGCCCCAGCCCGCGAACTGCGTGTAGCTGTAGTGGCGCGGCTCCCCGATCACCCCCTCGGCGACGAGCTGCCTGACGTAGCCGTGCGTCACGAAGGGGCGCATCGTCATGCAGACGACGTGGGCGACGCCCGCGGCCTCCACCGCCGACAGCATCTCGCGCCCCTCCTCCATGTTCAGCCCTATCGGCTTCTCGCAGAGGATGTGCTTCCCGGCGGCGGCGGCGTCGAGCACCATCGGGCGGTGCAGCTCGTTGGGCCCCGCGATGTAGACGATGTCGACGTCGGGCATCGCCAGCATCTCGCGGTAGTCGTCGGAGGCGTGCGGGATGCCGTACTTCTCGGCGGCGGCCTCGGCCCGCTCCCGGCGCCCGCTCGCGATGGCGCGGAGCTCCAGCCCCTCGTAGGTCGAGAACGCGGGGAGCGGCGCCGCCGCCGCCCACGCCGTGCCGATCACGCCCATGCCGTAGGTCCGCGCCGCCATCTCGCCGCTCCCTCCGCCGCCCCGACCGCGGTCCGCACTATAGCGAAGGCGCCGCCCCCGCCGGCCCGGAGCGATGCCCGTCCAGGAAGGAGACGACCGCGTCGCGCAGGCGCGGGTCGGCGAGACAGCCGACGTGATCGCGCCCCTCGAGCACGAGCACGCGCGCTCCCGGAAGGAGCCGCGCCAGCTCCATGCGGATCCAGGGCTCCGCCGCCGGGTCGTCGCCGCCGGCGGCGATGAGCGCCGGCGCCTGCACGCGCGAGAGGTCGGGCCTCGAGCAGGGATCGGTCCGCACCACCTCGCGCGCCGCGCGCACGACCTCCGCCGGATAGCCCGAGAGCCGCGCGAGCGCCCCGTCGAGCTGGAGCAGGGCCGCGCGGCGCTGCTCCTCCGCCCGCTCCTCCGCCGCGAGGTGGAGGCCCTGGATCGCGAGCGCGCCGACGATCACCCCGCCGAGCGTGAGTGAGCGCACGCGCTCCGGGTGCGCCTCGGCGAAGCGGATGGCGTGGCAGGCCCCCATCGAGTACCCGGCGAGATGCGCCGCCTCGACTCCCTCGGCGTCGAGGACTGAGGCGACGTCGTCGACGCAGGGCGATCCCGCGAGCAGCCGCGGCTCGGTGACGCGGTCGCTTCTCCCGTAGCCGCGCGCGTCGGGCCGGATCACCCGCAGATCGCGCGCGACCAGCGGCTCGACCCAGCCGAGGCGCTCCCAGGACGAGCCGTCGGCGCCGGCCGCGTGGAGGAGCACGACGCTCTCCGCCGCCGGGGCACGCTCCCCGCTCGGGAGGTCGACCTCGTAGTGGATCGTGAGCCCGTCGCGCGACGCTGCCTCGCCCACGTGCCCTCCCGCGGCCCGCCCGGAGACCCGGCCCGAGTCTACCGCGGCGGCCTCCCGCTCCGACCGCGGGGCCGCCCGCGGTATAACCACGGGGGAGAGGCCGGGACGGGAGGAGGCGCGATGCACAGCCGGGAGACGATCGGGCTCAGCGAGGGGCGGACCGCCCTCGACGCGATCCTCGGCCGGCACGCCGACGATCCGCGTCCGATCGCGGTCGCCGTCGTCGACGATGCGGGGGAGCTGGTCGCCTTCGCGCGCTCCGGTCCCGGCAACGCGCTCTCGGCGCGCGTGGCGGTGGCGAAGGCCTACAGCGCGGCGCGGACCCGGAGCGAGACCGGCGCGCTTGGCCCGAGGCTCTCAGAGATGGGAGTCGGCATCGGCGACCTCGCGGACCCGGGCCTCACCGTGCTCCGGGGCGGCGTGCCGATCCTCGACCCGGCGGGAGCGTGCGTCGGCGCGATCGGCGTCTCCGGCCTCGCCGCCTCGGAGGACGAGGAGCTGGCGCGGCGCGGGGTGGACGCGCTCACCGGGAGCTGACGGCCGCGCTCCGGCGGTCGCGCTGGAAGGGGTGCCTCCCCGCGCCGTAGCCTGAGCGCGCCGGGGATCGATGGCTGTGGGGGAGGGACGTGACGATGGAGGTCCGGGATCTGATCACCGACGGGCTCGAGCGCGGGCACGGCATCATCCGGCGCGTGCTCGAGGGCGCCACGCCCGAGCTCATGGCGTACCAGCCCTCGGAGGGCTCTAACCCCGTCGGCTGGCTCGCCTGGCACGTGATGCGCGTCCAGGATCACCACATCGCCGGGCTCTCCGGCCGGGGGCAGGCCTGGCTGGAGGAGGGCTGGCACGAGCGCTTCGGGATGGCCGGCGAGAGCGAGGACTACGGCACCGGCCACACGCCGGAGCAGATGAGGGCGGTCGGCGCGCCCGAGGCGCGGCTCCTGCTCGACTACGACGACGCGGTGTGGGCGCGCACGATGGACTACGTCGGCACGCTCACATCCGGGGCGCTCGACCGCGAGCTCGACGAGCCCCAGTACCACCCGCTCCCCACCGTCGGCGTGCGGCTGGTGAGCCTCATCAACCACAGCTCGCACCACGCCGGCCAGATGGACTACGTGCGCGGCCTGCTGACCGCGTAGCGCCGGGGAGCCGGGCCGGGCGCGCCGCCGCCGCCCCCGTCCCGGGTGTAGAGTGGCGCCCCGCGGCGGGCCTCCGTGCCGGCCGCCCGTGCGAGGTGAGCCATGACGATCCGCGAACACGAGGTCCGCGAGCAGGCGGCGGGGAGCGCCGGCGGCGCGCTCACCGATCAGGCCGACGGCGCCGAGCTCTTCGTCGCGCAGCTCGTCGCCGCCGGCGTCGAGGCCCTCTACATCAACTCCGGGACCGACACCTTCCCGGTGCAGGAGGCGATCGCCCGCCGGCAGGCGCTCGGGATGGCGGTGCCGCGGGTCGTGCTCTGCCTCGACGAGGCGGTCGCCGGCGCCGCGGCGCACGGGCACTACGCGGTCACCGGGCGGCCGCAGGCCGTGCTCGTCCACGTCGACGTCGGAACGCAGCAGATAGGCGGCGCGCTCCACAACGCGCAGCGCGGCGGCGCCGCGATGCTGATCTGCGCCGGCCGCTCCCCCTACACCATCGACCAGGGCGTCCCGGGCGGCCGCTCCTCCCCCATCCACTGGCAGCAGGAGCAGCTCGACCAGCACGGGATCGTCCGCAACTACACGAAGTGGGACTACCAGCCGACGCGCGCCGGCATGGTCGCCCCCGCCGTGCAGCGCGG